>JANWJB010000080.1 GCA_025449575.1 Acidobacteriaceae bacterium
CTTAGTGCAGATTCACGATTACCATGCTCCACCGAGGTTCCTCCACCGTGGTTCGAGAAGTATGGCTTTTCTTGATGGAAAAGCCGCGCATGGCGCGTCCGCCTCGGGATACACCTATCGTGAATCCGCTTTAGTCCTTCGGGCACTATCCCCTCAAGGTAGATTGCGCATCGACGGATTACTCCGTAGCCACCCCAATCGCTTCCTTCCCCGCTGCACCCTCTGGAACGGGTAGGAACTGGTAGCTCACGAAGGCCAGGTGGAGGCTATCAGGCGACCAGGAAGGCACATTCATCGTGCCCGAGCCACCGGCGAGTTTTACCAGAGTACTGGCCTTTTTGTCGCTGAGAGAAATAAGGCGCAGTTCAATCTCCTTGTTTGCGGGATGGCCGGTAACTCCCTTGTCATAACTGATGTAAACGATCCATTTCCCGTCCGGAGATGGATGCGCCGTCCAGTTCTCCCGCTCGTCGGAAGTAATTTGCTCCGCATGGCTTCCGTCCGGATGCATGCGCCAGATCTGCATATGACCGGAACGGTCGGAGTTGAAGTAGATATACTTTCCATCCGGCGAGTAGTTGGGGTCGTCGTTGGTGCCCGTACCGGTGGTCAGCGCCTTCTCCGCTCCTCCCTCTGCCGTTATGGAATAGATATTGATCGCCCCGCCCTTCTGTGGGCGAGTGAAGAGGATCGTCTTGCCGTCCGGCGACCAGCTATGCCAGTAGGAGTTGGGATTCTCCGTCACCACGCGCGGCGAGCCTCCCGCCGCGGGAACGACAAAGACCCGCGATCCGGGCCGGCCGGGCGTGGAGCAACTGATTGCCAGCCGTTTGCCGTCGGGTGAAAAGCCGTGGCTGCCGTTGCAATGGCTGGCTTGCCCGATATCGAAGGCCGTGGGAGCGCCGCCGGCGACCGGTATTTTCCAAATCCTCCCTTCTCCGTCGAAGAGAAGATACTTGCCGTCCGGCGACCAGTTCGGCGCCTCAAAGAGAGCGCGCCGGGAATAGACGGCGATGGCGCGGCCCCGGTCGGCCCCTACGCCGATCGTTTCCAGCGTGCTGGAAAGCGCGGTCTCCCCGGCCGCTTGCCTCGGCAGAGTCTTCAACTCGACCTGGGAGAAAACCGCGGTCTCGCTTTGGTTTTGATTGTGCGCGGAAACGCCGATGCCGGCGTAAAACGGCTCCTCCAGATGCAGCTTGATCGATGCCCCTACCGGATGCAGAGGCTCGCCATGCATGCTGAGGAGCATGGTGATGAGGTCGCCGCGCTTTTCAATCTTCAATCGCTCCGGGGAGCCGATGTTCAGCTCGATGTCCTCGGTCGCGGCTCCTTTGGCCCGCCGGTACTGGAGCGCCGTCATGCCCGACCCGTGACTCGCCGCGTCGGCGTAAACTCCGTCCGCATCGAGCGACTGGCGGAACATCAACACCGCCTTGCGGTAGGGGCTGTGGCTCCCCGAGCTCTCCGCAAACCGGATATCCGCCGCCAGCGACACGTCGCCTGATGCCTTCGTCCATACAAAATGAAAGCCATCCTCGGTGGACCAGATATTCGCGCCGGCCGCAGTGATCGTATAAGTGCCCTTCGCCGCGTCGTACACCGCGCGTCCTGGCGGCCTCACGCTCCCAACATCCGTTTGACCTTCAAAAATCCCGAGCGGCGCCGGTTTCGTCTGCGCAGTTAGCGGCCGGCCCCAGAGACAGAAGGCCATCCCCAGAGAGAGAAGTGCAGCAAGCCATCGGGAAGAATTCTCAACCATAAGGAAAGTCTCCGCTTCGAATAGGGATGGATGCATCGCCGGCCATGAAGAGCTTGCCGGCGCCCCACGCGATAGTTTTGAGCGACGGTCGGATTATATAGGCGGCTCCGATAGGCCGCCCGGCACGCCCGGCCAGGCAACCCTGCCGCCGCCCGCTCATCGTAGCTGGAGAGAAGCCGGCACAGGGAGGCAGGAAATGCATGCTGCGGTTCTGAAAGGTTTTGGCGGCGTTGAACAGCTTGAGCTTGAAAACGTGACCGATCCGGTGGCCGCCGCCGGCGAAGTGCTGGTGCGGGTGCGCGCCATCAGCATCAATCCCATCGATTGGAAGATTCGCAGCGGCGCGACACGGGGGCGGATCGACGTCACGCTTCCGGCGATTCTGGGCCGCGATTTGGCCGGGGAAGTGGAGCGCGCCGGCGAAGGCGTGACCGGCTTTACCCAGGGCCAGCGGGTGATGGCCCTGGCCCGGAGTACTTATGCGGAACTGGCGGTGGTGAAGGCGAGCGAGCTTACGCCAATGCCGGAGAAGCTCAGTTTTGAGGAGGCCGCCGCGCTGCCTCTGGTCTCGCTAACCGGAGCGCAATTGATCGAGCGCGCCATAAAGATCGAGCGCGGGCAAACGGTGCTGGTGCTGGGCGCGCTGGGCGGTGTGGGACGAACCGCGGTCCATGTGGCTCTGCAGCACGGCGCCAAGGTGATTGCCGGCGTCCGCAAGAAGCAGGTTGGGGATGCCGAAGCGCTGGGGGCCCAGCAGGTGGTTGCGTTGGACGATCCCGAGCAGATGGGGACGCTGCGCGATCTCGACGCGGTGGCGGATACCATCGGCGGCAGCGCGGCTGCGCAGACCCTTCGCGTCCTTAAGAAGCGCGGCGTCTTTGGATCGGTGCTGGCGCCTCCGGCGGATGCGGAAAAGTATGGCGTGCGTACGGTCGGCTTTATGGCCCAGCCGGACGCGGCCCGTCTGGCGGAGCTGGCCAACGATGCCGCGTCGGGAAAATTCACCATCCCCATCGCCAAAGTCCTGCCTTTCGATTGGATCAGGGAGGCTCACCGCGAGGCCGAGAACCATCCCAACGGGAAGATCATTGTGAAAACAAGCTAGCTGGACAGGACTTGTACTGCTTTGCGCAAGCGCGTCAACGCAGCCTGCCGAATTCCCCTCTAGTCGAGGCGCAGGGCATTTTGCGACTCGATCTTCGCGTCAACGCAGCCTGCCGAATTCCCCTCTAGTCGAGGCGCAGGGCATTTTGCGACTCGATCTTCGCGGGGTCCAGCTCGATGTTGAATCCCGGTCCTGTGGGCAGAGCGATGTGCGCCTTTTCGGGGAAGGGAGGATTCTTTTCGAAATGATAGTAGTTGCGCATTTTGTTGACGAGGTATTCGCCCAGTGGAAAGGTCATCGGGGGCTGGCTTGCGATGACGTGCAGAGCGGCGTGCAGGCTGTGCCCGTGCGGAATCACCAATACATCGTGCAGCGAGGCCACGGTTCCAATCCTGACCAGCTCGGAGATGCCTCCGCACCACTCCGGATCGGCTTGCACCACCGAGAGGGCCTGGGCTTGCAGGTAGCGCGCCACCTCCCATCGCCCGTAGAAGTGCTCTCCGGAGGCTACGGGAATCTTCGTGCTGCGGCGCAGGATGGCGAAGCTCTCAATGTCCTCCGGCTGCGACGCTTCCTCGATCCAGTAAGGACGGTATTTCTCCACCTGGTGCGCCCATTCCAGTGCGTAGTCGAGATCCCAGGAGTGATAGGCGTCAAACATGATCTCGGCATCCTCTCCCAGGGTCTCGCGTAGCAGCGCTACCAGTTCCACATTCTTGCGCATCCCTTCCGGACCGGAGCCGGGACCGTAGCCCATGAACCATTTCTGATAGCGATACCCCTGCGCCTGAATGGCAAGGCAGCGTTTGCGAACCGCCTCCGGCTGAAGCGAAAAGCCCAGGCAACTGGCGTACATCTCTACCGATGGCCGCGTAGGCCCTCCCAACAGGCGGTAGACGGGAACGCCGTAGACGCGGCCCTTCACGTCCCAAAGCGTGTTGTCCACGGCGCTGATGGCCATCATAAAAATCCCATCGCGCGAATGGCGATAGGAGCGGTACATCTGGTCCCACAGCTTTGAGCCTGCCAGCGCATCCTTACCCCGCAAAAAGGGCCGCAGTTGCTCGCGGACCACGATGGCGGTCTCATGATCGATCGGTCCATAGAGCCCGTCCGGACCGCCCGCGGTGCGGATGCGCAGATAGACTGCCTTGGTTGCGACACGCACCGTGCCGCCGGGATGATCCTGATATCCCGGTCGCCGATACTGCTCATAAACGTCCAGCGGATTCACCTGGGTCTGATGGTTGACGCCGGCTTCCGCCTCATAGTGCCCGTGTACCTCTGTCAGCTCCAAATCCTCTATCTTGAGCGAAAGGGTCGCGTCCTGGCGGTAAGCGGGATGCTGCTGCGGGCCCGCTTGTGCGTGCATAGCCAGCGGCGTGGCGGCGGCCGTCATCATTCCCAGCAGCATGCGGCGCCGGTCAATCACTTTTCCCACCCAGGCTTCACGGTTCATTCGATTCTCTTTTGTGTAAACCTGCAGAATTGCCTCGCGCATGCGAGGGAGCTACTTCGCATCACACTTTTTCTTGAACCGCTCGGCGGATTCCATGACCTTGGCCCGCGCGTAGGCCGCGTCATGCCATCCCTTAACCTCTACCCGCTTGCCCTCCAGATCCTTGTAAATCGCAAAGAAATGGGTCAATTCTTTGAGCATGTGCGGGTAGATCTCCGAATAGTTCCACACATCCGCATAGCGGGGATTGTACTTGCCTATGGCCAGCACTTTTTCGTCCAGCACTCCCTGGTCCAGCATTTCCAGCAGGCCGATCGGCCGCACCATCATCAGGCAGCCCGGAAAACTGGGCGCGTCGACCAGCACCATGACGTCGAGCGGATCGCCGTCCTCGCTCAAAGTGGAAGGAATGAAGCCGTAGTCGCCCGGATAGTGCACCGGCGAGTGAAGATTCCGGTCGAGCCGGAAGACGTGCAGCGTCTTGTCATATTCGTATTTGTTGATGGCCCCCGCCGGGATCTCGATGATCGCGTTGATAACCTCGGGAGCATTTTCGCCAATGGGCAATTCCAGGTAATTTGTCATGCGCTATGGTTCGTAGGACCTTTCCGCGAAAGAAAACTCTGGGAGACTCCAGCGTTTATAATCGGCCACGATGAAGGCTCATGTCTACGTCATGCCCAAACGCACGGTCCTCGATCCTCAAGGACAAACCATCCATAGTGCCCTCAAAAAGATGCAGTACAAAGGGATTTGCGAAGTCAGGCAGGGAAAATACTTTCAGATCGTGCTGGAGCCGGGTCTGGAGGTGTCGGCCGCCCGGGAAGAGGTTGAACGCATCGCGCGAGAGGTGCTCACCAACCCGGTGATTGAAGAATTTTCCTATCGCCTGGAAGACTAGGGCCTTCCATGAGAAGGCCCTAGCTCCGCTTCCCCGTCCGGGCCATTCGACGCGCCCGGGCAAGCCCGTACAATACTGCCATGTGCGGAATCGTAGGCTACATTGGACCGAAGGAAGTGGTGCCGGTCATCCTCGAGGGACTGCGCCGGCTGGAGTACCGCGGCTACGATTCGGCCGGAATCGCGGTCGGGGGCAACGGCGATGGGCTTGAGCTGCGTCGCGCCGCCGGCAAGCTGCGCAATCTTGAGCAAGCAGTCCGGCAGCACCCCATCCGAGGTTCTTACGGAATAGGGCACACGCGCTGGGCGACGCATGGGCGCCCGACGGAGGAGAACGCTCATCCCCACCGCGACTGCACCGGGCGCATCGTCGTGGTGCACAACGGTATTGTCGAGAACTACCTCACTCTAAAAAAGGCGCTGGCCCAGCAGGGCCACCGCTTCGTCACCGAAACGGATACTGAAATCATTGCGCACCTGATCGAGCAGGAGCTGCGCACGGCGGAAGCAGCAGGCAGGGCGATTCCCCTGGAAGACGCGGTGCGCGCCGCGGCGCGCAGGCTGACCGGCTCGTTTGCGTTGGTCGTGATCTCGGCCGACGAGCCCAACAAGATTGTCGCGGCCCGCTCCGGGCCGCCGGTGGTAGTCGGCGTGGGTGACGGCGAGTATTTTGTCGCCTCCGACGTGCCCGGCATCCTGCATCACACCCGCAAGCTCTACTTCCTGGGGGATGGCGATGTGGCTGTCCTCACCCTTGCGGGGGTCCGGCTCACCGATCTGGAAGGCAAGCCCATCGAGCGTCCGCTGCAAACCATTCTTTGGGATCCGATCCAGGCGGAAAAGGGCGGCTACAAGCACTTCATGCTCAAGGAGATCTTCGAGCAGCCGCGCGCCGTCCGGGAGACCACGCTGGGCCGCGTCTCACTCGACACCGGCGCTGTCTATCTGGGTGAAATGAAGATTGGCGCGGCGGAGTTTCGCGCCGCCAACAGCATCAATATCGCCGCCTGCGGCACGAGTTGGCACGCGGCGCTCGCCGGCAAGTACATGATCGAGCGGCTGGCCCGCCTTCCGGTGGAAGTGGATTATGCCAGCGAATACCGCTATCGCGATCCCATTGCCGATCCGCAGGCGCTGGGCATGCTGATTACCCAATCCGGGGAAACCGCGGACACGCTGGCGGCGCAGCGGGAGATGATTGCCAAGGGATCGAAGACCATCGCCATCTGCAATGTGGTAGGAGCGATGATCGCCCGCGAGGCGTATGGCACCATCTATACCCACGCCGGCCCGGAGATCGGCGTGGCCTCCACCAAGGCCTTCACCGCGCAGCTCACGGCTCTGTTTCTCTTTGCCCTTCATTTGGCGCAGGTACGCGGCACTCTCGATCAGGCTGCCGGCTTGAGGTTGGTCGATGAGCTCAGCCGCGTTCCGGGCAAGATTGAGGAGGTGCTGCGCACCAGCGACGACGATTGCGAACGGCTGGCCAAGCTCTACTCAAATGCCAGGGATTTCCTCTTTCTTGGCCGCGGCATCCACTTTCCCGTAGCCTTGGAAGGAGCGCTCAAGTTGAAGGAGATCTCCTACATCCATGCCGAGGGTTACCCGGCCGGCGAGATGAAGCATGGCCCGAATGCGCTTATCGACGAGTCCCTGCCGGTGGTCGTTCTGGCGACCAAGGATGAAAACGATCCCGATTCGGTTCTGCGCTATGAAAAGACGCTCTCGAACATTCAGGAAGTAACGGCGCGCTCAGGCCAGGTGATCGCGGTAGCCACGGAGGGCGATCGCCAAATTCAGGAGCTGACCAGCCATGTGATTTATGTGCCCTCGGCGCCGGAGCTGTTGGCGCCGCTGATTGAGGTGGTTCCCTTGCAACTGCTCGCCTATCACATCGCGGTGCGCCGCGGCTGCGATGTCGATCAGCCGAGGAATCTGGCTAAATCGGTAACAGTTGAGTAATTTCCCGCGACACCAATATTGCAGAAGCCGCAAAAAACGGGCTAACAGGGTCGAAGAAGCTGATTTAATCTGGTCTACGCTGCAAATTGGATCCCTCCTGATGGCAGTTTCATCGAAAAGGAGAGTATGAAGACTGCTTTTATCGTAGGCGCCGGCCCCGCCGGAATGTTTGCCGCCCAGAAAATCGCGCTCGCAGGACACCAGGTTGTCCTCATAAATCGGGACATTAAACCTGGGGGTCTCGCGGAATATGGAATTTATCCCCTCAAAGACAAAATGAAATTCGGACTGCGCAAGCAGTTTGCCAAGGTCCTTGCATTGCCAAACCTGCACTATTTTGGCCATCTAACGATCGGGGAGGGGTGTGACCTCACCCTCGACGACCTGCGCGCAATGGGACCATCGGTCATCGTCGTTTCTTGCGGGGCCCAGGGCTACAACCAGCTTGGCCTTCCCGGGGAAAACAGCAAAGGCGTCTATTCCGCCAAGGATTTTGTTTACCACTACAATCTTCTGCCTCTCTGCGCGTCGATGGACCACTCCACGGGCAAGCGCATCGCCGTTGTCGGTATGGGCAACGTCGCGGTGGATATCATGCGCTGGCTGCTCAAGGACTGTCCTGATCGCCAGACCGAAGAAGTGATTGTTATTGCGCGCCGCGGCCCCTACGAGGCCAAGTTTGCCGATAAGGAAATCGCCTATGTGGAGGAGTACATACGGCGCGATGAGTTCATGCGCGAACTGGAACGGATCAAGCCGGCCTGCGAGGCCTGCCATCAAGACCTCTCTCCCGAAAAGCTCGCCGAAGCTACCTTTCCGTTCCTGAACAAGAGCTTTCCGCCGGAGCAGAGGCCCAAGCTGACCTTCCGCTTCCTCTCCTCGGCGAAAGAAATCATCGCCGGGCCGGACGGGCGAATCCAGAAGCTGGTAGTGACGGAAAACGATCTTGTCCTCAAGAAAGATGGCAACACCTCAGCCAAAGCGACCGGGCGGACGGCCGTTCTGAATGTGGACACCTTGATCTTTGCCATTGGCGACAAGCATGATCCGAAGCTCGGCCTGCCGATGGGGCCGGAGGGGTTCGCCACGAAACCCGCGCCTGAATCGGCCACCGAGCCGATCTACGAAGCCTGGGATCCGGCAGCCAATCGTGAGTTGGAAGGCGTCTTTGTTGTGGGATGGGCACGGCGGGCCAGCACCGGACTGGTCGGCATCGCGCGCCATGACGGCGAAAAAGGCGCAGAGAAGGTGCTCGAATACTTGCAGGGTTTGCCCGACCGAAACCCCCTTTCTCCCGAAAGACTCCTGGCGATCATGCAGGCGAAGGGTCTCAACCCTGTTACTGAGCAGGACATTGAGGTGTTGGGCAAGGTCGAAGAACGAGAGGCGCGAGAACGCAATCTTAGTTCCTTCAAGTATTCGGACGACAATACGATGCTCGAAGCCATTCAAAAAGAACGCGAGGCGCTTTCCGCGGCTGGTTGAGCACCCGGCATATTCTTGCCGGCTTGCTGACTCGCTGACCCGCATGGCTACAGCTTGAAGAGTTCGCGCAGCCGCCGGGTCTGCGCACGGCTAACCGGAATTTCAGTCTGCTTGCGATCATCCATCCGCAGTTGATAGCTGCTCTTGAACCAGGGAATCACTTCTTTAATGTGATTAATGTTCACGACGTAGGAGCGATGCGCTCGCCAGAACAAGGAAGCGTCCAGCATCTCCAGCAGCTCCTCCAGGGTGTGGCACTTGGACTGGCCCTCTAAGGAGGGCGTCACCACCGAGATGACGCCTTCGTCGATGGAGGCGAAGCATACCTCTTTTTGATCCACCAGCAGGAGCCGGCTCTGCGCCTGGAGAACGATCTTGCCGCTTCGCGGCTGCGGGAGCGGCTGCTGCTCGATCAGACGCAGCAGTGTCTCCAGACGGCCGGAAGGCGAGCCCGCCGCGGAATCCGGAGCGCCGGACTTTTCAGGCTCCGCGGCGCTGTGCGCCGAGCCGCCCTGCGTGGCATTGTGAGATTGAGCTTCCTGCAAGCGTTGCCGGGCGCGATCGAGAGCCTGCAGCACGCGCTTCCGGTCGAAGGGCTTGAGCAGGTAGTCGATTGCGTTGACATCGAAGGCACGTACCGCATACCGGTCGAAGGCGGTGGCGAAGACAATCTGGGGCAGGCTTCCTTCCCGGTTTCGCTCCAGCAGCTTCTTGAGCACGGCAAAACCATCGAGGCCGGGCATCTGCACGTCCAGGAAGACCACATCCGGATGATGCTCGCGGATGAGATCGACCGCCTCGATGCCATTCTGGCCCTGGGCCACGACTTCTACGCCGCCGGCGGAGTCCAGCAAGTACTGGAGCTCGTCGCGAGCCAGCCGTTCGTCGTCCACAATGAGCGCAGTGATGGGCATGATGCAGATCGTCTCTCTCGCGATAGAGCCGTTTTCCTATAGGTGTACCCAGAGAAGATGCAACCTACGCGGGTTTCCACCAAGGAAAGCCGCTCTTCTCCAAACCCGGAAGGTGCACAGCAATAGGAGAACGGCGATAGAGAGCCGCTCCCGCGAGTATAGGGAGCGCGCGGAGGGCGGTCAATGGAGCGGGGTAGCCCGCATAGGCAGGTTCCGGTTCGCGCCTTCTGTGTGGAGAATAGCCCCATGCCCCAATTTTGGCGTTGTCTTGAGGATTGCTTCCATTCCTTTGCCCGAAGGCAGATGATATTCGCTGCAACCGTTGCTCTCGTGTTCCTCACAGCTTCTTTTGGATTCGCGCAGAGTGGCCCCGAGAAGCACTCCGAGTCCGCAACAACCAAGAAGCCGGAGATCCGGGAAGAGCTGATCCTCAAAAACGGCGACAGGCTTACCGGCCGCCTGCAGAATTCCACCGGGAAAAAGATCACCTTCAAGAGCGATCTGGCAGGAGAAGTAACGGTTGCTTGGGACAATGTAGAGCAATTAAAGTCCACGCGGGAATTCGCCATTATCCCCAAAAACATCAAAGACGCAAGAAATAGCGCACTGGTGGCCGAGGGAGCCATCAAAATTGGAGCCAAAGAGATCGTGGTGTATCCACGACCTGCGACGAAGCCCGAGACAAGTGCGGCGGCCACAAAGGCCGAATCGAGCCCTAGCTCCGCCGCGAGCGTTGCTACGGCGACGGAAATACCTTCCTCCTCGATCGGATACGTTGTGGACGACTCCACATACCAGAAAGAGATACATCGGAAAATAGGCTGGAACTCTGGCTGGAGTGGGCACATTACGACTGGCTCCACCATGGTTTTTGCAACCCAAAACAGCTATCTGTTCCAGGCGAGCGCGGCCCTCAAGCGTATCGATCCTTCCGTGGCTTGGTTAAACCCGAGGCTCCGTACCACCGTTAACTTCGCATTGAGCGCAGGGCAGGCAACGCAGCCGGACGAGCCCAAAACGATCACCAATATCTACCATGCGGACGCGGAACGGGATCACTACTTCAGTCCCCGAGGCTACGTTCTACAAGCCGTCTCGTTCGACCACAATTATTCCCAAGGCCTTGTACTCCAGCAGAATTACGGCGCCGGCGTCGGCGCAACTCTGTTCAAGCAGGAGAATTCCGAGTTCGACATAACGGTCGACCTGCATTACGAAAATCAGCAGTTCAGCGCGGCAGCCGATGTTTCATATCCCAATCCGCATCTGGTCGGTTCGTCCGTGACCGAAGCGTACACGCATGACTGGGGCAAGCTGGATTTTGATGAAAAGCTTCTGGCGGATACAGCCTTTAACGACGCGAGCGCCTTTTCCGCTTCCGGCACAAGTTCAGTGAGAATGCCCGTCTATAAGAATCTCGGCTTTGCTGTGTCGGTCACCGATAACCTTCTCAATAATCCGCAAGTCGGATTCAA
>JANWJB010000081.1 GCA_025449575.1 Acidobacteriaceae bacterium
GGCGACTTGAAATAGAAACTCAGCCATTCCTGGATACCCAGGCTTTGCAGTCCCGGAGTACGCGAGGCGAGATCCATGAACAGCACGATATCCAAGGCGACGGGAGCAGCCAGGATCGAGTCGCGGCAGAGGAAATCGACCTTGATCTGCATCGGATAGCCGAGCCACCCGAAGATGTCAATGTTGTCCCAACCCTCTTTGTTATCACCGCGTGGAGGATAATAGTTGATGCGAACCTTGTGGTAAATATCCTTGTAGAGATCCGGGTAGAGATCGGGCTGAAGGATGAAGTCCAACGCTCCCAGTTTCGACTCTTCCTTCGTCTTGAACGACTCGGGGTCGTCCAGCACTTCGCCATCGCGATTGCCCAGAATGTTGGTCGAGTACCAGCCGCTCACGCCCAGCATGCGCGCCTTGAAGGCGGGCGCCAGCACCGTTTTCATAAATGTCTGCCCGGTTTTGAAGTCCTTGCCGCAGATGGGAGCGCTGTTGCGCTTGGATAGCTCCTGCAAGGCCGGCAGATCGACAGTCAGGTTGGGTGCGCCATTGGCGAAGGCGATCCCTTCTTGCAGGGCGGCATAGGCATAGATCATCGAGGGCGAGATATTTTCGTCGCTCGATTCCAGGCCCTTTTCAAACGATTCGATGGATTGGTGAACGGCGGAGGGCTTCAAGAAGATCTCGGTCGATCCGCACCAGATCATCACCTGGCGGTCGGTGGTCTTCTTAAAGTTGCGGATGTCGGCGCGCAACTGCTCGGCAAGGTCGCGCTTGTTCTTGCCTTTCTTCACATTGGTTCCGCTCAGGCGCTTCACGTAGTGCTGATCGAAGACGGCGGGCAGCGGACGAATGCTTTCCAGAAACGGGCGAATCTGCGCCAATTGCTCGCGCTCCAGCACCTTGGCCGTGCTGGCGGCCTGATACATATCGTCGGCAAAGATATCCCAGCCCGTGAAAGATATGTCGTTGAGCTGGGCCAACGGGACAAATTCGCGGATGAGCGGAGTGCGGGATTCAGTGCGCTTGCCCAGACGGATGGTTCCCATCTGCGTGAGCGAGCCGATGGGCTTGGCGATTCCCTTGCGCACCGCTTCCACGCCGGCGATGAGAGTGGTGGCAACCGCTCCCATTCCCGGAATCATGATTCCCAGTTTCCCTTTGGCAGGCTGAATGGAGGAGCCGGCGGAAGCTTGAGCGCCGGTTTCTGGCATAGACATTTCTTGCTGATCGTCCTCTCGGGTGGGGTCAAACTCGACGTATCCAGTCTCGCCCTTTGACGGCTGCTTTGGCAACTCGCGCCGCGCTCAATGGAGAGAGAATGCGGTTCAACGGTTCTCCGAGGGATTATTCCTGCGTGACGCCACCGGTGTGTTTGGCGATGGTCAGGCCGCCTGAGCGGCGTCGCGCACCCGCTGTCTCCAGTGCGACCAGAGAAACCAGGCGATGGCGATCACCACCAGAATTGCCACGGCGGAATGGAAGCGGTGAAACGCCTGCTTGAAGCGCGGGTCGGTGTCCCACGCCTGTCCCAGTTTCATGCCGGCATAGGCCAGCGCAAAGCACCAGGGCCAGGAACCGAGAAAGGTGTACAGGTGAAAGCGCAGCTTCGGCATGCGGGCGACCCCGGCCGGCAAAGCGATAAATGTCCTGACCACCGGGAGCAGCCGGGCCACAAAGACGGTGATAGAGCCGTAGCGGGCGAAGAAGTGGTCGGTGCGATCCAGGTCGTGCCGGCTGAGCAGAACGTATTTGCCGAAGCGCTCAACGAAAGGGCGGCCACCATAAGCACCGATCCAATAGGCCACCTCCGAACCCACATTGCAGCCCAGGGCCCCCGCCGTCGCCACCCAGATCAGATGGAACCTGCCGGTGTGCACTAGAAAGCCGGAAAAGGTCATGGTGATCTCGGAAGGCAGCGGGATGCACGCCGACTCGATCGCCATCAGCACGAGAATGCCGAAATAGCCGGAGGCGGAGATGGTGAGGATGATGAAGTGGGCGACGAGGGCCAGGATCTTCTCAGTCATTCGGAAATCTTTTCAGGGAATCGCGGCGGCGCCGCGACGGGCTTGACGGTTCAAACACTCCGGCCATCCCCGGCAGTATATCGTGACGCGCAGTAGACCGGCTCAAACGGCTGCTACGATAAAAAGCGCGCAGACGGAGAGCGACGAACATGGCAACGCAGAGCGCCGGAAGCAAGCGGCATACCTCGCGGGCAGAAGCCGCGAAACGACCCGCGGCGCCAAAGGCAGCGAAGTCCCACAGCAAATCCGCAGCCGCGAAACCGAGAGCGTCCAACGCGGCCTCCAAAGCGGGCGCGATGACGGCAGCGCCGGCGGAACGGCGGCGGCTCCCGAAGGGCTACGCCCCCCTGGCGCCGGAGCGGGTGGAGGCGATTCTTGACACGCTGGCGCGAACTTATCCCCACGCCGAGTGCGCACTCATCCATCGCAGCCCATGGGAACTGCTGGTGGCAACCATTCTCTCGGCACAGTGCACCGATGCCCGAGTGAACATGGTGACCCCGCGGCTCTTCGAGCGATTTCCGGCTCCAGCGGATTTCGCGCGCGCCAAGCTGCCCGAGATTGAAGAAGAAATACGCTCCACCGGCTTCTATCACAACAAGGCCAAATCGCTCTCCGGGGCCGCCCGGCGGTTGATGGAGGAGTTTGGCGGCGAGGTGCCGCGCACCATGGATGAATTGCTGCGTCTGCCGGGAGTGGCGCGCAAAACCGCCAGCGTGGTGCTGGGAGTCGCCTTCCGCCGCGCCGAAGGCATCGTGGTCGACACGCACGTGCTGCGGCTGTCGCGCCGCTTGGAACTCTCCGCCAATACCGACGCCAGGCGCGTCGAGCAGGATTTGATCAAGATTGTTCCGCGGCCGCGCTGGATCGACTTCTCCCACGAGATGATTCACCACGGTCGCCGCATCTGCATTGCGCGCAAGCCCCGCTGCATCGATTGCACGCTGGAAAAGCTCTGCCACTCCAGCGACAAGACCTGGGGCTCGTAAGGCTCATTCGCGCTACTCCGCCTGCACAAGAATCGCGGCGCTCGCGGCAGGAACCTCCCATTGCAGCGGCGCCCCGCCGCTGAGGCGTTCGCCGGGCGCGCCCTTAAAGCCCGTCAGGTGCGCCTCGTGCGACGTAACGGCCGGTGCATTCAACCGGTAGAGCGTCCCTCCGCGAAGTTGCCGCGTGGCAATGCGAAGGGCCTGCCTCTCGTCTTTATTGATGATCGCAACCACAGCCTTCCCATCCATACTCCTGGCTGCATAGGCGGTTGCATTCACCCTTCCCGCCTCCAGATCCACAGCCATCAGCGTGGCGCCGGAAAAATATTGAGCGAGCCTCAGGCCGTAGTACACCGGCTCGGCGACGAACTTCCCATCCATATAGGCAATCGGCGTATAAAACGGCCTCGGATGCGGCGCCGCCGGATCGGCCATCAAAGACTCTCCGGGCAAAGAACCACCCAGTGAGTCGGCAACGGAGGTGCCTCCTCCGCCATGCAGATTCACACCCGCATATCCCAGCGATGCCAGAGTCAGCGCATAATCCGCCGCCCACAGCGCAGCGCCAAACACATCGGAAAATCCCGGCTTCCCTCCCCGGTAGCAGGTATTCCCTTCTGTCATCCGATACTTCGTCGCCACCTTCTGTGCCGCCGCGCGCGTCTGCTCCGCAACCGCCGTCACCCGGACATCCGGCCTCAGCAGATTCGCCAGCGTCGCATTCGGGTTCGACGGCGGCCCGATGAAGTAGTAGTGGTGGGTAATCGCCGCAACATCGGGGCGATCATGGCCTGCCAGTGCCGCCAGGCGCTCAGACACCACCGTAGACCATTGCGGGTTGCCAGCCGTATCGGGCAAGCCAAACTTGGCCTGCGGCACGCGCGCCCGAATTGCATTGGCCACCGCCAGCCACTGATCAAAATACAAATCCGCGTTCCAGGTAGCCGCATCCCGAAAGCGGCTGGGAAATAGATCCGGCTCATTGCCGACCTGAAAATACTCCAGCCGCGGACCAAGCACCTTGGCTACAAACTCCGCCTCCGCCGCGGCACGCTCCGGCGTATTGGTGCCCATATTCACCCCAAAGAGGGTCGTCCATCCCGTCGCATCCAGAAACCCGCGCAGGTTCCGCACCGCCTCCGGAGTTACCGCGTAACTCAAAGCCATAGGCGACTTCTGGCCCGGCGGAGTTCGCATCACAACATTCGCAGGCAACGGAGGCTGCTTCGCATCCGCAGTCGCCTTCCACCAGCCGACATCGGAAGTATTGCCGCCCAGCCGCAGCACGCCATGGGGCGCCAGAGCCTTGAATTGAGCGACCAGCGCGGTATTCGACGCAGTGAAGAGGTTCGGATCGGCCAGCTCCTGAATCTCGTAGCTAAGCCCAATGAAGTTCTGGGGAATCGCCGCCCCGGGCTGGCCGGGATAAAGCGTGAGCGTGCCGGCGGCGGGGGCGGCAACTTGAGCGAGCGAACGAAGCGGCTGCGCAAGCGCAGCAGCGGCGGCGGTAGCAACAAAACGGCGGCGTGTAAAGGAAGGCATAGTTTGACCCTAAGAAGCTTACGCCTACCAAAACGATTCATGCTGAGGAGCCGGGAAATCGCCCTGCGTGGACTGACCGGCGACCCCATGCTGCAGGACTCCTTCTTGGTCGAAAGCGATGGCAGCCCCGGCGACGTTGGAACGAAATTGGTGTCGAGAAGCAAGGATTCGCGGCTTCACGAGGCCGAGCGTCTGCCCAAGGACTTCGGCGGCGCCGCCAACGGCGGCGACCATCCCTGGACGATAGAAAATGGCACTACATCGACGCTGCTGCTGTTCAATGAGAGCAGCCAGCCGCAGTGGTTCAACGTCCGCATCGCGGCCGGCGCCTTGGTATGGAGCAAGGCGTACCAGCTGCAGCCGAACCAGACCATCGCCATCAACATCAACGATTTAAGCAGAACACGCGCCAAAGACGACAACGGCAAAGCTTTTCCAGCCGATATCTGGTCGGGCCAGGTGGGATGGAGCGTCCCCCAAAAGGACGCCGGCCGAGGGCGGCTCTTGCAGTCCAATCCAGAGGCTGCCATGGCGCGCAGCTTCAGTTGCGACTTGATTTTGATGATCTGCGGCGCGGATCTCAATTTGGAAAACGACGCTGTCCCAATCGGACAAACAGTTCCCTATGGAGAGGTGACCGACATTCAGCTTTGCATGAATTCGTGCTCCGGCGAGCTGGTGGGCGGCGGAGAACAAGACGGCTATACCTATGGATGGACCTCCGAGAATTACGATGTCGCCAGTGTCTACGAGTCGCCCGACGCCTGGGACCTTTTCGTAAATGGGGTTGGCAGCGGAGGCACATACATCGATGGCTGGATATCCGACGGTTACTGCACCGTATATGTATCAGCACCTATAGCGGTTACACCAACTGTAAGTAGTTTGAGCCCAGCCCAAGGATTGGTTGGCACGGCGGTCAATGTTTCAATCTACGGTGAAGGATTCGCTGCCGGCGCAACGGTCAATGCCGGGGCGAACATTTCAGTGTCAAACGTTAGCGTCATTTCCTCCGGCCAAATAACCGCCACCTTTACCGCGAACAATCAGGCCTCCGCTGGCGGAAACCAAGGTGTTACCGTGACTGCTTCCGGCCAACCAAGTAATTCTCAGAATTTCTTCGTTCAAGTTCCGACACATCTCTACTACGTTGATACTACTGAAACTCCCAACGACGGCAAGAGTGCTATCACTTCGGGCACGGATATAACCGTCGTCGAAATCGACGGGACGATACCTCCGAACGGGACGGGCGTGTGCGGAGCGTACCAGTGGATCAGCTATGGGCTGGAGGACCAGAACGGGAACGGAATAGAGAATGGGACCGTGCTGTTCAAGGAGTCGTTTAGCAATTTCTCTCCGTCTCCCGATCCTTTTGGCGGCGCACCCCCTCAGAGCTCCACCATTAATCTAGCGACCAACGACTTAGGCGACACCTACGCTCTTTGGATTCCAACCCCTCCTGCTTGTTGGCCCCCCGACCTGGGCGATTCCTACGACCAACAGTTCACCGCCACGGTCGGCAATGTCCCCTATACTCTCACGACGGTGGTGTCCATTAGCCGCTCAACCGATAGTCACGGCATTCCGACTTTCGATTCGTCGATCGCTACGCCATAACCGGCATCTATGGAGGCGATATGAGTCATTCGAGGTGTTTGGCCGTGTTGGTTCTAATCTTGTCTGGTGGACCACTAGCGAACAGCCAGGTGCAATCGATGACGGCTCACAACCAGCAGCCGCTTTCCGCTGTGATCGACCATAATGTACAGGTCAACAACGAGCCTGTGCTGAGCGTGTTTTTGGACATCCTGCGAGGAAGCGGGGTTCACGGGGGCTTCGCCGAAGTAACTTCTTGTTCGGCGTTACCTACGGTGGACTTGACAGTGGCGCGGGGTACAACAATCCGTGAAGCCATGAATATGCTCGTCGCCGCTAACCCAAGCTACCGATGGGACCTCAAAGGCGGCGTCGTCAATCTGCTGCCGTCGGGTGGAATTCCTTTTCTGCGCGCCATGGTGCTCAATTATCATGCGGAGACAACAACTCTGCAGATTCCGTCCGCTCTTGGAGGCCTGCTGAACCTTCCAGAAGTTCGGGAGCGGGA
>JANWJB010000082.1 GCA_025449575.1 Acidobacteriaceae bacterium
CCGGTTCTGACAGAACGCAGCGAATCGAGTCACAACATTCCGGATTTATGCGACTAGATCTTCGCCATCCCTACGCCATCGACTGCACTAAAAGAGGAGCGGTCCAAGCATCTTAGCAACTTAGAATCAATCAGGTACGTAACAGAGCTTGTGATCTCCCATTTTGAACCAACGCCTGGAATGCGTCCCGAAACGACACAGGTTACGTTTTTTCTTCGCTTCGTCTATTGTTCGCCATCGTTCGAACTGGCAACGTAGAGAAGTCGCGCGGCATTGCTGCTTCGCCCCCCGCGCGACTGGGGAGAGGAAAAATGGGCCATCAACAAGACCGAATTTGGAACATAAGTGCGGCGCCGCCGATAGCGGCCGATACATTAGGCAACCTTGATGGTTGCATTGCGGACAGAGCGATTGTTGTGATTATCGGCGGCCGTCGGCGAATGATGAGATGGATCGCCGCATGGAATCAGCCGGATCGTACCGTGACCTCACGCATGGATTGCTTTCTTTTCGGGCGCTTGAGACATGTCGCGTGTTCGATTCTGCTTCTGGTGTTCGGTCCCGGTTGCGAAGCCCTTATGATTGCCGGCCTCTTCGACTCCGCTGCCGAATGGCTGGCCCGGGCAATCGCCCGTGCTTCGTTGGCACTGGCCCCCGCGCCGGCTTCCTCGCTCGACCATTGCTCCGCTGTGACGGCTCATTGCGGTTTCCAACTCATTCACAGTTCCAAGGTGGGGTGCTAGAGATGCAGGAAATCGGCAGAGTACAAAAAAGACAACAGCAGCAGGTTCCGCAAAACGTCTTACCGACGCCCTCCACCTTCGGCCCTGAGGTCCCCGCCCTCGCGCAAGCAGACCTGCGGGAGCCTTTCCAGGACGCCTTCACAGCGCCGGCTTCGGCCGCCCGCCCGCAAGACGTCGAGCACGACCGCCTTGAGCGCGAACGGCAAATGGTCGAGCATCTGCCCATCGTGCGCTTTATTGCGCGGCGCATTCATGAGCGTCTGCCTCAGCACGTTCCTATTGAAGATCTCTACAGCGCCGGCGTGGTCGGCCTGATCGACGCATTCAACAAGTTCGATCCCGCCAAACAAGTCCAATTCCGCAGCTATGCGCAGTTCCGTATCCGTGGAGCCATCCTGGATAGCCTGCGCACGCTCGATTGGAGTCCCCGTGAGCTGCGCCGCAAGGGCCGCGCCGTCGAGCAGGCTATCCAGGCGTTGACAGCCCGCCGGGGCCATGCGCCCAATGACATCGACATCGCCCAGGAAATGCATCTCACCCTCGGCGACTACCAGTTGCTGCTCGGCGAATTGAAAGGGCTGGAGATTGGCTCACTGCACGCCGAACGTTCCGAGGATTCTGGGGAAGAGGAGTTGGCTTACCTGCCCAACCGCCCCGAAGACGATCCCCTCTTCCGCTGCCTGCAGAGCGAGATGAAGCGCCGCTTGGCCGGGGCTGTCGATGATCTCCCCGAGCGCGAGCGCATGGTAATGACGCTCTACTATTACGAGGAACTCACGATGAAGGAGATCGGCCTAATCCTCGGCGTGGTGGAATCGCGCGTCTCCCAGATCCATGCCTCCGCCGTCCTGCACTTGCGCGCTCGGCTCGCCGATCTCGCCTCCAAGAACCGCAAACCGGAAAAATTCCGCCGACGGAGCCAACCCGGCCATGCCGCGGGAACCGGCAAGCCATTGCACCAGTAACCACTTCACTGGCGGCCTGCTGCGGAGAGCTTCCTCCTCCTGTACATCTCCCCAGCAATGCCCGGTCCCTGCAATGTTTGGTCCCAGCACGAGCCGGAGACAGGAACCGGCAACTTGGCCCCCCGGACGCTGCCCTCGCACTCCTTGCACCCTTCGCGCCATTTCCGCGTGAAGGGGCCCAAACGGAAAATCGGGAATCGCGCCGGCGCGCCCATGATGCTGGCCGCTGTGCGTGCTGGCGCTTAATCGCTGATGCCTGATCGCTGATGCCTGATCGCTGATGCCTGATCCGCTGGCCGGCGATCCCTTCCGATACCTCGGGCAACAGTCTCTAACGGTACTTTTGGAGACAGCACTTAAGTGCTGATTCTGTCCCCATTTGGTGCTAGGCTGTACCTGGTTGTTACCGCGCACCCTGTCCGCCCCATGGCCCGTCGCGAATAACCACATACGGCTTTCAGAAAGAGTGGCCAAGTATGGAACAGAGTCGCACGCGCAATCGGCTGAGTTCTCCGCCCATAGAATCGTCTCCTCTTGCTTCTTACTCCAATCTCTCGGGCGACCTGGAACGCTCACGCAAGATCGCGCGCATCCGGCGCGCCGTAAAATCAGGCCGCTACCGTATCGAATCCTCCGACGTTGCCGCAAAGCTCATCGAGCATATGTTCCGGCCTCAGCCCGGCCAATAGCGGCAATTGCCGCTGCCCGCCCCCTACACAGCTCTCAGCAAAGTGCTCTACCATAACAGAATGCTGGCCCCGCTGCGCTTCCTGTGGAATGCAACCCGCGGTCATCGCTTCACGCCTTGGCGCAGCGAATATCTGAAGTGGCGCATCGAAACCTACTCCGGCCGTCCTGCGGAATCTATCGATGCTCCCGAATTCTTCCGCTTCCTCTGGCGGGAGCGTGTGCCTCTGATCCGCTTTCTTCTTTGGACCGGCGACTTCGCTGCGCGCACTCGCACGCCTTCCTGAGCCGGTCTCCAGCTATCCCTCTAGGCCCGCTCAATCCCTTAACCAACCCCCGCATTTATCCCTGCTTCTTAACCCCAGCCTTTTACCCGAGGAGGATCGCGATGAGTGAAACAGTCAAGTTGAAGGCGAGCGACGGACATGCCTTCAACGCCTATGTAGCCAAGCCCAGTGGCGCGCCGCATGCCGGCCTGGTAGTGATTCAGGAGATTTTTGGAGTCAATGCGCACATCCGCTCCGTTGCCGACGTCTATGCCCAGCATGGCTTTCTCGCGGTCGCGCCGGCCATCTTCGACCGCATTGAAAGAGACGTTGAACTCAGTTACGAAGGTGAAGACCCGAAGAAAGCCTTCGCACTCATGCACAAAGTGAACATGGACAATGCCGTGAAAGACGTCGATGCTGCCCTCAAGTATGCCGGGGAGCAATCCGGCAAACCGGTCTTCGTCGTCGGCTATTGCTTCGGGGGCACCTTGGCATGGCTTAGCGCCACCCGCCTTCATCCGGCAGCCGCGGTCGGCTACTACGGCGGCATGATCGCGAAATTCGTTGCCGAAAAGCCGCGCGTTCCCGTGATGCTGCACTTCGGTCAAAACGACGACCATATCTCAGCCGAGGACGTGGCCAAGATCCAGAGCGCCCATCCGGAGGTTCAGATCTTCACCTACCCCGGCGCGGCCCATGCCTTCAATCGAAACGTGGGGCCTAGTTACCGCCCCGAGCCGGCAAAGCAGGCATTGGAGCGCACCCTGGCCTTTTTCAAGAAGCATGGCGGCTAGAGTGGATTCACGATAGGTATTCCCCGATCAAGATGCGCCAGACGCGGCTTTTCCGCTAAGAAAAGCCGCACTTTTCGAACCACGGTCGAGATATAGCGAACGTGAATCCGCGCTGGCGCGGGATCGGCTCAACGCTCCTCGCGGGCGGCCGGTATCGCTTTTACCGCCGGGGTCGGCCGGCAATAAGAAACAATGTTGGAGACGTATTCTTCAAGCCGTCGGGAAAGCCGCAGTGGGGAACCGGTCGAAGGTCGGCTCCTAGGCCGTTACCGGCTGGTCGGCGTTGACCCGCACCGGCGTCAGCCAGTTGAAGCGGTCCGCCCGAAGCCCGGTGGCGATGCCGAGAAACTCTTCGGAGATCTGCCCGGTAATGGGCCCCACGCCGCCATCGGCGACTACGACGCGGTCGACCGACCGGATGGGAGTGACCTCGGCCGCCGTGCCGGTGAAGAAAACCTCGTCGGCAATGTAGAGAAGCTCCCGCGGCAGCGGCTGTTCGACGACCGGAATGCCGAGATGCCGCGCTAACGTCAGCACGGAATCTCGCGTGATGCCGGAGAGCACCGAATTGGCCAGCGGCGGAGTGAAGAGAACGCCGTTGCGCACGATGAAAATATTCTCTCCCGATCCTTCCGAGAGATTGCCGAAGACATCGAGCGCCAGCCCCTCGGAGTAGCCGTTTACATCGGCTTCCATGCGGATCAGTTGCGAGTTCAAGTAATTCCCACTCGCCTTGGCCAGCGAAGGCATGGTGTTCGGCGCCATCCTGTTCCAGGAAGAGACGCACACATCCGCGCCGCCTTCGCCGGCAACGTATTTGCCCCAGGGAAAGTTGCCGATGAAGACCTCGACGGGTGACCCCTTAGGATTTACGCCCAACTCTCCATAGCCGCGCAAAGCGATGGGGCGGATGTAGCAGGGCGCAATTCCGTTCGATTCCACCAGCTCGATCACCGCGCTCGAGAGCTGGTCAAGCGAATAGGGCATCGGCATGCGGTAGATCTTGGCCGAGTCAATCAGCCGCTGCATGTGCTCCTGCAGCCGGAAAATGGCCGCGCCCTGCGGCTGCGCATAGCAGCGAATGCCTTCAAAGACCGCGGATCCATAGTGGACGACGTGGCTCATTACATGGATCTGGGCCTTCTCCCAGGGAATCAGGTTTCCGTTGTGCCAGATGCTGGTCGTGGGCTGGATGGGCATGGATTACGGCTCCTCATGATGGCTGGAAACCTATATTATAGCGGCTACCGCCACCTGCTCGGAGCGCCCCCACGTTGGCTGGAGAGGTTGCGGCGGAGCCATCCCAACTCTGCTCCTCGATCGCAGCCGGGCATCCGCGCATGCAAGCCGGGCGTCCGCGGACGAAAGCCGGCACACGCGCCGAATGCCGCGCAACATGCGATGCCGGCCCAGCGGATTTCATATGCGTACCTGTTTTCAACAGGCTGCGCTTGCCGCCACGGCGCGGGATTGGTAGGATAGCAACTGCCTGGATGGAACGTGCATTTGCAATGTGCAGGCAGCTTGGGTACGATAGCCCAAGTGATGAATGGTGAGGATGGGGCTTCGCGCCTGGGGAACTGAGATTTCCCTCTTGTGCAATGGGCGGAGCAGCTGTTCGCGGTTCTCAATCGCGGGCGGATATTGAAAGTCTTCCCAAATGAACAATCCAGCGCCGGTGCCGTATTTCGGCGCGCTGTTCAGGCTGTCTGTTTCGAGCCGGCGCGTTTTTGTCGTCGAGCTGTCGCCTCCGCCTCGGCGGACCGGTGCAAAGGGTTGAAAGAAGGCCAGAGAAAAGGCCGGTGACCATTGACAAACTGGTCGCGATTTTGTAATCTTAGAGAGTTGCGCTAAAAAAGGCCACTGTGCTGCGGTTGCGACGCAAAAGCAGCCTGTGGCGGCACAACAAGTTCGGGGACCGGCAGCCTGCAAGGGCTGCGGACCGATCCAAAGCGGCCCGCTCAGGCGGGAACCGGCGCGGATCTTTGAAAATCAGGTTGAACATGCCAGTCGTGAGAAGACGATGAAGATCGGTTTGATCGATTCTCACAATGTAATGTCTCGTGCAGGCTTTTTCGAGCACTGCCGAGGCTCGGCTTCCGCCTTCCGGACCTCCGTCCTGGAGCGGTAGCCGTCAGGTTTCAAACGAGAGTTTGATCCTGGCTCAGAATCAACGCTGGCGGCGTGCCTAACACATGCAAGTCGAACGAGAAAGTGGAGCAATCCATGAGTAAAGTGGCGCACGGGTGAGTAACACGTGA
>JANWJB010000083.1 GCA_025449575.1 Acidobacteriaceae bacterium
CGGTGCCGGAATTGATCACGTTTTCCATCAGAGAGAGCGTGAGATAGGCCACACGCGGGTCGAGGACCGGCTTTGAATCAGGCGCGTAGTCGGTCAGCACGTCGCCGTTAGCCGAGCGGATAGAGGCCAGCATCCAGGGATCGACCTTGACTCCACCGTTGGCGAAGACAGTGTATGCCTCTGCCATCTGAAGCGGAGTGGCGCCGTAGGCTCCGATCGCCACCGATGGCGTACCGCGGGCGGAGGTGATTCCGGCGTCGCGGCCCAAGGCGGCGACGTTGTTGTAGCCGACCATCTGCGCCAATTCCACGGTCGCATTGTTGAGGGACAACTGCAGCGCCAGCCGTGCCGTCACCATCCCGTTGTATTTGGTGGTATCGAAGTTTCCGGGTGAGTAGCCGTTTTCGAAGGTTGTCAGCTCGTTGTCGAGCGGCATTAGCGCTGTGAATACGGCCGATGGCTGGCTGGGATCGGGCGGACCCGGGGGCACCGCGTCGGATGCCGCGACCTCATGGGCTGACTGCCCGGCCGGCACAGCCGGTACATCGATCGCGGGCCGGGAGAGCACCGTGCCGGATAGGCTGCTGTTGAAAGCGGCCGCGTAGACAAACGGCTTGAAGGTGGATCCTGTGGGCCGATGAGCGATGGCATGGTCCAATTGGCTGGTCCCATAGCTGCGGCCGCCGACCAAAGCCAAGACCTGACCGGTGTGAGGATTCAGCGCCACCAGGGCTACCTGGGGATAGACGAGCGGTGACTTATCACCCCGCTTGACGAGGCGCGCGTGCCTCTTCTCCACCTGCTCATCCACCTCCTTCATGCCCTCTCGTACGGCTTCGCTTGCTGCTTGCTGCAGATCGGGATCAAGCGAGGTGTAGATGCGCAGCCCTTGATTGTTGAAATCCCTGTCGCCAAGCTTTTGCACCAGGCGATCGCGCACCAGATCGACGAAATAAGGCGCTTCTCCAGCGTCAACGTTGGCGGGCGTCAAATTCAGTGGCTCGGCCTTCGCTTGTGCTGCTTGGGCGGAGGTAATTTTATGTGTTTCGAGCATGGCGTTGAGCACCATGTTGCGCCGGTGGATGGCCCGCGTCGGGTGTCGATAAGGATTGAGCCAGCTGGGGCTCTGGATCAGGCCCGCCAATAGGGCACATTGCGCCAAATCAAGCTGGTCCACATCTTTGCCGAAGTATGTTTGGGCTGCTTGACCAAAGCCATGGATGGCAAAGCTGCCCACCTGGCCCAGTGGGACCTCGTTGGCATACATCTGGAAGATCTTCTGTTTGCTGAAGCGATGTTCCAGTTGGAAGGTGATGGCGATTTCAATCACCTTGCGCTTGATGCGCTTCTGCGGCGACAGAAAGAAGTTCCTTGCCAACTGCATGGTGATGGTCGAGGCCCCTTCCTCCCGGCTGTCGGAGAGAAGGTCGTCGCGCAGCGCGCCCAGCATGCGGATGTAATCCACGCCGCCATGTTCGAAATAGCGGCGGTCTTCAATCGCCACCACCGCGTTTACCATATTCGGTCCCAGCTCGTCATAGGTGACGAGCCGCCGCTTGGTGCGGTTCTGACCGAAGAGGCCGGTGATCAACTGAGGTTCCAGCTCATAGGCCGCAAGCTCCTGCCCGCTGTCACCGGTAACTCGCTTCACCTTGCCTTTGCTGAAGGTAATTACCGCTCCCTGCTGCGCGTGATAAGACTGCGGCCCGGGGTGGATGGAGATGCTATCGGACCCGCTCAGCGTGTAGGTCCCCATAGCCGAGCTTCCACCTTCGCTGTATCCGGCGCTGCCCAACTCGGAAGCAATGGTCTCCGCCCTCAGCTTCTGCCCGACGCGCACCTCTGTCGGCGTGGCATAGACCTTCGCCGTCCGTTCAAAGAGCGGCTTCTGCAGCCGCGCATCCACAATGTGCTCGTAGGTGACGTAGTAATAGCCAAAGATCGAGGCGCAGACGATAAAGACCAGCAGCAGGGCGCTGCCGACAGCCAAAAGGATGGAGTTGCGCACCCCATGCCCGTTGCGGTCGATCCATCCAATCCAATGGGGCCAATTGCTCCCATTGTTTTGGCCACTCCGGCCTGTCCGGTTGTTCCGGCCTGTGCTCTTGGTCGCGCGCCACCGGGGAAGCTTAATTTTGACTGCCAAAAGAGACCACTCCAAAACTTGCCAGGCTTCGTCGCTCGGACTTAGCCCGGTTGGGTTGCTTCCGCGAGCAACGCGGCCACGCGGGAGATTTCTACATCCTGACTGGCCATAGTGGAGCGGGTGATCAGCTCCAAAAGCCCTTCGACCGCCTTCTTGCCTACATTCACGCGGTAGGGGATTCCGACCAGATCGGCATCTTTAAATTTGACGCCCGCGCGTTCGCCACGGTCATCTAGGAGGACGTCGAATCCGGCATCTTCAAGCTGCTGCGCCACTTTCAGGGCAGTTGCTGCCAGCGTCGCGTCGGCCATGTTGGTGGGCGTCACCACGACATCAAAGGGGGCAATCGAGCGTGGCATCCAAAAACCGTTGCTGTCATTGTTCTGTTCGATCGCTGCGGTTAAGATGCGCTCCATGCCGATGCCGTAGCTGCCCATAATGGGCGTCACTTCCTTGCCGTTGGGGTCCAGCACTCGCGCGCCCATGCTGGAGGTGTATTTGTACCCGAGCTTGAAAATATGGGCTATTTCGATCGCCTTGGCTACCTTGAGCGCGGCTCCGCACTGCGGGCAGCCTTCGCCCGCTATTATGTTACGGATGTCAGCGGTCCGCGTTCCCTTAAAATCCCTGCCCGGCGTCACGTTGCGATAGTGGTAATCCAGCCGATTAGCGCCGCAAATCATGTTCTTTCTGTCTTCTAGCGCGCAATCGAGGATCACGTTTAGAGCATCCCCGGCCAACAGTGTCTTCGCAGGTTCCACTCCGATTGGTCCCAGAAACCCTGCCGGCGCCCGAAAGAACTGCTCCAGTTCTTCCGCCTGCATGGGCCGCAGCTCCCTGGCCCCGAGTAGATTGAGCAGCTTGGTCTCGTTGACCGAGTGATCGCCACGCAGAAAGACGGCGACCGGCTGCCAGGCGCCGCCCGATTGTTCCGCCGTACTTGCGGGCCGGGAGCTCTTTTGACCCCGCAACGCCATGTAAGCGACGGTTTTAATGTCATGCGCCGGGGAGATGCCTAGAAACTCCGAGACATCAGCGATGGCTCCTTTGCCCGGGGTATGGATGAGTTCAGGGCGCCCATCGCCGGTGGGCGCAAGCTCGTCAATCGGCCCGACGCGGGACGTCGCCTTCTCCAGATTCGCTGCGTAGCCGCAGGCTGCGCAGCTCGCAACGACGTCCTCGCCGGCTTCCGAATAGACCATGAATTCCTGCGATTGTGAGCCACCCATGGCGCCGGAATCGGCTTCTACAGCGATCACTTGGAGTCCGCACCGGCGGAAAATTGCGTGATATGTTCCCTCGTGTTTGCGATAACTTGCATCGAGACCGGCCTCGTCCAGATCGAAGGAGTAGCTGTCTTTCATGAGGAACTGGCGCACGCGCAAGAGTCCCGACTTGGGCCGCGGCTCGTCGCGGAACTTGGTTTGGATCTGATACCAGATCTGGGGCAACTGCTTGTAGCTGCGCAGCTCATGCCGGGCGATGTCTGTCATGACTTCCTCATGCGTCATGCCCAGGGCGAGCCAGGCGCCCTTGCGGTCTTGCAAGCGGAACATGTTCTGGCCCATGCCGGTCCACCGCCCGCTCTCCTCCCACAGTTCCCGGGGATGGAGCGCCGGTAACAGGAACTCCTGCGCGATGCGATCCATCTCATCTCGGGTGATGGCCAGGATCTTGTTCAGGCAGCGCTGGCCAAGAAACAGATAAGAGTAGACTCCGGCGCTCAGCTGGCGAACATAGCCGGCTCGCAGCAGAAGTTTGTGGCTGGCAACCTCCGCGTCGGCCGGAGCCTCACGCAGGGTAGGGATGAAGAGCTTCGACCAATGGTGCATTCGTCTCGATCTCAGATGTCTGATTCGATTCTAAATGCTCCGGGGCCGGCAGCGCCGGTTTGCCGGCCATTGGCTCCGGGGAAGAAAGCGCACCTAAAAACAGAGCAACGCGCCGTCTTCCCACAGCGAATATGTAGAACGATTGGGAATTCCGTCGGTGGTCATGGAGGATTATGGCGTCTCGAAGCCTCAACGACCGTGAGCGCCGCCAGCAGCGGCCGGCGCCCCGCCACCCGCTGCGCCGCCACCGCCGCGCATGCCTCCACCACCGGACATGCCGCCACCCGCCGCGCCACCGCCGCGCATGCCGCCACCACCGGACATGCCGCCACCCGCCGCGCCGTTGCCACCGCGCATGCCGCCTTGTGGAGCTCCAGCGCCCACCCTGCTCCCCGCTATTGAGCCTCCGTCCTGAGCCCCGCGGATGCCAGAGTAATTTCCATTGCCATATTGCGGCCGGTCCGTGCTGCCGTTGAAAGTACCCTCGCCAGTGTTCCGGTTCCATGCGCCATAGCCCACACGACTATTCTGAATGGGAGACTCAAAGACGGGCCGGGCAACCAACCCGTGATGCTCTGCGTCTTTCGAGAACCCTCGCAATGAGCCCATATTGCCCCGCGGCACTCCAAGACCGGCGGAATTGTTGCGAAATACAAACGAGTTGCGGTTGCGCAAGCTGGAGATGCTGAGCGGCTGGAGGTTGACGGGAATCACGCCTCGGTGTCCCGGCATGGGCGCGTGCGATGGCGGACGCACAGGCACAAAGGGTTTGTATTTGCCCGACTGTGAAGTCACGAAGCCGCTGTTGCCTAAACCCACCCAGGAACCCCCGGGCATCCAACCCCATCCATAACCCGCACAATAATTCCACGAGCCATAGTGAAAGGGCATCCAGCCCCAGGGATAGGGGGAAACCCAAGAGTAGCCGGACCCGGGATACCAGGTCCAAAGGCCATTCGAGAAGGGGCTCCAGGAGGCGCTCACGAAATACGGCTGCCACATTGAACCGCAGGCGCCAAGATTCGTAAAGCTTCCGTAATAGTTCAAATCGCTGATGCCATAGGAATAGCCTGATCCGGCAAAGGCATTGGTGTGCGCATATTGTTTCTCGTACTCATCCGACGTCTTGTCCCAAAGGTCATTTTCGTTGGGGGACAAGCCCTTGGCGATAGCCGGAGCGCCCGGAGCCGCCAAGTTGAAGGTCACGGTTCTCTTCTTGTCGGCTTCCAATTGATCCTGGCCATTGGGGATCGTCACCCTTCCTCCCAGGACCGCCAGCTTTGCGCTATCAGCTTTTATCTCCAGACGCAGATGGCTGGAGGGCATCGGAGATACCTCGTGATCGCCAAAGATGAGCGTGAACTGATTGCCCTTCGTGCTTTCGCGGCTCACATAAATGGTGCCGCGGAGCACCTTGACGGTCGTGAGCTTGGCTCCGGAGGGAAGCAACGCCAGTTGGGGAAACTCGACTAGGCTATCCGGTGTAAGCCGCACCGTGCTGTTGTCCTCGAATTCGACTTCGGCAAAGCCGTCTCCCGTCTTCAGCTGGCTCCCTTCTGTGACTGGAAGATTCGGGAAGGCGCCCTGGAATCCCTCACCGGCGTTGCGGTCCATCTCCACGGCGCCCCTGGCTTGGCTCAAGCGCACGATGCGCGTTCGGGACGCTCCGGCGGGTTCCGGCGGAAGCTGTGGATTGAGGGTAGGCGTTGCGGCGATAGTCGCCGGTTCGACGGCGACGGCGTGTTGCGCGTTCAGGGCCGTTGCGGAGAGCAGCACGAGCAAAACCGCGGTAGCGGTTGCGAGTGTAGTTTTCATGCCCGCCTCCTCACTTTTGGGAGGGACTTCTCTAAACATCTGCATGCTAGCACCATCGACCCATGACGCGCGAATTCAGTTGGAAGTGACATGAAATCGGCCATTTTGTAAGCATGGCTGGCGAGAGGCGCTCAGCGGCGTGATCCGGAGGCTGGGGCCCGGGGATGTCGGGATCTGCGTTGCCGGCGACGAGCATTCTGTCGCAAATGGCGGTACTGCTCCCGTGACTTATTTCGTGGTGACGTGGGGCCACCGGAATAGGGGAGCATCATCCCATGTCAAAAAGGTTCTAGCCCATCTGGTTGTAGCGGAGAGCGGCAGCCCGCGCCAACCTCACGGCCGGCTTTACCTCCAAATCGCGCACTTCGGTTCCTCGCGATGCCGGGCCTGCGTGGGAAGAGGATCCCGGCAAAGCGGAGTTCATCCACTGGAGACCCCGCGAGGTGAGCTCAGGTAAGACGCTGCCGAAGCGGGCGGCCAGCATAGCTTGGGGAGTGATCGCGATCTCCCGCCTCCCCGCCGCGGTGGCGCGCACGATTCGCCGCGCCGCCGACCGAGCCGATGTGGAAATGCCGGGCAAGCCGGCAGCCAGGCTGAACCAACGGTACTCCCGCGCGGCGTCCCCCTTGAACTGCGCATTCA
>JANWJB010000084.1 GCA_025449575.1 Acidobacteriaceae bacterium
CGCAGTGCCTCATTGAGGATTGTCCCGCTGCCGAACAGCTGGACCACCGCCTTCTCCGCTGCTGCATGCACCCGGTAGATGCCGCGTAGAATGCCCTCGCGCGCACCCTCCGGCATCGCCGGCATTGGGTAATCCTCGTTGTACATGGTGATGTGGTAGAAGACCGGATCGCCTTCCTTGTACATGCGTCGCATGCCGTCTTGAAGGATCACAGCAAGCTCATAAACATATGCCGGATCGTAGCTGGCACAGGTGGGCACGGCGCTGAGCAGCACGTGGCTGTGACCGTCCTGATGCTGCAACCCTTCGCCCATCATGGTGGTGCGGCCCGCGGTGCCGGCCATCAGAAAGCCGCGGCCGCGCGCATCCGCGAACGCCCACATCAGATCGCCCACGCGCTGAAAGCCAAACATCGAGTAGTACATGTAGAAGGGGATGGTGGGGACGCGGTAATTCGAATAAGCAGTGCCGGCTGCCGTGAAGGATGCCATGGAGCCGGCTTCCGTGATCCCCTCTTCTAAGATTTGTCCGTCGCGCTCTTCCCGGTAATAGAGCAGCATGTCGGCGTCGTGGGGCAGATATTTTTGACCTTCATTGGCATAGATGCCGACTTGACGAATCGCCGATTCTAATCCGAAGGTGCGCCCCTCGTCGGGAACAATCGGCACGATCAGCTTTCCAAGCGCCGGGTCTTTCATGAGATGGCGCAGGATGCTCACAAAACCCATCGTGGTCGAAACGGCGCGTCCTCGCGAGCCCGCCAGCCACTCCCCAAACGACTCCAGCTCCGGAATATTGAATTCCGTCTTGGGCGTCTCCCGCTTGGGCAGATACCCGCCCAACTCTCCGCGGCGCTGGTGCAGGTAGGCAATTTCCGGCGAGTCCTGCGGGGGGCGGTAGGGCTTACCGTGCCGCGCCGCTTCCACCGGAACCGGAATACTGAACTTCTTCACAAACTCCGCCAGTCCCTCGTCGGTCAGCTTCTTCTCCTGGTGGGTGGCGTTGCGCGCCTGGGTGGTCCCCATGCCGTAACCCTTGACCGTCTTCGCCAGGATCACAGTCGGACCTCCGCGATGCTCCATCGCGCGCTTATAAGCGTTGTACACTTTCTTCCTGTCGTGCCCTCCGCGATGCAATGTGATCAGCTGCTCGTCGGAGAGATCCTTTACCAACTCCAACAACTCCGGATATTTGCCGAAGAACACCTTGCGCAGATAGCCGCCACCCTTGGCTTTGAACGTCTGGAAATCGCCGTCGACACACTCTTCCATCCGCTTGAGCAACAGGCCGGTGTGGTCGCGCTCAAAGAGTGGATCCCAATCCGACCCCCAAATCACCTTGATCACATTCCAGCCCGCACCATGGAAGACGCTCTCCAACTCGTCGATGATCCTCTTGTTGCCGCGGACCGGTCCATCCAGCCGCTGCAGATTGCAATTCACGACAAAAATCAGGTTGTCGAGCTTTTCACGCGAGGCAAGACCCAGCGCGCCCAGTGTCTCGATCTCATCCGTCTCGCCGTCTCCGAGAAACGCCCAGACTTTGCGCGGAGTGGTCTGTAGGAGACCTCGATGCTCCAGATAGCGCATGAAGCGAGCCTGATAAATGGCATTGAGCGGCCCGATGCCCATGGAGACGGTGGGAAACTGCCAGAACTCCGGCATCAACCAGGGATGCGGGTAGGAGGAGAGCCCCGGCGTCTCTCTCAGTTCGTGACGGAAGTTGGAAACTCGAGCGTCGTCCAGCCTTCCCTCGAGATACGCTCGGGAATATACCCCGGGCGACGCGTGCCCTTGGAAGTAAACCAGATCGCCTGGCTGATCGCCATAATGCGCGCGGAAAAAATGGTTGAAGCCTACCTCCTGCAACGTGGCCAGCGAGGAATAGGTCGAGATGTGGCCCCCGATTCCCTCATCCTTCTTGTTCTGGGCGTGCACCATCGCCATGGCGTTCCAACGAACCAGGCTCTCGATGCGCCGCTCCATCTGAATGTCGCCGGGATACGGCACTTCGTCATGCTTCGGGATGGTGTTGCAATAAGGCGTAATCAGCGTGCCGGCGGAGGCGATTCCCGCTTCGCGCGCGCGCGTGCGCAGCCGGTCAAGAATCTCGGCTCCCTGCTCGGGACCTTCCGTGACAATTACGTCATCAAAGGCTTCTATCCATTCTGCTATCTCATCGGAAGACTGGGCGGCGGGAGCGAGATCGACTTTGGTATTCATAGGAGCGGACTCAAGTATTGCGGAATCGCACAAGCAGGCGCGACCTTTCAGTATACAGTTTCGGCGCGCACCTCTTTGCGCTCGCGGGGGGGCCTTGGTCGAGACCACCATGCGCCGCGTGAGAGCGATTCGCTCTTCTATTTGGCTCTGGGATGAGTACGGTCATAGACCTGAGCCACTTGTCCCACCGTGAGCTGCGTGTAACGCTGCGTCGTGGACAGGCGCTGGTGGCCGAGCAGTTCCTGGATCGCACGCAGATCGGCGCCTTCCTCCAGCATGTGGGTGCCGAAGGCATGGCGTAGCGTGTGGGGATGAATTTCTGCGGGCAGCCCCTGGGAGAGCGCGATCCGTTTGACAATGCGGCCGACACTGCGCGTCGTTAGCCGGCCGGTTCCCTTCCCGTGCAGATTCAGCAGCAATGCGCCGGCCGGCGGCTTGGCGGCGCCGGCGCCCCGCTTGGCGGACAAGGACGTCAACCGGGCCTGGCGCGAGGGCAGATAGGCGCGAATCGCTGCGGCCGCCGCATCGCCGAGCGGAACATAGCGTTCCTTGCGGCCTTTGCCGCGGACCAGAATCGCCTCCCGCGCCCAATGCACATCCGCCAAATTGAGCCCCACCAGTTCGGCGTTGCGGATGCCGCAGCCATACAGCAACTCAAAGATCATGCGGTCCCGCTCCGGCCATGCCGCCTCCTGGCTACCTGCGGAAAAATCGACCATACGGTTCATCTGCTCGATCGACGGTACGCGCGGAAGATGCTTGGGCAACTTAGGAGTGGCAACCAGCGCCGCCGGATTGCTGTCCACCTGCCCCACCTTGGCCAGCCAGCGGAACCATGACCGGATCGCCGCCAGCGCGCGCGCGGCAGCAGCCTTGGATAAACCGCGGGAATACAGCTCGCCCAAATAACCACGCACGTCGTGATGCTCCACCGCGCGCATCTTCAGGCTCGCCCCGCGCCGCTTCCGCAAGTAAGCGCAAAAGTTCTGGATCTCGCGCCGGTAGGCTCGCAGCGTGTGAGCAGAGGCCGCGCGCTCATAGGTGAGCATGGACAAAAACTCCTCGGCCAATTGAAGCGGTTCGCCGCGGCGAGGAATCGCGGCAGCGGGAAGTTGGTCAGAATGGCCGGGGAGCCTGCCTTCCCCCGCTTTCGGCGTCTTACAGCGTTGCGTTTTCTTCATCGCGGTTCACGGGATTCATGCGACTTCGCGCCGGTCATCTCGGTTCCGGCCAATTTCGCTCGAGGATGGTGGCCTCTGTATACGGCCTTCAGGCGATCGAGCGCCAAATGGGTGTAGACCTGAGTAGTCGCGATGTCGGCGTGGCCCAGCAGGGTCTGCACCGTCCTGAGGTCGGCGCCATTCTCCACCATGTGCGTTGCGCAACTGTGCCGAAGCATGTGGGGACTGGCATTGCCGGCTTGCTTCACCATGCGCCAAACCCATTGCCGGCTCAGCGGCGCTCCGCGCCCGGAGAGAAAGAGCCGGCTTCCGCTGGAATGCTTCGCGATGCCGGGACGTCCATCCCGCAGATAGAGCTCCAGCGCTTCAACCGCAGCCCGCCCCAGCGGCACCAAACGCTCCTTGTCTCCCTTTCCGCGCACCAGCGCGCGGCCCTCATTCAATGACAGATCTTCCACCTTCAGCCCGGTCAGCTCCGAAACTCTCACCCCGCCCGCATACAGAAGTTCGAGAATCGCGCTGTCGCGCAGCGCCAGAGCACCGGCTGCGCAAGCCCCCGCCGCGGCGGCCGCCCGCTCCAGCATGTCCTCAACCTCGCTTTGCGCGAGCGCCTTTGGCATTACCTTCCACGTCGCGGGCGACTCCATGTTCAGGGTCGGATCGTGCTCGATCCGCTTGTCCAGCAACAGCCACTTGTAAAAGCCGCGCAGGCAGGAGAGTTTGCGCGCGCGGGAGCGCGAGTCGACGCCATGCTTTTGCAGATGCTCCAGAAAGCCCGCGATCTCGCGCTGCCGCGCCTTCATCGGCAAGCAGTTACCGGGCTCCAGATACTCGGCAAACATGAGCAGGTCGCGCCCGTAGGCTTCGCAGGTCAATGGCCGCAGGCCCTTCTCTACGCGGAGATAGACCAGATACTCCTTCAGCAGGCCGGGAAAGCGGTAGGCGACGGAAGCACTGGCGGTCATCGTCTTGATTATCCCCTCGGCTCCCCAGCGGCGGCCGCGGCGGCCGCTGCATTGTGCCGGCTTGGAACCAAGACAATCAGCCGTTGCGGCGGGAACCGGGAGGGTAGCCGGAGCCGACGGGCCTCGGGCGGAGGAGGTGCGGAACGGGCGCGCAAGTGCAAATTTCCTTCGGATCACCGACAATACCGGAAGAGCACGCGCGCAAATCAAGTGCGAGAACCGGGGGTATTTGCCTCTATTCCAACCCATATGAATACCAGCCTCGTCACTCCGTTGTCGGCCGAAGGCCTCTTCGAAATGCTTCTGCCGGCGCCTCCAGCGACCGCCGTCTTCGACTGCGATGGAACACTGTGGAGCAAAGACACCGGCTACGAATTCATGTTGTGGTCCATTGCCGAGGGTCTGGTTTCACGCAGTGCCAGCGACTGGATCGACGCGAGGTATCGCCTCTACCGAGCAGGGCAGGTCTCCGAGATTGCAATGTGCGGAGAGATGGTGCAGCTATACGAAGGGCTGCGCGAGGCGGAGATTCGCAATGCGGCCGCAGCCTTTTTTCGCACCCAGATGGCCGCCTCCGGCTTTCCGGTGATGCGCCGGTTGGTGAGCGCGTTCCGGAGTTCCGGAACCGAATTGTGGGCCGTTAGCTCGACCAATCATTGGGTGATTGAAGAAGGCCTCCGCGATTATGGCTTTGCTCCCGATCGCATCCTGGCTGCGAAGGTGGAGGTGGTGGAAGGCACGATCACGAGCAAGCTGATCGACGTCCCTTCGGATGAGAGGAAGGCTCTTGCCCTCGAGCGCGCGGGCGTCCTCAAACCGGAGGCTGTCTTCGGCAACTCGACTCATGACGCCGCCATGCTCGCTATGGCCCGGCGACCTTTTGCCGTCAACCCCTCGCCGGAGTTGCTCGTGCTCGCGGGCAGAAATGGATGGCCGGTCTTCTATCCTTCCGCCGAATGACGGATGGCGGCCGCGCATCGGCATGCCGTCGATTCATCTTCGGGAACGTCTAAAGGGGATGTCCAACGTGCCAGGGAAGACTCAGCGCCGCAGTGTCCAAGGAGCGGGGAAATCCCCCCCAGCCGTGCGGCTGGTGGTGGCGGCGCTCATTTTGCGCGACAACACAGTTCTGATTGGACAGCGCCGCCCCGATCAAGCCATGGCTCTCAAATGGGAGTTTCCCGGCGGCAAGGTGGAGAACGGCGAGAGCGCTGAGCAGGCTCTGCGCCGCGAACTGGAAGAAGAGCTGGGAATTGAGGCGGAAATTGGCGCGCGCGTAACCCACCTCCGCCACACCTACCGCAGCGGCGGGGTGATCGACTTGCAGTTCTTCGCCGTGCGAGAGTTCCAGGGGGAGATCACGAACCGCGTTTTCAACGCTCTGCGTTGGTGTCCTCTTCCGGAGTTAACTCGCTACGACTTCCTCGCCGCCGATCGCACCCTGATTCAGGACCTGGCCGAGGGCAAGCTGCCTTAGAGCGGATTCGCGATCGGTGTACCCCAAGGCAGATACACCATACGCGGCATTCCGCTAAGAAAAGCCGCGCTTCTCGAACCACGGTGGGGCATGGCGATCGTGAATCCGCTCTAGGCACTCCGAGCGGTTCCGCAGCTTTCCACCCGAATTATGCGCCCATGGCAGTGGGTCAGCTCATCACCCATCCACCATTCACGTTGATCGTCTGTCCCGTAATGTAGCCATTGATCGCCAACAAGAGCGCGACGCTGGAAACTTCTTCCACGGAGCCGAACCGCCCCGCCGGAATGTTCGCGGCGCTGGCACGCGGATTGCTGCGGACCATATCGGTTTCAATCAATGCGGGAGCGATGGCGTTGACGGTAATGCCTTCCCTCGCGAGGTAACGTGCATAGTAATGCGTCAGCCCCAGCATTCCCGCCTTGGAGGCCGCATAGTGGGGGCCCACCACGCCTCCTATCTGGGCGGCAACGGAAGAGATATTGAGAATGCGCCCCCACTTTTGGGCGCGCATCGGGGGCAGAAAGGCTTGAGTTGTAAGAAAGCAGGATTTCAGATTCGCAGCAATCAATTCATCCCAATCGCTTTCGGCGATCTCCTCGACTGGCTGAGGGCGGGCGATGCCGGCATTGTTCACCAGAATATCCACCGGCCCCACTTGGTGGCGCGCCTGGTCTGCGAGGCGCTCCACATCATGAGCAAGAGAGACATCGGCCTGAATGACGGCGCAACGCCGGCCTAGCTGCAATATCTGCGATCCGATCTCTTCGGCTTCCGTGCCATGGGTTAGGAAGTTGAGAACGATGTCGGCCCCGGCCGCGGCAAAGCACAGCGCGATGCCGCGTCCGATGCCTCGGCTGGAACCGGTAATGAGAGCGGTTTTCCCGGCGAGATCATGCATCTTGTCATGCTATCCCTAGAAGCTTCGGCGGCAAGCCCGCCACATTCGGGATCTCGGAGCTTTTCCCTCGCGAGAGAGCGCGGCAAGCGGCTGCACGGCCGCCTCGGTTCTGGCGCGCAGGCAGTGCACGCACGAAGCCGCCATCCAATGACATCGCGCCTTCCATGATCTAGGTCGGCGCAGATTGGGTCGCACATTGGGTCGCAGATTGGGTTAGCGGCCGCCGAGAGGCCGTCTGGCGGCAATCGTCATCGAACTCCTCAATTGAGGCACGGCCGAGGCACATGCCCAAATGGCGCGCCGCGCCAAATAAAACTTGGACTTCGCCGACGGGGATTTTGCATGAGTTCCCGACTGCAAATCCTCGATTCGCCCCAATGAGGCAGTCAGGCTATTGGACTCTCTCAGAGAAAACCGGTCGATGAGAAATCCTGTTCGTTCAAACACTCCTTTGAACTCCTCTATGGTGTATTCGTGATGGTGGCCATAGTGGGAAAGAGGCTCGTCGAAAAAGTCCCACACCTTGGGCCAGTTCGATACCCCGGCGAGCACCTTCAGCCTGACCGTCAAGCGGGTCGCATTCGGCGTGCTGGCTATGACTGCTCCGCCCGGCCGCAAAATGCGCATGATCTCCTCGAGCGCGGGTTTGGGCGAGTGATGCAGGTGCTCAATCACGTCGGCGAAAATCACGACGTCCGTCGACTCGCTGTCCATGGGAAAAGGGTCTCGCTCGATGTCACAGGGCATCGCCTCCACGCCCGCCAAGCGGACATTTTCAATTGCCGCCATCCCCGACGCGGAGACCGAGTCTATGCTGACGACCCGGCATCCTATGATTTTGAAAAATCTCGCTGCAATTCCACCGCCGGTTCCAATATCGAAGACCACGCTCTGGGGCCGCGACAAATAAGGGAGGGCCATCTTAAACATCTCAATTCTGCTTTGAAACTCGACTTCACCTTCATCGAGGGGCCAATCCCGAGCCAGCGGGGTTTTCCTGAATTCTTCATACACGCGCCGCAGCACCGTTTCCGGAGATTGCAAGCTGCTCGGCATGCCAACATCGCTCGTCGTCATTGCAAAAGCCATCCTTTAATCTCTGAAGTTCCCGGGCGAAACACGCTGCCATGATCGACGCGCCGAGGCCCGGAAAAGCAAACTCGAACCCCGCCGGAGGGCTCTATTGACACACAGAGTACCAGCCGCTGGGCCGGCGCGATATGGTCTGAAGGGACGAGAACCTTTTGAGTCCTCCACCCCGGGGCTGGTTGGCAGCGGCGCCGCAGGAGACGGCAGTCTCCGCTTCTCGCGACGGCTCAGCGCGTCGTGAGCCGTCGGCGTCTGATCGAGGGAAGGTCTCTACCCCGCACCGGTAAATAACATCACGGTCGAGAGCCCGATCACCACGATCGCCGTGATCCAGGCCAGAGCATTCATCCAGTGGGAGTTCACGTGCTTCCCCATGAGATCGGTGCGATTGATCAACAGCAGCATGAAGATGATCACCAAGGGAAGCAGCACGCCGTTGAGCACCTGTGAAAGGATGACCATCTTGATCAATTCGAGGTTGGGAATCAGCAGCACTGCCAGCGCGCCGCCGGCGATCAGCAGCGTGTAGAGCCAATAGAAGAACGGAGCCTCCTTGAAGCTGCGGTCCACCCCCGATTCCAGGCCCAGACCTTCGCACACGGTGTAGGCGGTTGAAAGGGGCAGGATGGAAGCGGCGAAGAGGGATGCGTTGAACAGGCCGGCGGCGAAAAGCAGAAATGCGTACTGGCCGGCCAGCGGCTTCATCGCTTCGGCTGCGTCGGCAGCTTCCCGAATGCCCCCCACGCCATGCGCAAACAAGGTCGCGGCGCAGGCAACGACGATGAACCATGCGACGATATTGGTGAACATGGACCCGACCAGCACGTCTAGACGCGACGCCTTATAGCTCTTGACGTTCACTCCCTTCTCCACAATCGACGATTGCAGATAGAACTGCATCCAGGGAGAGATGGTGGTCCCCACCACCCCTACCGTCATGTAGAGGTAGGCCTTGTTGTGCCAGATCGAAGATGGAGGCAGGCGAACGGTCGAAAGCACCGCATCGTGCCAGCTTGGGCCGGAGAGGACGCCGGTGGCAATGTAGGCGATGTAGAAGACCGAGGCAGTCAAGAATACCTTCTCGACGCTCTTGTAATCTCCCTTCACCAGCAGCAGCCACACCAGAGCGGCGCAAACCGGCACTGAGATGTATTTGCTTAAGTGAAAGAGTTGCAGACTGCCCGCGATGCCGGCAAACTCCGCCATCACGTTGCCGAAGTTCACAATCACCAGCAGCCCCATCATCAGAAAAGTGATGCGGAGCCCGAATTCCTCCCGGATGAGGTCGCTCAGCCCCTTGCCTGTGACCGCCCCCATGCGGGCGCACATCTCCTGCACTACAAGCAGGGCCACGGTGACTGGAATCATCGTCCACAGCAGCGAGTAGCCATACTGTGCCCCGGCATTCGAGTAGGTAAGGATGCCCCCCGCGTCATTATCGACATTGGCGGTGATGAAGCCGGGTCCCAGCACGGCAAGGAACAGCACAATCCGGGTTTTCCAGTTTTTCATCATGCAGCAGTCAGGGTGGAGCGTTTCACTTTAAGGTGGAACCCATTCTGGATCCGGATGGAAGATGCAAGTTGTGCGGCGAGGCCGCTTTACATCTTACGGCATCTCTCCCGGGCAAGGGAGGCCGGAACATGCACTTGCCCCAGCAAAAGAGGCCCCTTCGATCGACGGAGTAGACCCGCCGTGGATGTGGGCGCACGGAGCGAAGAAGGCGGAAGCGCAACTACTGTCGATCTCGCAGGAATGCGATCACATGGTCGGCCAGTACGACACCCGCCAGGCGGTTGGCGTCATCGACCACGGGCAAAGCCGACAGGTTGTACTTGTCGAAAAGCTCGGCGACCTTGTCTCGACCGGCGTTCATGGAGCAGAAGAGGGTGCGCGGCTCGATGAGCTCGGAAACCGGCGTGGTGGCCGAGGCGAGCACCAGACGCGCGATGCGAATGACCCCCTCCAGTTCCTCGTTCTCCCGAACAAGATAGATCTCGGTGACTCTTTCCGTGTCGCCCTCGAATTCGCTCAGGGCGCGTACCGCGTCTCCTGCTGTGGCCCCGCTCTTCACCCGTACAAAATCGGTGGTCATGGTTCCGGCGGCAGAGTCCTCATGAAACTCAAGTAGTTCCTCCACCTCCTGCCGCTCTTCCGGCTCCATCTCCTCCAAAATGGCTTCCGAGCGGTCCTCCGGCAGTTCGGCCAACAGGTCGGCGGCCGCACCGGGGTCCATCTCCTCCACAATGTCGGCAGCCCGTCCGGAGTCCATTGAATCAATCAGGGATTTCTGCAGCCGCGGCTCGACCTCTTCCAGCGCGTCGGCGGCCACGTCCTCGTCGAGCGAAACGAAGACCGCCTCCCGCTCCGCCGGAGCCAATTCTTCCAGAATGTCGGCCAGGTCGGAGGGGTGCATCTGGGCCAGGCGCTCATGCTCAATCTTGAGCCTCACCTGCCGCGCCGGATCCACCTCGATCACGTCGACAAATTCCCATGGAATCACTTTGGGCGTGAAGCGCCGGCTCAGCCTCTCTAGCGGTTCTCTGGGAACTATCCCTTTCAGCACCCTGCGCAGCGCCCCTTGCAGCCCGACTTCCACCTCCACCACCCGCAGGCGCCCGGTGTCATGATCCCAGCTCAGATCGACGTCGTTGACGCGTACCACCTTGCGGCCGTGGACATCGATGATCTGCCGGTCCATCAGGTCTTGCCTTAGCAGCAGAAAGTTCTCATCGCCGGCAAGCGCTCGCAAAATTGCCCCTTCGCGCAACTCCAAGGCTCCGGCCGCGGTGCGCATGACATATTCCACCGGGACCACCTCGAGGCCTCCGGCTGTTTTGAGCACCAAACCGGCCACATCGCCCGCCGCCGGCCCTGTGGACACCGCGACATCTTTTATGCGGCCGTGCGCGTCTCCTCGCGGGCCGGCAACCTTGCATCCCAGGAGCAGAGCGAGACTGGATTGAGTGCTTGTCTTTGCATGCATGGCAACGACTCCGCCGGTTGCAGTCTATACCGCAGGGCCTCCGGTGAGCCTCCCTGTCTTGACATAACCCCAGGAGGGCAAGCAGAATTTTCCACACGGGTTTCTCCCCTATTTGCAAAGGCCTCAATGCGGCACAGCGAGGATGTTCAATTGGCGGGACCACAGGTAAGCCGGATCACCTACACACTTGAGTCCTCGCTGGAAAGCGTGAACCGTTTGGAGCAGACTGCCGAAGATCTCGCCAAAAAGGCTGGAATCGATGAAGACGAGCTCTTCCGTGTCGGCATGGCCGTACGCGAGGCAGCGATCAATGCCGTTCTTCATGGGAATGCCTATGATCCGGCAAAGCGCGTCAATGCATCGTTTGAAACCAGCGATGACGCATTTACCATTCGGATTGCCGATCAGGGCCCCGGGCTCGATCCAGACACCCTGCCTGATCCGCTCGCACCGGAGAACCTGCTGCGAGGCTCCGGCCGTGGTATCTTTCTGATTCGATCCTTCATGGATGAAGTGCACTTCCGCCAGCTTCATCCCGGCACCGAAATTACTCTCATCAAACGCTTAGGACCGGCTGGAACCGCCGGATTATAAGGAGGATTTTACGTGAGCATGAAACTCAGTACTCGTCAGGTCGATGACGTCACGATTCTCGATCTCAGCGGCCGCATCACCCTGGGCGAGGGCAGCGTGCAGTTGCGCGAAGCCATCAAAGATCTTCTTGCCCACGGCTCCCGCAAGATTCTGCTCAACCTGGGAGACGTAAACTACATCGACAGCTCCGGTATTGGCGAACTGGTCAGCGCATATACTACAGTCCGCAACCAGGGCGGAGATCTCAAGCTGCTCAACCTCACCAAAAAGGTGCACGACCTGCTGCAGATCACCAAGCTCTACACCGTCTTCGACGTCAAGGAAGACGAAGCCACCGCAGTGTCCTCGTTCGCCACCGCTTAGCCTGAGGCCAGAGCATTTCCCGCGAACTGAGGAGCCCCCGGAAAGCCTGAAGTCCCGGCAACCCGGCCGCTCAAGGCCGAAGACCCCGAAGACCCGAAGACCCGAAGACAGGCTGGAGGCGTCGGTTCCGCCAGGAACCGGCGTCCACGCCGGTCTTTTGCTTTTTTGCAGCAGCGCCCGCCCGGGCCAGAGCACCCCGCCCACCCATCCTTCGCGCAGCGCGTTTGCGGGAAGGATGGGACCGCGGCATCGCCCGCGAAGTGCGGGGCGCCAGCTTAGCTAGAACTGCACTTTCGGAGGAACGTTCGCGCCGGCGCTGGCCGCAAAGTAGGCATCGTTTTTGTGGAAGCCGGCCGTGTTCGCCCAAATGCTGTTGGGAAACTGGCCGATGAAGGTGTTGTAGTCCTGGATGTCGCGGTTGTAGCGCATGCGAGCTACCGCGATCCGATTCTCGGTCCCGGCGAGTTCATCCTGCAGGCTCTGAAAATTGGCATTTGATTTCAGCTCGGGATAGTTCTCCGAGATTGCCAGCAGGCGCCCCAACGCGGAGTCGAGCGCACCATTGGCCTGGATGGTGGCCTTAGGATCCCCATGCGCGTTCAGTAAGCCGGCGCGGGCATTGGCAATGTCCCCAAAGACTGTTGTCTCCTGCTTGGCATAACCCTTTACCGTCGCCACCAGGTTGGGGATCAGGTCCGCGCGGCGCTGCATCTGGTTGTTGACCTCGGCCCAGGCGCTGGTGATCGCCTCGTGTTTCTGCACCATCTGGTTCTTCGCGCTCACGTAGCTGCCAAAAACCAAGAGCCCCGCTACAACGATCACGATGACTACAATGACTGCGATCCAAAGGCCGCGTCTCATCAAGCATTCTCCTTCGAAAGTGTTTTTGTACCCGGGGCCGTTACCAAGCACGCACTACCAGCTTCCGGAAGCGCCTCCGCCGCCGGAACTCCCACCGCCAAAACCGCCGAAGCCGCCCCCTCCGTCCCCACCGCCCCAGCCTCCCCCGCCTCGCGATCCGCCGCCTCCTCCCCAGCCTCCGCCAAGGAACATCCCGATAAGGAAGCCGAGCAGTCCGGAGCCGCCGGTGCGCGCCAAAAGGGCAATGATAAAAAACAGGACGATCGCCAGAGCTGCCAGCTTACCGAAGCTGAGAGATTGCGGCTGCGGCCGGGGCGGCCCGCGCAACGAATTCGCATCCAAAGTGACCTTGGCGTCTGCGGCGATGATCTGAGCCATCTGGCCCACAGCTCCGCTGACTGCCCGGTCATAATTCCCCTGCCTCAGGTATGGAACCATTTGCCGGCCGATATCGCCTACTAGCCCGTCGGGCAGAATACCCTCCAGGCCATAGCCCACCTCGATGCGGTACTTATGGTCCTCGGTCGCCAGAATCAGAATCGCGCCGCGATCGCTACCCTTTGGCCCTACCTTCCACTTCTCTTCCAGGGCGGTGGCGAAGTTCTCGATTGGCTGGCCATCCAGCGACTTGATGGTCACTATGGCGAGTTGCGCATGCGCCTGCCGGTCCAGTTGTGCGCACAGCGCATCGAGCCGCTGTTCAGTTGGTCCGGACAGCACACCGGCGAAATCGCTGACATAGTTCTGCGGGCGCGGGAGATCTGCCACGCGCTCCGCGCGGATCATTCCCGCGCAGACCAACGGCACCAACGCCAAAACCCGCAGGATCCGGAACATGACGGTTATTGTACTGGCACGGCTATCGGGATGCCGGACGCCGAGAAGCTCCGCGGCCACCGCGCATCAGGACTGCATCCAGCCCGATCCATCCCGAGCCGGTGAAGACCAGCATCAGGGCAATCGCGGCACAGGCCAGCGGCAAGTCAAAGGAGTTACCGCCCACCAGCGATCCGTGCGGAAAGACCTTATTGATCGCTACGGCCATCTCGACCACCATCAGAAGACAAACGACGCGGGTAAATAAACCCACAATCAGTAAGATGCCTCCAAAAAATTCAAGGAACGCAACAACGTAGCCCAGGCCGGCCGGGAGGCCAAGGTGTGCGACCAAGTGCGTGAAGTTGTACAGCGCGCCATGCGGAATCAGCTTTTGATAGCCATAGCCCAGCATGATGGCGCCCAAAACGAGGCGCAAAACCAACGCGCCAAGGGGTTGCAAGTGATCAAGCCAAGAAAACAATCAGATCTCCCCAGCCGGAGATTCTCACTGCACTCTCCCGCCTGCTTGAGCTTATATCAAGACCGGCCTCAATCCGCCGGGAGGTGCCGGCGAAGAAAACGATCCAGCGCCGCAGAATATTCGGGATCGCTATAGGAGGGCCGGCCGGCGGCCTTGAGCGTGACGCTGATCTTGGGCGGGGCCGCCTCCGCGTAGTAGAGCGGCGGATTTGGGGCCGAACCGTCCGCGGAGTTTCCGCCGCTGTCGCTCAAAAAGAGTTTGGGAACCGCCGCAGCAGACAGAGCGGCCGAGGGATCGAAGCGATCGTGAAAGATCAAGCTCAGAGGCAAAAAGCGGGTGAGCCCCCGGCTTCGGAGGCGGTCCAGCAGCGGCGGCAAAGCGGCCTCAAGGACCAGGCCGGCGCAGCGTGGATGGCGCAGCGCAGCCTCCGCTGCGATGGTCGCGCCTAGCCTTCTGCCATACATGACGATGCTCCCCGGCGCGATGTGCCGTCTATCGGTCAAATAGAGCCATGCTGCGTCCACGTCCTCAGCCACGCTTGTTTCGGAGGGATGCAGCGGCACGCTCTTCCCGAAGCCGCGATAATCGAAGGCGAAGACGTTGACGCCCAGCGAGTGCAGCGCCTGTAACTCGCCGCCCAGCTGGGCAACGGACTCCGCGCCGCCATGCATAAAGAGAATCGTCCCAGCGGCGTGTACGCCTCCGGCGGCGGGAATCCACCAGCCGTGCAGTTGGAGTATCCCCGTGTCGGTGGAGTCGAAACCGACATCGTCATGGGGCGGCGCCGGCGTGGCCTGGCCGGACGAGACGGCTTTCTTGGATAGCGCCGGCGGAGGAAAAGAGAACTGCCATTGACCCTGCCAGTAGAGCAGGCACACCGCGCCATACACGCACACAAGGGCGAGGCCGCAGACAGCTAACAGAAGGCTAAGCAGCCACCGCGCGCTGGCCAGAGGGGGGCCCGTCTCCGCTGCATGGGTGGAGCTTGGAAGGGGCGAAGCGGACCTGGTTTCAGGCGAGGCGGGGCCGGACTTGCGCGGTTTCGGCATTCAGCAGATACAGCAGAATCGGCACAGCTATACCCAGCGTAATCGCACATCAGACTGGATTTTTATCAGGGAAAATCCGGCCTTCCAAAGGTTGGCGGGACCACCTATGTCGATTCTGCTCTTAGGGCAAGGGTACAACGGTTGCGCAACCCGCTTCAAAGCGAAGGCCTCTTCTCCTTCATGGCGAGCCCCGGCGTGGCCACCGAAGCCCGCGTAAAATGTGAGGAGCAGCAAGAGAGGGAGAGGCAGCCATGAGTTCAGCTCAGACGCTTCCGGCGTCGGCCTCGGCGAAACCGCAGCCGCCACGCAGCCGTCTCTGGCTCACTCGCTTTGCCTGGGTGGTGCTGATCTACAACGTCCCCGTAATCCTCTGGGGAGCCGTTGTGCGGGCCACCGGATCAGGGGCCGGATGCGGCGATCATTGGCCGCTCTGCAATGGCGTGCTCATTCAGGCGCATCCCCGGCTAGCCACCATGATCGAGCTTTCTCACCGGGTAAGCAGCGCCGTCACGGTCTTCGCCATCCTGGCGCTCCTCATTTGGACCTTCCTCGCCACACCGCGCCGCCACCTGGCTCGCATTGCCACCATCGCAGCCGCCGTCTTCGTCTTCAATGAGGCGCTGCTGGGAGCTTTGCTGGTCTTGTTGGGCTTGACCGCCAACAACGATTCGCCGGAACGCGCGTTCTATCTCTCCCTGCACCTGGCCAACACGCTCCTGCTGCTGGCTGCCTTGGCGCTCTCCGCTCACTTCCTGTCACGGCGCTCGGCTTTCCAGCGCGGCTCACTGCGATTCCGCCACATTGCTCTGGTCATTCTGGGTCTGGCGGCCACGCTCATGGTAGGGGTAACGGGAACACTCGCCGCGCTTGGCGACACGCTCTTTCCCGCAACTTCTCTGCGCACCGCCTTCTCCCAAGACATGTCGCAGCACAGCAGTTGGCTCATCCGCCTGCGCGTGGTCCATCCGGCGAGTGCGCTGATCGCCGGGGCCTTTATTGCGTGGCTGGTGGTGCGGACAGTTTTTCAAGACTCGCGGCCGGCCGACCGGCGGCTGGGCATCGCTGTGCTGCTGCTTCTCCTGCTGCAGTATGGGTTGGGACTCGCGGATGTGGCTCTGCTGACTCCGGTATGGATCCAGGTGACGCACCTGCTAGGCGCCGATCTGCTTTGGATCACGCTGGTAATTCTGGCTGCGCGGGTCTGTATTCAGGAACGCAAAATTCCGGCAGTCGCGCTCCCCTGACCGCTCGCCTGCCGCGCCGGATCCATTCTTCCCAGCTATCGCGGCAGGAAATGACTCCTTCAATTCCCCAGCAGGCGTGCTTCTTACGCTTGACTCAAGCGAATAGGCATAGCGTGAACGCTCGCTCCGGTAGCGCGAAAAACCGCATTCGCGATCGCCGGGGCGATCACCAGAATTGGAGCCTCTCCCGCTCCGGCGGAGGGCAGATCGGGACGATCCATCAGATGAATGTCCAGTTTCGGCATATCGTCGAAGCGCGGCACACGATATTCCGCAAAGCTCGCATTTCGTATTTTGCCGTTCTCGAACTGTATCTCTTCCCGTAAGGCCGGTCCCATGCCCATTACGATCGCTCCCTGCACCTGCGACAGCAGATTGGCGGGATTCACAATCGCGCCGCACTCGAAGGCCTGGCAAACCTCCAGAACCTTGATCCGCTGGGAGGCACGGTCGAGGCCCACTTCGACGCATGCTGCGACAAAGGAACCCTTTTCCGTCCCGCACGCTAATCCGATGGCGCTGTTGGAGTTTTTTCTGCCCGACCGCTGCCGCCAGCCAAATTCCTGGGCGGCCTTCTGCAGCGTCGCGCGCAGGCGCGTGTTTTCCAGATGCGCCAACCTGAACTCCAGCGGGTCCGACCCCGCCGCCGCCGCTAACTCGTCCATAAATACCTCGCGCGCGAAGTTGTTGGCCGTAGCCGCGAGGCAGCGATAGGAGCCATGGCGCAGAGGAGGCTTGGAGCGCACGAACCGGCAATCCTTTTGGCCGGTTACATAAGGCGTATCCACCGCGTTCGGACCGGAGTTGATGTTGACGAAATACCAGTCCGCGATCTTTCCCTGCGCGTCCAGCGTAGCCTCTGCCTTGATTACGGCGGCAGGGCGGAAATAGGCCCAGGTAAACTCCTCTTCGCGCGTCCAGCGCAGCGAGACAGGCTTCCCCGCCCCTTGGGCCAGCCGCGCCGCTTCCACTGCACATTCCCCCGTGTGCTTTCCGCCAAATGCGCCACCGAAGTCGGGGATGATAACGCGCACATTCTCATCGGAAAGATGGAAGGCGTCGGCCAGTTCCCTGCGTACGCCGAAAGGATTCTGCGACGCGGTAGAGACGACTAGTTTGCCGCCGTTCCACTCCGCCAGCGCGGCCCGCGGCTCCAGAGGCGCGTGCTGCACGTAGGGCACATGATAGGTGCGATGAAGTGCCTTCCCCGCCCCGGCCGCCGCGGCGAAAGGATTCGGCGGCAGGCCTCCCTCAGCGTTCTGTTCAAGATATTCAAAAAGTTCAGAGCTTGAGGGCTGCTGCACCGTCTCCCACTTCGCGCTGCCCGCAATCGCCGCCAGAGCCTTCTGCGCCAGGAAGGTGGTGGGAGCGGCGACGCCGACGAACTGGCCCTCCCGCACCACCATCACGCCGGGCATCGCCTTCGCCGGAGCCAGATCGACGGAGATCAATTTTGCTCCATAGCTGGGCGCCCGCAGAATCTTTCCGTAGAGCATTCCCGGCCGGGCAAGATCGGAAGGGTATTGGTGGGCTCCGGTGACAAACTCCTGATCGTTGGGCCGGGGGATGGACGTCCCCATGACCTTCCATTGCTTTACCGCGGTCAGTTCCACATCGTGGGGGATTGCCTCCTGAAAAAGTGTTGCGGCTTGAGCGCTCTTGGCCAAATCGGCATAGCCGATCGAGCGCTTGCCTGAGGCATCGACCACCTTGCCATCGTGCATGGCGACTGAGGCAGGCTCCGTTTTCCACTGGGAGCAGGCAAATTCGATCAGCAGATTCCTTGCTGCGGCCGCGCCTTGCCGAACCGCGGGTACGGTTCGCGGTGTGGTCGCGCTGCCCGCCGTCATCCCATCGTCGGGGGTGAGGCCCGTATCGGCCAGGACCATCTGTATC
>JANWJB010000085.1 GCA_025449575.1 Acidobacteriaceae bacterium
ACACGCGGAACAATGTACGCGGAAGAGGGCAATCTATCTCCCTTACCGTATTCGGCGGGCGGCTGGATCAGCGAGGCGCAGCTTACTATATCGACCCCCACCTGTTCTGGTCGAAATGGAGGTCGACGGCTTCCATCACTGCGGAACACGATGCGGAGAATCCAATCTTCTCATCGAATCAAGAGGGTGCCGGATACCAAGTTCAACGAGAACTGGACAAGGCGAAGACACAAACGCTGTTCTTCGGCTATACCTTCAGCCATACGGATTTAACCAGGCTCGAGATTCCCGACCTGGTGCCTCCCGCAGACCGCGACGTGAAGCTCTCCACGATCTCGATCGCCTTCATTCGCGATTCGAGGGACAACATTCTCGATGCCCACAAGGGCCTGCTCGAAAGCGCGACTCTCGGCTTCAACGCCACGCAACTGGGCGCCAGTGTGGATTTCGCGAAGCTGAACACGCAGGTCGCGTTTTATAAAGAGATCGGCAAGGGCATCGTGTGGGCGAACAGCCTCCGTATCGGGCTGGCCCAGCAATTCGCCGGTAGCCGGGTTCCGCTGAGCGAGCTGTTCTTTACCGGCGGCGGAAGCACGCTGCGCGGTTTTCCCCTGAACAGCGCAGGACCGCAGCGGCAGGTGGCGGTCTGCAACCCAGGGTCTACGACAGATTGCTCTAAGATTCAGGTTCCGACGGGCGGCCAAGAGCTGCTGCTGATCAACTCGGAATTCCGTATTCCACTGCCCATCAAAAAGAACCTGGGGATGGCGGTTTTTTACGACGGCGGCAATATTTTTCCGCGCGTCGGGTTCCACGACTTTACCTCGCTTTATTCGAACAATGTCGGATTGGGACTGCGCTACGAGACGCCGGTGGGTCCGATACGTCTCGACCTCGGCCGCAACCTCAATCCAGTCCCGGGAATCAACGCGACGCAATACTTCATCAGCATTGGGCAGGCTTTCTGAAACATGGCTGACGAAAACCAACCCGCCGGAGGCGAGAATCGCCCCACCAAGCATCGCCTCACATGGATTCGGGCACTGGAGTGGGCCGCCTTTTGCATGGGGGCATTGATTCTGATTGTGGTTGTGCTTGCGGTAGAGGCCGCCCACAGTCCGCGGCTCCACAAATACCTGGTTACGTTTGCCGATAGGAAGGCGAGCCAGTCGCTTGGCGTTCTGGTCAATATAAAGGACTACTCGCTCCACTTTCCGGATGCCCCAAGCCTCTCCAGAATAGACGTGGACGTATATGGCCTCGCAGTCCACGGCGCGCAGCCTCATCCCGATCCGCCACTGGTTCAGATTCAACACGTGAACGCGGAGATTGGACTCTCCATACTGGCGAGGAAATGGAGCCTCGAGAACATCCGGATCGATGCTCCGATCGTGCACCTCTTCACGGGCGCCAACGGAGAATCGAATCTGCCGAAGTTCCAAGGAGGAGGAGAAAGCAACTTCAACCTCTTCAACCTTGGTATTCAGCACTTCGTCTTGGACCGCGGAGAGGTCTACTACAAAGACAAGAAGATACCAATCGACGCCGACCTCAGCAATCTCGAACTCCGATCGCATTCGAATAACGGAGGCAATGGGTTCGCGGGAACGCTGAGCTATCGCAACGGCCATCTCCAAGCAGGCTCGTTGAGCACGATACCGCATAATCTGAACGCGCGATTTGAGGCCACGCGCAATGACCTTGATTTGAGCGAGGCCATGCTGACCAGCGGCTCCTCGCAGTTCAAAGTCACGGCGACGGTAAAAGACTATGCGCATCCGTTCGTCCAGGGCCGCTATCAGGCGCTCCTGGATGGAGACCAATTGCAGACTATTCTGCACAATCCATCCATACCGGCAGGCCGGATTGAGGCGAACGGATCACTAGGTTATAAGCCTATCGCGGGTAAGCCATTCTTGGAGCAGCTGTCTGTGAACGGCAATCTACACAGCCGAGTTTTGGATCTCAGGGAAGCCAACACGCTCATTCGGCTGAGTTCCGTGGCGGCGGACTACTCGCTGGCAAATGGAAATCTCTCGGTGAAGAATATGCGCGGACGGCTTCTTGGCGGCACGCTGCAGGCTGGCTTGGAGATGCGTGATCTCGGCGGCAATTCGCGCGCCGAATTGAAGGCGGACGTGCGACAGTTGTCGCTTTCTGAACTGAAGCAGACTGCCAGTTCCGCTTCCACGGCCCGCAATCTTGCTCTCAGCGGGATTGTAGACGCCACCGTGAGAGCCGCATGGGGCAAAGAACTGCAGCGGAGCCTGGTGGCTCGCATCAATGCAAATATCCATGGCGGTGTATCGGCGAAGGCCGGAACCCCCGCAGCCTCGGGGCGGGCGCTGCCGGTAAACGGAGTGCTGCACGGTACTTATATGGCGCGCGACAATCGACTCGAGCTCGCCAGCAGCTACCTTCGCATGCCGCAAACAAGTCTCACCATGAATGGCGCGATTGGCAAGCGATCGAGTCTCGCCCTCCATTTCGAATCCAAAAATCTGGGTGAACTCGAAACAGTTTTGATTGCGGTCCGCACACCGAAGGCGGGCAGCGCGGCGACCCCGCTCGAACTGGGTGGGACTGCTTCTTTCGAAGGAAGAGTCACGGGGACTACAGCCTCTCCGCACCTGACGGGCCATCTCTCCGCCGCGAACCTGAAGCTCAAGGGAACCGAATGGCATAGCCTCCAAACGAACATCACAGCCGATCCGTCCTCAGTCAGCCTGCAGAATGCGGAGCTGAAGCCGGCCGCTCAAGGACAAATCCATCTGAACGCAAGCGTGAGGCTCAAAAAATGGAAGTTCGATAATAGCAGCCGTGCTCAGGTCGATCTTCGCGCGTCGCAGATCTCGATTGCGGACATATCCAGACTTGTGAGCCTGCCGGCGGAGGTTACGGGAACGCTGGCAGCCAATGTTCACTTTGACGGTACGGAATTAAATCCCGCCGGGAAAGGAACGATTTCGCTTACCCATGCGCAGGTCCATCAGCAACCTGTCCGCTCGGCTATGGCCAGCTTCACGACGCAAGGCGGAGATATTCACGCCAAGATGACGATTGACCTGGGTGCCGGAACCATTGAAAGCGTGGCCACCATTCAGCCCAAGGAGAAGAGCTACACCGCGCAGATCAACAGCAGCGGGCTCGATCTCGGCAAGCTGCAGCTTTTGCAGGAGAACCAAATAGATGTAACCGGCAAGGTCCTTTTGTCCGGGAGCGGAAAGGGCACTTTCCAGAATCCTCAGTTCACCGCGTCCGCGAATATTCCAAAACTTGGAATCCAGAAGGTGGCAATTACCGGTATTGCCCTCAAGATGGACGTGGCCAACCATGTGGCGAACGCAACTTTAGCTGCGCGTGAAGCGAACGCTCCCATTCAGGCGCGAGCGACGCTGCACATGACGGGGGATTATGCGATCCAAGCTTCTCTCGATACCCAGCCGCTTGCACTGAAGCCCTTCTTTGCAATTTACGCGCCCGATGAAGCAGATAAGCTCAGTGGGGAAACGGAGGTCCATGCGACAGTCGATGGACCGCTAAAGCGGAAAGAACTGCTCAATGCCCAGATTACGATACCGTCGCTGAAGTTGGGGTACGGCAACGCCGTCGAAGTCGCGGCGCAGGTGCCGATCCGCATTGGCTACAAGAACCAGGTGCTCACCATCGAACGCACGGCCTTGCGGGGAACGGATATCGACTTGGAGTTGCAGGGGGCGATCCCCATGCGCGGCCACGGAACTCCCTCCCTGCTGGTAAAGGGCACGATCAATTTGAAGATTGCGCAGCTTGTCGACCCTGAAATCAGAAGCTCCGGTGAGCTGCGCCTCAACATCAATGGACTTGGCTCGGGCGGGGGTGGGGCCAAAGGAAAGATTGAACTGGTCAATGCAAATCTCGTCAACGGCAATTGGCCGGTGGGGCTGGAGCGTGGGAATGCGGAACTCACGCTGACGAAGGATCGTCTGAACATCGATCATCTGAGCGCCTCGGTTGGAGGCGGCCAGCTCACAGCTTCAGGCGGTGTCGTCTATCGCCCAAACCTTGAGTTGGACTTGGGTATGACCGCAAAAGGTGTCCGCATGCTCTACCCGCAAGGCGTGCGCGAGGAGGTGGACGCGGATGTGCGGCTCACCGGGAAAACCGACAGCGCGCGGCTCGGAGGGCGAGTGCGCATTGTCGATCTTGCGTTCACGCCCGATTTTGACTTCATGAACCTCATCTCTCAGTTTGGCGGCGTGAGCGCTCCGCCATCGCAGGGATTTGCGCAGAACCTCAATCTGAATCTGGCGGTGAATTCCACCAACAATATCGACCTGACAAGCAGGACGTTGAGCATCGGCGGAACGGCGAATCTCGAAGTACGGGGTACTGCCGCGCAGCCGGTGATTTTGGGGCGCATCGATCTCAGCAACGGAGACGTGATCTTCAACGGTACTCGATTCCTCATTAGCGGAGGAACCGTGGAATTTGCGAACCCGTCGGAGACGCAGCCTGTCGTCAACCTCGCCCTGAACACGACGATCCAGCAATACAACATCAACATGCGTTTTCGCGGACCGGTAGATCATCTGCGGACCAATTTCTCTTCCGATCCCGCTCTTCCTGAAGCGGACATTATCAGCTTGCTGGCCTTTGGCAAGACAACGGAAGCGAACTCAGCCAACCCGGCTACTCCGGCGAACCAGGCCGCCATGTCGATGGTCGCCTCTCAGGTAAGCAGCCAGGTCACCAGCCGCATCTCCAGAGTCGCGGGAATTTCGCAGCTCTCGATCAATCCCGTTCTGGCGGGGGGAAGCAACCAGGGACCCGCCGGGGCGGTGATCACGATTCAGCAAAGAGTGACCGGGAACCTTTTCGTGACATTTTCGACCAACGTCACGTCGACGCAATACCAAACCATCATGGGACAATACCGTTTTTCACCGCGAACCGCGATAAGCGCTACGCGCGATCAAAATGGCGGCTTCGGCGTCGACGTAACACTGGAGAAGACGTGGTAGAGGCGGCAAATGCCTACGGGCGCGCCTTCAGGGAAGGCGAGAGGTCCGCTATGCCGGGCGGCGGCGTGCAGGCAGCAAGAAGGCTCTCAACAGCAGAGAGAGTCCGAAGCAAATGACCAGGCACTTGATCAAAATCATGGCGTTATAGCGCCAGGCCAGGACCGCGAAGCAGAGCGCGAAGCCGATCGCCCAAATCTCGGCAAAGGCCGCATATAGCCATCGGGGGCGCACGTTCGAGGCGGCCAGCGCGACGCGCAAACGGGGCACCAAACGGGGAACGCGATGGCGATATTCCTGATAGGCATCTCCCAGCTTTCCGCTCAAAAAACGCTCTTCTCCGCGGATGAGCGCCAGTTCCAACAAGCAGAGTCCGACGAGGAACACGAGGGCCCCGCTAGGCGGCATGAGTATCGAAAACCCCAGGGCGAGCAGCAGAGTGCCGAGATAGAGCGGGTTGCGCAAATAGCGGTAGGGACCCGATGCAACGAATTGGCCAGCCTGCATAGCGCCATCATGGACGACTTCAAAACCGAGATAGGCGGTCCCCCACATGCGAAAAGCGGCTCCCGCGCAGCAGCATCCGAGCGCAATCAACGTAACAGCGATAGTCGAAGCCTCGATGCCGATCTTGGCAGCCCTGGAGAGCCAAGTGGACAGGGCCAGCCAGAGGGTGACATCCGGTCCGGCAGCAAAGAGCTGGCGCCATGGAGCGAGGAAGCCCAGGATGCAAAGAGCGAGAATGATCCATTCGCGAAAGCGGAAAAGCAGAGCGGCTGAGCCCGGCGCACGCCCTCGGACGCTCGCGGGGTTTTCAGCAGCCGGGCGTCTTGACTGTTCGTCCTCTATTTGTATGCGCGACTGTGACAGATAAATCCTCCTGCGCCCGGCTTGAAAAGCGTCTTGTCCGATGCGGCGGTTGTGGAAACTAGTTGGGCGCTAGAACGGCCAGCAGGGCGTCAAAGTCCTCCAGGCGCCCATACTCAATGATTACGCGTCCGCGGCCGTTTTTATCCTCGATACGAACCTTGAGTCCTAGTGCCCGCTGCAAAAGATCGCGGGCTTCGCGAACGTTGGGATCGAGAGGGTCTTTGACCGGCTCCTCGCGCTTCTTCTTGTTCTCTGGGTGAAGAATGCCCTGGACATAGCTTTCGGCTTGACGCACGGACATCGAAAGTGCCGTCACTTTCTGTACCGCGCTGAGAATCGCCTCGGGGTCCTCGAGCGCCAGCAGGGCCCGCGCGTGTCCAAACGATATCTCTCCCGACTCGACCTTCTGCTGGGCCTCCGGCGGCAAGCGGAGCAGACGCAAGAAATTGGCAACCGAGGCACGATCCTTGCCTGTGCGCTGCGCCATCTTCTCCTGTGTCATTTTAAATTCGCGGCTCAGCCGCTCATAGGCGCGCGCCTGCTCCATGGGGTTGAGGTCGGCCCGCTGGAGGTTTTCGATCAGAGTCATCTCCATGGCTTGCTCGTCGGAGACATTGCGCACGACCGCCGGAATCTTGGTGTGGCCGGCCAGTTTGGAAGCGAGCCAGCGGCGCTCACCAGCGATCAATTGAAAGCGGCCATTGGGGAGCTGTCGCACGATGATGGGCTGTACGAGACCGTTCGCGGCGATGGAATCGGCCAGTTCCTTGAGCGTCTCCTGATTAAAATGAGCGCGTGTCTGGAACGGGCTGCGATCGACCTGATCGACTGGAATCTCGAAGGGTCTGCTCTCAGAGGCGGCAGCAGCGGGAGGAGGCGCCGAGGGAGGGGCGGAGCGAGTGGGGAGCAGGGCTTCCAAGCCCTTGCCGAGAGCGCGGCGCTTGCCAGTTTCAGTGCTTGCATTCATATTTCTAACGCCTCTTGCGGATATACGATCCTCAGAAGAAATGTCCCCTCAATCTCAAGCGTAGGGCCAGAAGCGGACTTTGGTTTCGCGCGGTTGGCGCGCAGCGGCTGCTTTGCGTTCCTTTGCCTTCGGACTTTCGATGTTGTTGCGGACGAGTATCTCGTCCGCGAGATCGCGATAACTCTCCGATCCGCGGGAGCGCGGGTCATAGAGGAGGGCGGGCTTGCCGTGGCTCGGCGCCTCCGCCACCCGGATATTTCTAGGAATCACGGTTTTCAGAAGCTTAGCGCCAAAGAAGTTTCTAAGGTTCTCCGTCACTTGCTGGGCGAGATTCGTGCGGTCGTCATACATGGTTAAGACGACACCTTCAATGTCCAGACCAGGATTGAATGAGGCCTGGACCCGGCCCAAGGTGGTTAGAAGTTCACTAATACCCTCGAGAGCAAAATATTCGGCCTGCATAGGTACTAGGAGACGGTCAGCGGCCACTAAAGCATTTAGAGTCAGCAGGTCGAGGGCAGGCGGGCAGTCGATAATGATGAAATCATACTGGTCGCGATCGGCGGCGAGGGCATCGCGCAAACGGTATTCTCTGCGGTCGGCCTGAATCAGCTCCACCGTAGCTCCGATCAGGTGACTGCTCGCAGGCACAACTTTCAAATTGTCCAGTTCCGTTGGAAGGGTTGCATTCGCGAGCGTGCTTTCACCGATGAGGACGTCATAGCTGGAGTCGCGGTTCTCGTCGCGGGCGATTCCCAGCCCGCTGGAGGAATTTGCTTGGGGATCGCAATCCAGCAGGAGACAGGTGAGGCCCTCCAAGGCGAGCGCGGCAGACAGATTGATGGCGGTGGTGGTTTTGCCTACCCCACCTTTTTGATTTACGACGGCGAGAACTTTGCCCATGCTGTGGAAAGAGTATCGGGCAGCTGGGGCTCAGGGCAATCAAGAACGGCTGTGCACAACTGGCACCGAATTGTGGAGAACCCGCAAAACTCGGGCCATAGAGCCATGCAAGCAACTGTCTTCAAAGGGGATAGAAGTGAGGCCCAAATGACCAGATGGGAGGGGGCGGAGAGAGCGCCGGTGGAAAACTTCTGCAAACGTTCCACGTGGAACAAGGCCTCTCATCTACTCATCGGCGCCGGTGTTCCACGTGGAACAAGAATTTCAGGTGCATTCCAATCTCTGTTGCAGACAAGCAGGGATTTCGAACATCACCGGTTCCACGTGGAACCTCGCTCTCGCCCCTAGCCTCGTTCTCCCATCAACCCCGTTCTCCGATCAACAAGATGGCCTGGCTGTCGCCCCCTAGGCTGAGGCCTTGGCGCCATGTAAACTCGGGCATCCATTCGGCGTATCTCTCAGCAGCCGAGGCTGCCACCATCACTGCCAGCACGCCCCGTGCACGCGGCTGCGCCATCTTCAGCGCCTCCGGCATTCTATCCACCGCGCGGAGGATGACCGCGTCGAAGCTCTGCTCCGGAGGCAGATTCTCGACCCGTCCCCCATAGACTTCGGCTCTCAGGCCCAAGCTGCGAACTGCTTCACGAAGAAATGCAGCCTTCTTCGACTGAGATTCGGCTAGGGTCACTCGGATCTCGGGACGGCAGAGGGCAATAGGAATGCCGGGGAAGCCCGCCCCGGAGCCAAAATCGAGTAAAGTATTAATTCCCTCGGGAAGATGTCTCGCCGCGCTCGCGGATTCCACGAAATGACGCTGGACGAGCTCCTCAGGCGATCGCGTGGAGGTCAGATTCATTCGTGCGTTCCAGCGGACCAACAGATCCAAATACAGCGAAAAGCGATCCCCCACTCCCGGCGGCAGCCGCACTAAACCCGCGGCGCACAGTGTCTGCTCGATCTGTTCTGCGCTGGGGTTCACACTTTACCTGGCTTTCCCGGGAGAGAGGCAATGAGGGTTGGTCTATCTGGCTTCGTCAGTTGTCGCAACCGAGGCTTCGATGGGGTGTGGCCGCCAGTCCCGAGCCGCGGCTACGAACGCGGCAAAGAGTGCGCGCGACGCAGCACTCGCCTCATACGTGCGTTCCGGATGCCACTGCACCCCTAAGACAAATTGGGTCGGCGTCTCCCCTTCGAGGGCCTCAATCACACCATCCTGCGGACTTCGTGCGACCACACGCATGTCGTCTCCCGGCTGTCCCACTGCCTGATGGTGACTGGAGTTCACAGAAAGTTCGAGCACCTTCTCCTTGGGCACTGCCTCCCCGGTCGGGCCCAGGATGCCGGAAATCCGCGAATCATCCTGAATGGCGATCACATGAGCGTGCTGAATCTCCCGCCCAGGCCGGTGGTTTACCGGAGAGAGAACGTTTTGTTCGCGCTGAATGCTGGGTAAATCCTGAATCAAGGTCCCGCTTTTCCATACGTTTACCGATTGCATCCCATAGCAAATTCCAAAAAGCGGTTTTTGCAGGTTGAACGCATCCTGCAGGAGCAGCTCATCGGCTGCTTCCCGCAGCGGGTCTTTGGGATTGCATTTGTCGGCGGGGCGCTCTCCATACTTTTCCGGGTCGATATCAGCGGGGCTTCCGGGCAACAGCACTCCGGAACAAGAACTGATGATCCCGGCCAGGATCGCGGGGGACTGA
>JANWJB010000086.1 GCA_025449575.1 Acidobacteriaceae bacterium
AACAGCGCCACGGAAACGTACTGGTGCGGCGGCCCGCAAGGGCGGAAAGGGAGGGCGGCATTGACGGCGGTTTTGGTTCGCGGCGGTCATCTGATTGATCCTTCTGCCGGCATCGACGCAGCTCGCGATCTTTTGCTCGTCGATGGCCGGGTAGCCGGCGTTGAAGCCCCAGGAAAACTGAATGCGGCCGCCAAGCGCGACGGCGCGGAAATTGTGGAGGCCGCCGGCCGCGTGGTGGCGCCGGGCCTGGTGGATATTCACGTCCACTTGCGCGAACCGGGACAGGGCTATAAGGAAACGATTGCCAGCGGCACTGCGGCCGCGGTCGCGGGTGGGTTCACGGCTGTCTGTGCCATGCCCAACACCATTCCAGTGAATGATTCAGTGGAGACCACGCGGTGGATGCAGAGCCCGGAGCGCGGAGCCAAGGCCCGCGTCTTTCCGATTGCGGCCGCCACCCGCGGCAGCATGGGCGAAGCGCTCACCGAATACGGCTCATTGAAAGCCGCCGGCGCGGTCGCGGTCAGTGACGATGGCAGACCGATTCTAGGTGAGGCCATCATGCACCAGGCGTTGGCGGCGGCAGCCCGGGCTGGGATCCCGGTGATCCAGCACGCCGAGGATACGCGCATGACCGGCGGATGCTCCATGAATGCCGGAGCGCTCGCCTTCCGTTTGGGATTGCGCGGCATGCCGGCGGCCGCCGAATCCAATCTGGTGGAGCGCGATCTGCGCCTGCTGGCCGACCTTAAAGATAATCGTGCTCACCTGCACATCGCTCACCTATCGACTGCCGCGGCGCTCGATGCGGTTCGCAAAGCCCGGCGCCATGGCCTCCATGTCACCTGCGAGGTCACCCCCCATCATCTGGTGCTCACCGAAAGCGCAATCGGGGACTACGACACCAATGCCAAGATGAATCCTCCGCTGCGCAGCGAGAGCGACCGCCGGGCCATGGTGGAAGGGCTGCTCGACGGCTCCATCGACTGCATCGCGACCGATCACGCGCCGCACGCCCTGCACGAGAAGGATCAGGAATTCGAGCGAGCGCCCAACGGCATCACCGGCCTTGAGACGGCTCTAGGACTCGCCATGGAACTGCTTCACCGCAAGCACAAAGTCTCTCTGAGCCGCATTCTTACCCTGCTGAGCACCCAACCGGCCAATTTGCTCAACTTGCGAGGCCGCGGTTCCCTTGCCGTCGGCGCATTTGCCGACGTGGTGGTGTTCGATCCTAAGGCGGAGTGGACATTCCAGGCCCGCATGAGTAAGTCCAAATCAAAAAACACGCCGTTCGATGGAGCGGCCATGCTGGGCCGCGTAAACATCACCATCAGCGAGGGACGAGTGGTCTACCGCGCGGATACCTAAAGCATTTTCGCTAATACTGTGGCCTGGTGAGATCAACTACGTGCGGCCATTCTTCGGTGGAATGGCCGCGTCCAGCCCTGCTATTCGGTCTACACCATTAGCGAAAATGCGCTAATCCGCGGCTTTCCCGCTTCCCATGCAGTAACCGTGAAAACGGCACACGAGACACTATATTCCCGGCTGGCCATCGAGGATGGATGGACGCTCGACTGGGCGCGCCGCGAGGCAATTGCGCCTTATCTTGCCAAAGGGCGGCAGTTGACCGTTTCGCCTCGCGAGAAAGGCATTGCGCTCGACGGCGCAATCGAAGTGCAGCCCAGGTGATGGATGCTAAAGCATTTTCGCTAATACTGTGGCCTGGTGAGATCAACTACGTGCGGCCATTCTTCGATGGAATGGCCGCGTCCAGCCCTGCTATTCGGTCTACACCATTAGCGAAAACGCTCTAGTCGAAGACCACCGTTTTATTGCCAAAGCAGGAGATGCGGTGCTCCAGGTGCCAGCGCACGGCATGCGACAACACAATGCGCTCGAGGTCGCGACCCTTGTCTATCAGCGTCTCCAGCTCATCGCGGTGCGAGACGCGGGCCACATCCTGCTCGATGATCGGGCCCTCATCCAGAGTTTCGGTCACATAGTGGCTGGTTGCCCCGATCAGTTTGACGCCGCGCCGGAAAGCCGCGTGGTAGGGCTTAGCTCCCACAAAGGCGGGCAGGAAGGAATGGTGGACGTTGATGATCTTACCCCGGTAGCGCGCGACGAATTCCGGAGACAGCACCTGCATGTAGCGGGCGAGGACCACCAACTCGATGTGGTTACTTTCCATTAACTCAATTTGCTGCCGCTCGACTGCCGCTTTGGTCGCCGGTGTCATCGGAAGGTAGTGGAAGGGAATGTGGTAGAACTCGGCGAAGGGCCGCGCATCCTGATGGTTGCTGACAATCAGCGCGATCTCACAATTAAGCTCGCCAATCTGATGCCGGTAGAGTAGATCAACCAGGCAGTGCTGATACCGGGACACCATGAGTGCGACGGGAACCTTGCGCCTTCCATAGGTGACTTCCCACGAGAAGCCAGCTTGTTCGGCAAGGGGAGCGAAGGTTTGGCGGAACTGCTCCTCATTCTCCAGATCGAAGTCCGCGAGCGACCACTCGATGCGCATGAAGAACCGCTCCAACGCCGCGTCGCGGTGCTGATCGGCATCGAGAATGCTACCCCCATGGAGCAGCAGAAAATCCGCAATCATTGCCACTAAGCCCTTGCGGTCGGCGCAATGCAAAAGAAGAACTGCCTTTTTCTCCACCTTGCCCTCGAAGGTTCTAGTCGAGCGAAATCATGATTTTCGAAAACTGTGCCGGATTGTCGCTCCAGGCTTGAAGCATTTGCGGCGCCTGTTCCAGAGGAACAATCGCGCTCACCATTTCGTCGGCCGGAAAGCGATGCTCTTCAAGCATACGGATCGTCTCTTGGAAATCTTCGGGCATAGCATTCCTTGAGCCGAAAATGTTCAGTTCCTTTTGCACGAACAGCCGCGTTTCATAAGCTACCGGGTCTTTCGCATAGCCGATGTATACCACGCGTCCGGCAAAGGCAACCTCCTCCACCGCTGCACGGAAGGTTTGTGGCAATCCGATGGCCTCAATCGCGACGTCCGGTCCGCGGCCGGAGGTGAGCTCCAGCAAACGCTCGTGCAGCGATTCCCGCTGAGAATCGATGGCGTAGGCCGCGCCGGCACGCTGGGCAAGAGCGAGCTTGCGCTCATCGACGTCGATGGCGATTGTGCGTCCTCCGCGGAAGGCGGAGGCGGCGATGGCGCCGAGGCCAACTCCTCCGCAACCGAAGACGGCGACCGTATCCTGAGCGGTGATGGCGCCTCGCGCTGCCGCATGAAAGCCGACCGTCAGCGGCTCCACCAGGCAGAGTTCCTCCAGCGATAGCGAAGCGGGAAAAATTGTGGCGGCGGGCACGGCAATGTATTCGCGCAGCGCTCCGTCGCGCTGGACCCCAAGCGTCTCATTGAACTGGCATGCATTGGGCCGGCCACGCAGACAGGCCGGGCAGCTTCCGCAGTTCTTGTAAGGAGAAAGCGTCACATTCATCCCGGCGGCAATGCCGGGACGCTGGCGGGAAGCTTCAACGACGGTCGCGGCCACCTCGTGCCCGAGAATGCGCGGATAGCGAATCAGCGGATTCTTGCCGCGAAAGGAATTAAGATCCGTTCCGCAGAGCCCCACTCTGCGGACCTTGAGCAGCACCTCGCCTTCCCCGGCGAAAGCCTCGGGCACCGTCTCGAGTGCCACCTGCCCTGCGCTTTGAATTACCAGTGCCTGCATTGCAGCCCCTCCGAATGCGAATGGGAAGGAGGGAAGAATGCGTGCTCCCAATCGAGTTCAGTCATCGTTCTCATAAGTCTCCTGCGTTCTTCCTGAATCGTCCTCTCAAAGAGCCCTGCGTGGCACGCGGCGAATCGCAGGCGGAACATTCCTGCACGCCGCCCGTGACAGACTGAAACAAGAGGCGGATGCTTACTGGTTGACCCCGCTGGCCAGGAACCCGCCATCGACCACCATGATTTCGCCGGAAACAAACGATGCGGCATCGGATGCTAAATAGATCGCTGCTCCCACCAGCTCGCTAGTATTGCCAAACCGGCCCATCGGCGTGCGGAGTTGCAGTTCTCGCCCGCGCTCGGTGCCGTCCAGCAGATTGCTGTTGAGGGCGGTGCGGAAGATTCCCGGGGCAATCGCGTTGACCAGGACGCCGTGGCGCGACCACTCGATGGCGAGAGACTTGGTCAGGGCGCCAACGGCCGCCTTGCTGGCCCCGTAAGCCGCCACCTCAAAGAGCGCGACAAAGGTCGTGAGCGAGGCGAGGTTGATGATGCGTCCGTAACCGCGAGATAACATGTGTTCGCCGAAGACTTGGCAGGCGCGCAGCGTTCCCGTCACGTTCGTGTTCAAAATGTCGTTCCATGTCTCTTCGGGAAAGTCCAACGTCGGCGCGCGCTTGATCAGCCCGGCCGAGTTGACCAGGATATCGACCTTTCCAAACGCCTTGAGCACCTCGTCGCGCAGTTTCTTGAGCGACTCGCGATCGCGCACGTTCGACGTCAGACGCAACGTCCTCCGGCCGGCCGCCTCGATTTCGGCCGCGGTCTTGGCCACTTCCTCGGCACGTCTTGCCGAGGCGATCACGTCAGCTCCAGCCTCCGCAAATCCGAGAGAGATGGCATGTCCGATTCCGGTGGTGCCACCAATGACGACGGCGGTCTTACCATGCAAATCAAAAATGGAGGGATTCATCCGTTTACTTTCGCGCAGGTGAGTAGAGTCTAAAAACGACGATACAGGGTGGGCGGAGAAAAATCCAAGCGGGAATAAGACGGTTGCCGTTCCCAAGCGGCGCTGGACGCGCAACAATAGAGTATCGAGATCTCAGAGCGAGCGGACGGTAGGCAAGCGGCGATGGAAAAAGTGTTGAGGATTGATGCCCGGGATAACGTTCTGGTGGCACTGGTTCCCCTGGCGGCTGGCGAGCCGGTAGCTTTTTCCGGCGAGGTTTATCTTCCCCTCGCCGATGTTCCGGCCAAGCATAAATTTGCGATGACCGCGTTGCCCGCAGGCGCGGAGGTCAGGATGTATGGGGTCGTAGTGGGCCGTGTTCGTGAAGCGGTTCCCAAGGGCGGCTTGCTTACCACCCATAACCTGCAGCACGAAGCCTCCGCTTACAGCGGCAAGCAGGCCGGCGCGCCCTGGACTCCACCCGACACCTCTGCCTGGGCCAAACGGAGCTTTGACGGCTATCTGCGCTCGGATGGACAAGTGGGCACCCGCAATGACTGGCTGGTAATACCACTGGTGTTTTGCGAGAACCGCAATGTGGAGGCGTTGCGCGATGCCTTGGAAAGGGAACTCGGGTATGAGCGCCCTCAGATCTACCGCCAAGAGGTAAGAGATCTGGTTGCAAACCGGCGGTCCAACGGAGCCGTGAGCGCGCAGCCAGCCTCGCAGCAGACGCGGGTTTTCCCCAACGTGGATGGCATTCGCTTCCTTCTGCATCAAGGGGGATGCGGCGGAACGCGGCAAGATGCCAGAGCTCTGTGCGGGCTGCTGGCCGGCTATATTCATCATCCCAATGTGGCGGGAGCAACCGTTCTCAGCCTGGGCTGCCAGAATGCCCAAATCTCCATTTTGTTAGAGGAATTGCACCGGCGCGGCGCGGACGCCAACAAGCCCGTGCTGATCTTTGAGCAGCAGAAGTCGGGGCTGGAATCGGCTATGCTCTCCGATGCGATTCGCGCCACCTTTGAAGGGCTGGAGGCAGCCGACCAGCTCCGGCGGCAACCGGCTCCGATTGGCGCGATTACATTGGGATTGAAGTGCGGCGGCTCGGACGGCTTCTCCGGCATCTCCGCCAATCCCGCGCTGGGCTATGCCTCCGATTTGCTCGTTGCTTGCGGGGGCCGAACGATCCTGTCGGAGTTTCCCGAGCTGTGCGGCGTGGAGCAGGATCTCATCAATCGTTGCGTGAAGAGCGAAGACGCGGATCGGTTCATCCTCCTCATGCGCGATTATGCGGAGCGCGCCAAGGCCGTGCACTCCGCTCTGGAGATGAATCCGTCGCCGGGGAACATCCGCGATGGGTTGATTACCGATGCGATGAAGTCGGCTGGAGCGGCGCGCAAGGGAGGCACTTCGCCCGTCTGCGGGGTGCTGGATTATCCGGAGTATGCGACCGCGCCGGGGCTCCATCTGCAGTGCACGCCCGGCAGCGATGTGGAATGCGTGACGGCGCAGGTTGGAGCTGGAGCGAATGTCGTTGTCTTCACCACCGGTCTGGGAACGCCGACCGGCAATGCCATCGCGCCGGTGATCAAGGTTTCCACCAACTCGCCTCTGGCCGCGAGAATGCCCGACATCATCGATCTCGATGCCGGTCCTATCGTGCGCGGAGAGAGCACGGTGGAGGAAACCGGCGAGGCCCTGCTCGATCTTGTTCTTCGGGTCGCCGGCGGCCAGGTACATACCAAGGCCGAGGGGCTGGGGCAGAACGACTTTATTCCATGGCGGCGCGGCATTTCTCTCTAGGAGCGTTTTCGCTAATGGTGTAGACCGAATAGCAGGGCTGGACGCGGCCATTCCATCGAAGAATGGCCGCACGTAGTTGATCTCACCAGGCCACAGTATTAGCGAAAATGCTCTAGGGCATGGATTCGACAGCCGCGATGTGCTCCGCGGCGCTCAATCTCGCCAAGACCCGCTTACGCCCGAGTAGTGCCATCACCGCAAAAAGGCTGGGCGCCACTGCCTGGCCGGTGAGCGCGACTCTTGCCCCATTGATGAGTACCCCCGCCTTTACGCCCTTTTCTTCCGCGAAGGCGCGCAGCAGGCTTTCGGAGGACGCTTCGCTCCACGCGCTCTGCTCTGCATAGCGGCGGCCGAGTTCGGTTAGGAGCGACCGCACCACCGCATCCTTCAGGTATTTTGCCACTGCAGCGGAATCGTATTCATACTGGTCGCTGAAATAGGCGCGAAAGGCGCCGGCAAAGTCCTTGAGATTGCGCGCTCGCGGCTGTAGCAGCGCGATCGCCGCATAGATCTCCTGCATGTCGCCATCGGGATGAAAGCCGGCCTTGGACCATTCCTCTTGGATGAAGGGAAGCAGTTTTTCCGGCGTATAGCGGCGAATCCACTCCAAATTGAACCACGCCAGTTTGTCCACGTCGAAGACTGCATTGGACCGGGCGATACCATCGAGTGAAAACAGATCGATCAGCTCCTGGGAATCGAAGATCTCGCGCTCCGGTTCTCCCGGCTGGCGCGCCGCGCCGCGCGGCGTCCATCCCAGCAGAGCGAGAAAGTTGCGGAAGGCCTCCGGAACGATTCCCAATTCACGGTAAGCGGTCACGCTGGTAGCTCCGTGGCGTTTGGAGAGCCGGCTTTTATCCGGGCCCAGAATCAGCGGTACATGAGCGAAGATCGGCAGCGGCCTACCGAGAGCGTTGTAAAGAAGAACCTGTTTGGGGGTATTCGAGAGGTGATCGGCCCCGCGGATGATGTGCGTGAGGCGCATCTCCAGGTCATCGGTGACCACGCTCAAATGATAGGTGGGAACCCCGCCGGAACGCAGCAGCACGAAGTCTTCCAATTCGTCGTTGGAGAATTCAACCCGTCCGAAGACCGCATCGTCGAAAGCTGTGCTGCCGCCTTGCGGAACGGCAAAGCGAATAACGCAAGGCTCACCGGCTTGCTGCCGTTCGGCGGCCCGCGCGGGATCAATGGAACGGCAGGAGCGGTCGTACATCGGCGGACGGCTGGAGGACTCAGCCTGCCTCCGCTTCTCTTCCAACTGCTCCTTCGTGCAGAAGCAGCGGTAAGCGTGGCCGCTCTTCAGCAGAGTATCGGCGGCGGCCTGATATTGCGTGAGACGCTGGGATTGAAAGAACGGCCCTTCGTCCCAGTCCAGGCCGATCCAGCGCATGCCGTCCAAGATGCCCTGAACCATTTCTTCGGAGGAGCGCTCGAAGTCAGTATCTTCTATGCGCAGAATGAAGACTCCGCCCGTGTGGCGTGCAAAGAGCCAGTTGAAGAGGGCAGTACGAGCGCCCCCGACGTGGAGGTAACCGGTGGGAGAGGGCGCAAACCGCACTCGGGGCTTAGAGGAGAAGTCTGGCATATTCGATGGGATCCAGACTCGATGCTAAAGCATTTCTCGCATGCCGTGGCCCCGCGCGGCTAAGGCCGCGGCGGATAGGGCGGATAGCCGGACGGCGGGGGCGGCTGCATTGCATATCCATACGGCACGGG
>JANWJB010000087.1 GCA_025449575.1 Acidobacteriaceae bacterium
CCAGCGTTCGTGTACCCGCTCACAAACCGGCCATTCCAGTAGAAAAATCCGTGTTGCAATGCAGGCTGCATAGCGGGCGGATCGGTGTAAATTCCCTCCGCGCGAAAATCCAGTTTCGGAATTTTCGGAATGCGCGGCATGTAGATACCACTTATGACAGACGCCTTATTCCAGTTGCGCCATGGGCTGATCTCGTCATCCGTGAAAGCATCGCCGTAGAGCGTCAGCCAATTTCGCAGCTTCGGAAACCGATAAGTAAAATCGAATCCACCACGCCGGTCGCCAGGATCACTCGGGGTCCCGGGCAAGCCGCTCCCCACGGGAAGAATGGATTGGCCAAACTTGTGAAGCGTCATCGGCACGCCCGCGCCGGCGAAAACTGTCGTGATTCCCATTCCCATTTCAAAATTCGGCGTCGGTTTGAGGCTTATTTTCCCGCCATCGATGAAAGGTTGATCCGCGAGCGGCTGCGTCCACGAGCCGTCGAGGCCCGTGACCGCACTGTTCACCCAGTTTTGCCCCGTGAGCCGACCGAGGAAGAATTGGACTCGCATTGGACCCAGACGATTGAAGATGCTCGGCAGAGTGAATGGAGTTACTCGATTAATCTCAAGCATCTCAATCGGGGCCGCGTTGTCGCTGAACAGCATCGGCCCGCTTTTATCGGGGCCCCACCATTGCTCCTGCTTGCCAAAAGTAATCGCCCAATCGTCGAACTGCATTCCCACGTACCCATCGAGCAAGTCTGCTTGGCCGATGGCCGGCGTGGGATTGCCGGGAGGTATCGCCAGCACGCCTTGAACCTGCGCGATCACCTGTCGCGCAGAAAGCGGCAGCGCCGAAGCCGAAGGCGCGTACTGATACTCGGCGCGAACGTAGCCCACCAGCGGTCCGGCGGTTGCCCATCCCGATGCCCCCGCAATGGCGTTCGTTCCCTCCTCATAGGGTCGGCCGTAGTCGTTCACGATCGTTTGGCCATAGTCGTATTTCGCGCCGCCGCTCAGCGGTTGGCCGCTGATCCCGGTCACACGAACGTAAGCTGATTCGAGTTGTGCGGCGCGATTGGTGCCGCCGCCCAGCAAATTCAACTCCCGGGCAAACTCATCGTTCAAGGTTTCCAGAATGCGACTTGCGTCCGCAGGACTCGCGGGGTCCTCCGTGATCGCGTCGCTAGCGTCACTGAGCAGCCGCGCACATTCCATGCGGGTCCACGGCCTCTGGCCAAGAAAACCTTCGGGCAGATAACCGAGCGCTTCCAAACGGTCGAGCGCCGGGTAAATCCAGCTATCCAGCGGAACGTATGGCGATCCCATGTCTTTTCGATGATAGGGATGGTCTCCCAGTAACATTTCGGAGGCGCTGTTCCATTCTCCTCCACCCAATACGGGATCGTGGTGTCTGTTATAGACAAATTCCCCAGTCAGCCACCCGATTGCGCTGCCCACCAGCACATCCGACGCGAAGTGCTGCTTGCCCTCCACGCGCGCTGCGGTGACGGCAGCAGCCGCTCCGTATGCGAGAAGCTTTGGCAACGGCCCGGGATATTCATGGCTCAAAACACTGGCAGCCGCCCACGCCACCGCCGCATGATCGGATGGAAAAGAATCGCCGCCGCTCCAAAATTCTCCGTTATGGTTCCCTTGAAACGGCCGGTTCCGGCCCGCGGCATATTTCACCGCCGTGGTGATCGCGAGACTGTCTATTGCCGCTTCGCCAGCCAACAGACCAGCCTCGCGGGCGTGATCGTTATCCGTAAAGTGCCCCCACAGATAGAGTGCGCCAGTGCCGCCCGCAATGGCGGCAATCCCATAATTCGATAGATTCACGTATCGGTTCTGAGTCTGCAGGCTGTTCGTGATGTGCAGGCTAGTGTCCCTATCCGTTGCAATCAGCCCAGCGGTTATTCCACCTAGGGGCACAAGCCAAATGCTGTCCTGAACCCGTAATCGAGCTGGCGACGTCCAGATGCCCGCCTGATCTTGTGCGATGTGCTTCAGAAGCGAAACTCCCAATGAATTATCGTAATCCTCCGAGGTATCCGTGTCCGAGGAAGCGGTGCCAGGCTGCACCTGCTCGTTCGAACCGCCAACCGAACCAGGCGCGGTCGCCTGGCTTGCTCCGCCTTCGGTCTTCGCTGTTTGACAATAACTAGTTCTGGTTGTAACAGTAAAGCTAATTAGAAGACAAGCCAACAGAAGTTTTGTCCGACGTTCTATCCTTGCGCCGGCCATTAGTAGTGCGTGGCGATGAATACTGTGCTCACGATTGACGAAGCCACCGAGGCGGCGGTAAACAAATTGGCCCACTGCACGCCGCCGCCGATCGCTTTTTCCGGAACGACCACAGTGTCCCCAGCTTGCAGCACCGATCCAAGGGAGCTTCCGCTCCACAGACCTTCCCTGCGCCCAATGATCGATCCGTCGGCCCGAATCACGAAAATGGCCTTGCGATTCGCCGTGGTTGTCACTCCGCCGGCCTGTTCCAGATACCATTTCACGCTCTTTCCGGGCCGGTAAGCAACTGCCGTGGGATTGAAAACTTGTCCAGTCACCATCACATAGTCCGGCCGCTTGGGAATGATCAGCGTGTCCCCCTCTCTCACTTCGATATCGGCCGCTTTGCCCCTCCAACGATCGACGCGAGATGAGATACGAATTGCGATGCGTCCTACCGGCGCATTGGTCGTCAACTGCATCAATGTCGTTTCATATTGGCCCAGAGCCATTTCTTTGGCTTGTTTCTGGGCTGGCGTGGTATCCGGCATGGCCTGCAGGCTTCCCTCGGCGTCCTTCACGCGCAACACCAGTTTGTTTTGTTCCTTCGTCTCCAGATCGCGCACTTGGACGCGCTCAAGGACCGCGCCATACGGATACGCGTCCGGCAAAAATCCGCCCGCCCGCTCCAAAACGGAACTCAGCCGCTCACCGGGCCGAATCCCATAGGTCCCCGGATGCCTGACCTCGCCCTTCAAAGTAATCGTCGCGCCCAGATCTTCCCAACCGGGAAGCTGACGAATACTAACCACGTCTCCGTTGTGAAGTTGCGTGTTGCTTTTTGGATCGCCCGAAAGGGCCGCGGCGATGGAAATCGGTTCGTGTTGTCCGGTCAGTTGGCTTTGACCGGAATATTCATACCGCGTCAAATCTCCATCTTGACTATCGGCATCCGGCTTGAGGCCGCCTCCCACGCGTACCAGATCGGCCACAGTCATATTTGTAGTTAGAGGATACCGGCCCGGGCTGCCCACTTCGCCTTCGATATACACCACGGCAGGTTGCACTGCATTGGTGCTCTTATGAACGAGCAGCCGGTCACGCGGCTGCAAAACGATATTTTGAGTCGAATCGCCCGCAAGAGCTTGATTGAGCGCCACGCTGAAAATCTCGGCTTTGCCATCGGGCATATACCGGAACACTTGTGCATCATCGGTCTGCGCCTCCGGCCCCATCCCTCCCGCCAAATGGATCGCATCAGCCAAATGAATCTGACCGGAAGTGCGGTAGGTGCCCGGCATTCTCACGTCGCCCAAAACCGAAACGGTCGGCGGATTTTCAAAATCGAACCGGCTGAAAACTCGAACGGTATCCATGGCGTGAAGAACCGGGGCCTGCGCCGGATTTGCAAGCGCGTCCGCCAGATTGAAGCTCTGCACGCTGGGACGGAAGTCGGGAGCATTGAGACGAATGATTTCCGCATACTGCGTCGAAGGTTCCGGTAGCAAATCCTTGAACGATGGGATCAAGTCGGTCACACGCATGTCGTCATGATAGGAATACCGCCCGGGACGAATCACGTGCCCCTCTAGATACACCGCATCTTCGTTGCCCTGGCTGATTGGAAATACTCGAATGCGATCGCCATCCTGTATCTGGAAGGCGTCCAGTTTTTTTGTCGCCTCGGCATTATCGTCCGAAGCAGGAATATCCAGGCTGAGCATGGTGTGCTTCTCGTGGGCGACGGTTCGCTGCACCTCGATATGCCGCAATGTGGCCGTCGGAAGCAGGCCTCCGGCCAGTTCCAGCACGCTGGACAAGCTCTTCTCGTCTTTCAGTTCGTAAATCGCCGGACGTCGAACCATCCCCTCGACAGTCACCTGTGGACCGATCGGCGGAACCAGAACGCTATCGCCGTTTTGCAAACGCTGGATGTCCGACTTCACCCCGTGCAGAAGTAAGTCGTATAAATCCACATTCTCAACCAGCTCGTTGCCGCGAAGATGCCGCACAATCCGTAGTGATCCCTGCGGCGTGGGTCCGCCGGCAATAAACAACGCGTTCAGCGGCGTGGAAAGCGAGCTCACGTCGTAGGCCCCTGGATTTGCGACATCGCCCACCACATAAATTCGAACGGTTCTCAGACGCGAAAGCGAAACGTCGGCAGATATATTGCGAAATTGCGTGCGCAGAACCTGCTGTAAACTCTGCTGAACTTCGGCAAGGCTCTTGCCGCTCACCAGCAGCGGACCTACTTCCGGAAGGCTGATTCGGCCTTCGCGGTCAACGCTTCGATATATCCTCCGCGATACACCTCCCCAAAGATCGATTGCCAGCCCATCACCTGGTCCCACCACGTAATCCGGTCCGGCGGGCAGGTCCATCGGAATCGCATAGGGGTTTTGCGAGTTGTTTTCGAAAACATCCATACCGAACCGCCGCGCAGTCGCAGGCCGTGGCGTGGCTTGCATGTACATGTCATACAGCGAAGGAATATCATTGTATGGGTTTGGTTTGCGGACCATCGTCGCGGGCTGCAGAAGTGACTGATTCGGATTCCTGAAGACGCTGGGCGAGTAGTAGTTCGAGTAATAATTGCGGTATCCCTGGGCGTTCATGCCAGCACCCATTTGGGCTGACTGAGTCATGTCGAACTGGGTCATGTCGAACGGATTTACGTCCGTCCGATCGAACGAACCTCCGAGGTCACCGCCTCCGGCGTACTGGCTGAGCAGGCCGCCGCTCAATCCGGAACCGCCCAGAGAAACACCAGGTGACTCCCCTCCATTTTCGGACTGCAACTGCTGCATAAGGGACGACATGTCCCCGCCCCCTCCGCCAAGGCCCTGAGAGCCAAGTGAGCCCGGCAGATTGCCCGATAATGGCGGTGAGAGTTGGTCATCGGAGTATTGGCCCGTTTGCATGAGCTGGGCTTGTTGAATCGTATTGTTTCTGCCG
>JANWJB010000088.1 GCA_025449575.1 Acidobacteriaceae bacterium
GCAAGGTGGCGCCTCTGTTCAAGGAACTGGAGAAGTACCGGCTGTGGTTTACCGGCTTGCGCCGCGAACAGGCCAAGAGCCGCGCCAACCTCCAACCGCTGGACCATTTCGCCCTGCCCACCGGAACCCAATTGCTTAAAATCAGCCCGCTCACGGACTGGAGCGCCAAGGATGTTTGGAGCTACGCCGGCCAGCAGGGCATCCCTTTGCTCTCTCTCTACGACCGTGGCTATACCAGCATCGGCTGCGAGCCCTGCACCAGCCTGCCGTTCGATCCCGGCGATCCGCGCTCCGGACGCTGGGGAGGACGTAAGCAGGAGTGTGGCATTCATATCCAGCCGGTACAAGGCTGAATGCGCCGCCGCGCCGCCGCGTGCGGCCGGCTCTAGGAAAAGCGACTCACAGTGGATGTGCTGATCGGATTCGGGATTGCAGTGGTGATCGCGCTTACCGGCGTGGGAGCCGGAGTCATCACGGCGCCACTGCTGATCCTCTTCATGCACGTTCCCATTGAGATTGCAGTGAGCACGGCGCTGGCCTACTCCGCCGTAGTCAAGCTGATCATCGTACCGGTGCAGATATGGCGGCGGCAGGTGGTCTACCGCGTGCTCGGCTATATGCTGCTGGGCGGCCTGCCCGGCGTCATCATCGGGTCGTTGCTCTTCAAGCACGTGGCCCAGCACGGTCCGCGATCGATCTTGTTCGCATTTCTGGGCGCAATCATTATTTTCTCCGCCGGATGGCACATCTATCGCCACTTCTTTCCCGCTCCGGCCTTGGCCTCCGGCCAGCAGCGCAAAGAGCGTCCCAAATGGATCACCGCCATTATGCTGCCCATCGGCGCCGAGGTGGGCTTTTCCTCTTCCGGGGCGGGGGCGCTGGGCACTGTCGCGCTGCTCAGCCTGACTTCGCTTACCGCGTCCCAGGTGGTGGGCACCGACCTGACCTTTGGGCTGGGCATCGCAATGACCGGCACCGCCGTTCACGCGGTCGGCGGCGCCTATGACGTGGCCCTGCTCTGGAAGCTCGCGCTGGGTGGGGTGCTGGGCGGCATTTTGGGCAGCACCGCTGCTCCGCGCATCCCCAATCGCCATCTTCGCCTCGCGCTCTCCTTGTGGCTCTTCGCCATAGGCGTGGAGTTTTGCTACCAGGCCATGCACGGAGCCGCCCGGCTGGCGGCGCTGGGCAGCCTGAGCACCTCGCTGCTCCGATAGAGCGGGCCGGGAGTCCCATCGATTCTGTTCCCACCCCTGTTCAGACCTTGGGCTTCAGGGTGAAAATACTGGTATGACCTTGCTTCATGAGGACCACCTATTCCCCGCGGACCCGGAGATTCGTGGCATCGCTCGGAGGCTCTACCGCACGATTCGAAAACTTCCGATTCTGAGCCCGCACGGCCACACCGAGGCGGCCTGGTTTGCCACGGACCAGCCCTTCCCCAATCCGGCGACCCTATTGATCGTGCCCGATCACTACATCTTCCGAATGCTCTATAGCCAGGGCATTACGCTGGAGGAGCTGGGCATCGGCAAGGAGTCTCTCACCCAGAGTGAGGCGCGCGCCATCTGGGCCATCTTCGCCGCCAATTATTATCTCTTCCGCGGCACGCCCACGCGCATCTGGTTGGACTTCGCGTTTCAGGAGCTGTTTGGCTTGAAGCAGACGCTGACGGCGAAGAACGCGGAGAAGTATTACGACGCCATTGCCGCCAAACTGGCGGAGCCCGGCTTCCGGCCGCGTGCGCTCTATAAGCGCTTCAACATCGAAGTGCTTTCGACTACCAATTCGGCCCTCGATCCCTTGACCGATCATCAGGCAATCCGGAACTCCGGATGGAAGGCGCGCATTCTACCCACCTTCCGCCCCGATGCGGTGGTCGATCCCGATTTCGACGATTTCCGGAAGAACGTCGCGCAGCTAGGCGAAATGCACGGCGAGGATACGGGCCACTGGACGGGATATTTGCGCGCGTTATCGAAAGCCCGCCAGCGGTTCAAGCAGCTCGGCTGCACCGCAACCGACCACGGGCATCCCACGGCCAACACCGCGGATCTCGATGCCGCGGCGGCAGCCAAGCTCTACTCCGAGGTGCTGGGCGGCGGAGCCGGCGCTGACCGGCGCGAGCTCTTCCGCGCGCAGATGCTCACCGAAATGGCAGCCATGAGCCTGGAGGATGGTTTGGTGATGCAGATCCACCCGGGAGCGTGGCGCAACCATAACGAGCAACTCTTCAAAAAGTTCGGCCGCAACATCGGAGCCGACATCCCTACCCGCACAGACTACGTGCGGGGACTGCACCCGCTGCTGCAGAAGTATGGCAATGAGCGATCGCTGACCATCGTGCTGTTCATGCTGGATGAATCCACGCAGGGCCGGGAACTGGCTCCGCTGGCGGGACATTATCCCTGTCTGCGGTTAGGGCCGCCATGGTGGTTCTTCGACAGCCCGGAAGGCATGATGCGCTTTCGGGAATACACCACCGAGACGGCCGGCTTTTACAACACCGCCGGATTCAATGACGACACGCGCGCCTTCCTCTCCATTCCAGCGCGGCACGACGTCGCGCGCCGCGTCGACTGCGCCTTTTTGGCCCGCCTGGTAGCCGAGCACAGGCTGGGCGAAGACGAAGCGGCCGAAGTAGCGCACGCCCTCGCTTACGGCTTGGCCCGTCAGACTTACCGGCTCTGAATTTTTCCTGCGGCCCCGGCGCGATTGCCGCAGGGTCACTTTTCACGGCCGCAGAGGCCCCGGCAAGCCGCCGCCGCAAAGCGGCAGGGAGAAGACGATGAGTTTGTACGCGAAGATCGGCGGCCCCGCCGCCAAGCTCTCTCCGGAGCTGATGCGGGAAACCCTCTTTGACGCATTGAGCAGCTTAGGCCCGCGCCGGCATGTGCTCGCCGTGCCCCCCGACATGAGCCGGCTGCACTCCGGCGCCGGGCAACTCACCGCGGACACGCTCAGCTATTATGGCGAGCGCTTGAATGCGGTGTTGCCCGCTTTGGGCACGCACTTTGCCATGACTCCCGCGGAACTCGATCACATGTATCCCGGCGTCCCTCACAATCTCTTCCGCGTGCATAAATGGCGCACCGACGCCATCACCCTGGGAGAAGTTCCAGCGGAGTATATCCGCGAGCAGTCGGAGGGCAAGCTCAACTACGCCTGGCCCGCACAGATCAACCGGATGATTCCCAGTGGTGGGTTCGACCTGGTGCTCTCCATCGGCCAGGTGGTGCCGCATGAGGTGATCGGGATGGCGAATCAGATTAAGAATTTACTGATCGGAACCGGCGGCCCTCTCAGTATCAATCGCAGTCACTATCTCGGCGCGGTGTATGGCATGGAGCGCATTATGGGCCGGGCGGATACTCCGGTGCGCCGCGTCTTGAACTACGCCGCCGACAAATTTCTCGCCGATGTTCCCATCCTCTATGTCTTGACGGTCGTCTCCAACGATGAAACGGGAAAGCCGGTGGCGCGCGGGCTGTTTATCGGCGACGACACAGAGTGTTTCCGCCTAGCCGCCGATCTCAGCCTGAAAGTAAACTTTGAGATGCTGGAGCAACCGATCAAGAAAGCGGTGGTCTACCTGGATCCCGAAGAGTTTAAAAGTACCTGGCTCGGAAACAAAGCGGTCTACCGGACGCGCATGGCGCTGGCCGATGGCGCCGAGCTGATCGTGCTTGCCCCGGGAGTGCGCCAGTTTGGAGAAGACCCTGACATCGACCGCCAGATCCGGAAATTCGGCTATCGCGGAACGCCGGCCACCCTGGCTGCTGTAGAACGCGATCCGGAACTGGCGGCTAGTCTGGGAGCCGCTGCGCATCTGATTCACGGCTCCTCGGAGGGCCGCTTCGCGATCACCTATTGCCCCGGCGGCTTGAGCCGCGATGAGATCGAGGGTGTAGGCTTCGCTTATGCCGAATTAGACACCATGGTCTCCAAATACGATCCGGCGAAGCTGCATGACGGGTCCAACCTAATTGATGGCGAAGAGATTTTCTTTATCTCCAATCCTGCCCAGGGCCTCTGGGCCCATCGCAGCCGCTTCGCTCCCGCCTGAAGGCGGCCCTGAGGGGCTGGATCGTCCCTCCGGAGCTCCCAATCGCCCCGTTTCCTGATCCTTCGGCAACGGCGATGCCACCGACACGGCATCTGAACTAATATTCCAGCTCCTGGGGAAGATTTCATGATGGAATTCCACGTATCGCGCAAGGCGCGAGATCACTATCAGTTCAGCGGGTCGCTATTTTCCTTTACGGGCAACGTCATCTTGGGTAATTTGGCCGCCAGCCGTGAGTTTGCCCACCGCATGAACCAAGCGCGTGACGCGGCGGCCCAGCCGGAGAAGACGATCCACCCCGGCGCGCTCTACGCCATGGGACTGATCGACGAGTTGAGCCATGCCCTGGTGGCCTTCTACCGGACTCAGCTCGATCCCCAGGCGATTGTGGATGCTCTAGCCTGGTTTGAGGCCCGCATAGGCGGCCCGGCGCTTCAAAAGACGCTTGCCGCGTTTGTCCAGAGCTTTCCCGGCTCCGCCGTGTACGCGAAGAAGATAAGGCCCCAGAAATGGTTGGCGGGAACCACCGACGGCATCTCCAACCGCGCCATCGCATTTGAAGAGATGATGCTGCTGTGGCTGGCAAACCTCAACCCCGCCTTCAACGTCTTCAGTGAACTCTTCGACGAAACGGACTTGGCATCAGCCAGCAGCTATCGCGCCATTTCCGGTCAACTGCATAAATTTTTCGCTGCTCGGCCGGCAGTCGGCCCCGACAATCTCAACCTGATCGACATGCTGCGTGCGCCGGCCTTGGCCGCACCGGATTCCCTCAGCGGGCAGCTGGCCTTCATCCGCGAGAAATGGAGGTCGGTGCTGGGCAGCCTGCTCGACCGCATCGTGCTGGCGCTGGACGTTCTCCAAGAGGAGGAGGTTGCCATCTGGATGCGCTTTCATCCTCCCGCCGCCGGCGCGCATGGCCGGCGAGGGGGAAATGGCGGAGCCTCCTCCGTGCCCTCATATGCGGACGCGGCGCTGGAATATGAGCGCTTCAGCCAGGATCGCGAGTGGATGCCGACCACCGTGTTGATGGCCAAGAGCACCTATGTTTGGTTGGAGCAATTGTCGCGCAAGCACCGGCGGGACATCCACCGGCTGGATCAGATTCCCAATGAGGAGCTGGAGTTGCTGGCCCGCCGCGGCATGAACGCGCTATGGCTGATCGGCATCTGGGAGCGCAGCCGGGCATCGCAGACGATCAAGCGCCTTTGCGGCAATCAGGACGCGGTGGCCTCCGCCTACTCCCTCGACGGGTATTCCGTTGCCGCAGACCTGGGCGGGGAAGTCGCCTATGTTGATCTGCGCGATCGCGCGGCCGCCCATGGCATTCGCCTGGCCAGCGACATGGTTCCCAACCACATGGGCATCGACTCAAGCTGGGTCATCGAGCATCCCGAGTGGTTTCTCTCTCGCGCCGATTGTCCTTATCCCTCCTACTCCTTCAACGGCCCCGATCTCTCCAACGACGGCCGCGTGGAGATCAAGATCGAGGACCACTACTATGAGCAGAGCGATGCCGCCGTGGTCTTTCGCCGCCGCGATAAGTGGACCGGCGACAGCCGCTATATCTATCACGGCAATGACGGCACCAGCTTTCCGTGGAATGACACCGCACAGCTCGACTATCTGAATCCCGCCACGCGCGAGCAGGTTATCCAAACCATCCTTCATGTGGCGCGGCTCTTTCCGATCATCCGCTTTGACGCGGCCATGACCTTGGCCAAGAAGCACGTCGAGCGGCTGTGGTATCCGCTTCCCGGCGCGGGGGGCGCCATTCCGTCTCGCGCCGAATTCAGCATGAGCCAGGCTGAATTCAATGCTGCCATGCCCAACGAATTTTGGCGCGAGGTGGTAGACCGCGTAGCGCAAGAGGTCCCCGGAACGCTGCTGCTGGCTGAGGCCTTCTGGCTCATGGAAGGCTACTTCGTGCGTACCCTGGGCATGCATCGCGTCTACAACAGCGCCTTCATGAACATGTTGCGCGATGAAGACAACGCAAAATACAGATCGGTGATAAAAAACACCCTCGAGTTCGATCCGGATATCCTCAAGCGTTACGTTAACTTTATGAGCAATCCGGATGAACGGACGGCAATTGATCAGTTTGGCCGCGATGATAAGTGCTTTGGCGTTGCGGCTCTGATGGCCACGCTTCCGGGGCTGCCCATGTTCGGCCATGGACAGATCGAAGGCTTTACCGAGAAGTATGGAATGGAGTACCGGCGGCCACGCTATGACGAACAGCCGGATCGGCGGCTGGTAGAGCGGCACGAGCGGGAAATTGCACCGCTGTTGCACCGGCGGTGGCTCTTCGCGGAGAGCGAGAACTTTCTGCTCTACGACTTTTACCGCCCTGACGGATTTGTCGACGAGAACGTCTTCGCATATTCCAATCGGCGCGGAGATGAGCGGGCTCTGGTCATCTATCACAATCGGTATGCGACCACCTATGGCACGATCCATCATTCGGCCTCATATGCCGATAAGGCGGCGGGGCAACTGCGCAGGCGAAGCATCGGCGAGGCTTTCGACATCCCCCGGGAGGGAACCGCCATTCTGGCCTTCCGCGATGCGATCACCGGCCTGACGCACTTGGCGCGGGCGTCCAATGTCGCCAGTGGCGGCTATTCGATCGAGCTTCAAGCCTATGCATCCCATGTATTTCTGGACTGGCGTTTTCTGCAGCCGGAGGAAGACCGGCGATGGGACCGGCTCTGCGATTCCCTCAACGGAAGAGGCGTCCCTCACCTGGACGAGGCGCTCTTCTCGCTGGAAATGGCTCCTGTGCACGATTCGCTGGCGGTGTTGCTGAATGCCGAAACATTGAATCTGGCGGCGCAATTTGACGCGGCGGTAATGGCAGCCGGGGGCGATCCAGCGGCCTCTGCGGAGCATGCGGTTCTGCTGCAGCAGCTAAAGACGAATGGACTGCGCTTCTTCACCGAGGCTGCGCGCGCGTACCGTAGGCGTTGGCCCGGTGAGGCGGCACACGGCGCCGATGCGGATGTTCTTTCCGACGATCTGTGCCGCTTGGCCGGCTCTCTTCTGCAACTGCCGTTGTTAGAAGATGCGTTTTCCGAGCCCTGGTCCGCGGAAGCGCGCCGGGTGCTGCCCAGCGCCAGCCCGTGCGTGGCGGCGAATGCCGTCTGGGGCCCGGCGCTGGCCTGGTGCGCGCTGCACACGCTCGGTGAAACGCTTTCTCCGCGAGCCGCCGCCGGCTCGCCTTCGGCAGCTTTGATGGCCTATGACCGGCTCGGGCTGCGCCAAGCGCTTGCCCGCGCCTTCGAGCAGGTCGGGATTCACGGGGAGGAGAGTTGGCGGGCCGCGGCGCGGATCAGAGTCGCTTTGCTGAGCGGAGAAAACGGCGGCGCCGGTGCTGCCAAAAAGCGTGTCGCCGGATATCCGCCGCGGATGTGGAAGGATGCGGATGTGCGCTGGTTGGTAAATGTCCACGAGGCGCTCGTCCCCGCGGAATTGTTCTCCGCGACGGATGCTGGCCTGAAGGCCGGCCCCCAGGAAGCCTCCGGCGAGAAAAAAGCTGGCGAGCTCCATCCGGAAGAGCGCCGCCTTCGTGTTGAGTTTTTCAACAAAGAGTTGCACGAAGATCTGCTGTGGTGGCTCCAGTTGCCGCGGTTGACGCAGCTTCTTCTTTCGCGATCCGATGGGCGGCAAAAATCGAGGCCCGCTCCCGCAGGCGTGGCCGCAAGGCAGGCCGCCCAGCCCGGCCGAGGCAAAACAGTGAAATCGGAGGATACGGTGAAGACATCCATTCGCCGCATTGAAACCGAGATCGAGCAGGGATTGAATCAAGCTCGTGAGAGCGGTTACCGGACCGCAAGCCTGCCCAACTTTGAAGCAGCCCGGAAGGGGGCCGTCTCGCGGGCAACCGCCCGGGCCGGCGAAATGGAGCGGAAACCCAGTGCGTCTTCGCCCGATGCCGATAACGGCAGGGCGGAGAAGTCCAGCCGGAAATCCCAGCCTGAATCCGGGCCCCAAAAGTCGAAGGCGTAACCGAAACCGCCGAAGACATGAATATGAGCGGTAACTTACACTTCTTCGGGAGATAGCGATGGCTCGGGAACGGAAGACAACCTCGTCCAAAGTGGTGACGTTGGCGATCGACATAGGCGGAACCGGCGTGAAGATGATGGCGCTGGACGAGCGAAGTCAACCATTGACCGATCGCCTCCGGCTTCCGACCCCGGAGCCCGCAACGCCGAAGGCCGTCTTTGCCGCGCTAAACCAGTTGCGGGCTCAAGCTCCCTCCTTTGATCGTGTGGGAGCTGGATTTCCCGGCGTCATTAAGAAGGGCCACACCCTCACCGCGGCCAATCTCGATCCGGAATGGATTGGCTTTCCTTTGCAATCGAGGCTGGAGAAAGAATGGGGTACGCCGGCACGGGTGGCCAACGATTGCGCGGTGCAGGGTTATGCCGCCATACAGGGAAAGGGCGTGGAACTGGTCCTCACTCTAGGCACTGGTTTAGGCTCCGCCCTCTTCTCCGACGGCCATCTGTGTCCGGGTCTGGAGTTGGGACATCACCCGTGGCGCAAGAAGACCTATGAGGATTACCTTGGCCTCCGCGGCCTGGAGAAGTATGGGAAGAAGCGCTGGAACAAGCTTCTTGCTCTAGCCATTGCGCAAACCGCGCATACATTTAATTGGGACATCCTCTATCTCGGCGGCGGGAATGCGAAGAAAATCTCGCTCGAGTTGAGCCGCTTTATCAAGGTGATTCCCAATGAAGATGGCCTGCTGGGTAGCGTGAAGCTTTGGGAAGACCAGGCCTGAGAGTATTTTCACTTTGAGTGGATGAAGCGAGAACTGGCAGAGAGCGGCCTTTCTTCGATGGAAAGGCCGCATAGAGGGTATCGGTTCTGTATGGGCCTGAAGTGAAAATGCTCTGATGCGCCGTTTCCAACTCCTTGAGATCCTCGATCAGCGTTGGTGTCCGCAGCCGGTGCGGGACGGCGCGACCGATTGCCTTGAAGCGATCACCGCCGCCTTCGATGCATACCGGACAGCGCGGCCCAGAATGCTGGATGCAATCCGCAGGTGCGGAGCAAAGCAGGTGGTGGATCTCTGTTCCGGCGGCGGCGGTCCGTGGCTGAGTAAACCATGGCTCGCGCTATTGGAGCGGGAACCGGGCCTGCGCGTGCTCCTTACCGACAAGTTTCCCAGCCATGCCTTGGCCGAGCGCTTGACGGGCTGTCAACGCATCGTTGCCATCGATGTTTCTGTCGACGCTGTCAACGTCTCATCGAGCCGGGAGGGAGAGAGCGCTCCCGATCTGCACGGCTTCCGCACCATCTTTTCATCGTTCCATCATTTCTCCGACGCGATGGCTGCGCGCCTGCTGGAAGACGCGGTCCGCAACGGTGACGGACTGGCCAGCGCGGAGGTAACCTCGCGCTCCCGCCGGGCCATACTGACCATGCTACTGATGCCGCTGTTTGTCTGGGTGCTTACGCCGCGGATGCGTCCCTTCCGCTGGTCGCGCTTGTTGCTTACCTATCTGCTGCCCGCCATTCCTCTGGTGATCCTCTTTGACGGCCTCGTCTCCTGCCTGAGGACCAGAACTCCGGAGGAACTGCTTACGCTTGCCCGACCCTATGCCGAATACGAATGGACGGCCGGCTATGGCGAGGGCGCGTGGCTTCCTCCGGTTTTCCTGATCGGCGTCCCGCGCGAGCGCGCTTGAGGGGCGGAGAATCCGGAAAAAATAAAAGGGTGCGCCTCTGAAGTCCATCCCCGCCGCTAATCCGGAAACCGAGATTATGGCGAAAGCAGGGAGATGCACTTCAGAAGCGCACCGGAAGGAGGAGACCCATGACTTTCTTGTTTCCGATTCTTCTCCGCCTCTTCGAACGAGGCAATACCGCCTAAGTGGGAGCGCCCGGCGACCCCGCGGGCCCATCATTCCAGACGGGTTGATTGGGATTCCTGCGGGGGATCCTCCGTTTCAGGCTGCGGTTCGCCCAGGGGAACGAAGCGGTAACCCACTCCCCGGATGGTCTCCAAGAACACCGGCGAAGAGGCATTGTCCTCAAGATAGCGCCGCAGGCGCACCATGAAATTGTCGATCGCGCGGGTGTCGGTGCTCTCGTGCACATGCCACACGTGCTCCAGGAGATCCTTACGAGAAACGATCCGGCCACGGTTGCAGACCAGGTAGCGCAGAAGGTCGCATTCCATCAGCGTTAGGTGGACGGTCTTGCTGGGTGCCCTCAGCTCCAACGCCTCGAAGTCGATCGTCCGTCCGGCAAAGAGGAACCGAGCCGGGACGTCCGCGACGGAGAGAGGCTTGTCCTGAACGGCGGGGAGCGCTGGAGTGCCGCCCGCGGGCGCACCGTGCCACGACATGCGCCGCAGCAGCCCGTTGAGCCGTGCCAGCAGCACCGCCAGATCGAAGGGCTTGGCCAGGTAGTCGTCGGCCCCGGCGTCGAATCCCCGCAGAATATCCTCCGGACGGCTGCGCGCAGTGAGGATGAGGATAGGCAGATAGTTTTGCTGGGAACGAAGTTCCGCTGCGATGGAAAAGCCATCGCGCCCGGGAAGCATCACATCCAGAATCATGGCATCGATGCGAGATGAGGCGAGAATCTTCAGTGCGCTCTCACCATCGCCGGCAATCTCGGCGGAGTACCCCTCGGCACGCAGGTTGTAGAGAAGCCCTTGCGCCAAGTGAACCTCGTCTTCCACCACCAGGATCTTGACTTCTTCCTTCATGCGTCGGCCTCAACTGGGAATCGCGACGGCTGCAGCGAACGCGGCAACTGCAGCACGACGGTTGCGCCCTGCCCCTCTCCGGCGGATTCGGCATAAGCGTCTCCTCCGTGCTGCCGGGCGATGGAACGAACCAGGAAGAGGCCCAGTCCGGTGCCCTTTACGCGAAAAACATTCCGCGCCGGCACGCGGTAAAAACGCATGAAAATGCGCTTCAAATTCGCCGGCGCGATGCCCAATCCATGGTCTGTAACGGTGAGCACGAGCCACGCGTCGCCCCGCGCTTCGAGGCGCACCAGGATGCGCGGCTTCTGAGGGGAATACTTGACCGCATTGTCCAGAATGTTGAGCGTGGCAGTACGCAAATCTTCCGGATTGCCCTCCGTCGTCATCCCCAAGCCACCGGCCGTGAACTCAATGGCGGATCCATCCAGATGATGGCGGCGCAGCGTAGTGCCGATGGCTTCGCGAACAATCTCGTCGAGGTCGATGTGCAGGCGAACCTGATTGCGGGTTCGCTGGCCAACCTCTCCCGCCTTCAGCACCTGCTCCACCGTGGCCAGCAGGCGCTCGCTGTCGGAGAGCATAATGCCGTAAAATTCGCGGCGCTTCTCCGCCGGCACTTCGTGACGCTGCAGCGTCTCCAGATAAAGCCGGATAGAAGCGATCGGAGTCTTCAACTCATGCGTGACTGCGTTCAAGAAGCTGTTCTGGCGCTCATTTTGGTGCACCTCGCGAACCAGAAAAACGGTGTTGAGAACAAGGCCGGCGATCAGCAGCAGGAAGAAGGGAATTCCGATGAGCAAGGCGATGAAGCTACGCCAGTTGACGATGATCCACGTGACGTTGAGCACGATGGCCAAGGCCAGCGTACTCACGCCCAGCGCAATAAAGAAGAACATTGCGCGCCTGCGCCGCGTGATTGGCATCCAAGCGGTCTCCCGCTCAAGTATAGCCAGCCTTGGATAAATTTACCGTTGGGGCGAGAGAGCGGCCGCTGTCACTCTTTCGAGCTGCGCACCGCCAGCACCATGATCCCGGCGAAGAGGATGCATGCGGGAATTCCCAGAATCGGGATTGCCTTTCTCAGCGCCTGGCGCATCTGCGGCGCGCTGCCGGCGGTGTTATCGCGGCAAGCCGAGCAGCCCTGACCGCGAGCCAAACCCGCAGGCAGAAATAGCAGCGCCAACGATAGGATGATCCATCTGATGCGTGAGGCCGGCGATGACTTCATTGGCAGAAAAGCAGCAAGCCGAAGAGGAAGAGCCAGAAGGCGCCCATGGCATGCCAATACCAAGCTGCGCTGTCGACGATCGCTTGGCGCAACTCCAAACGATGAACGAAGAAGAGTGACACCAGAGCGGCAGCGAGGGCAAATACGCCAAACAGCAAGTGCAGAGCGTGCGCGCCGGTAATCAAATAAAAGAAATGGCTGCTCGGGTTGGTGGAGAAGTAAACCCCTTCGCTCACCAACTGCTCCCAGGCCACCACCTGCCCACTGATGAAAAGACTGCCCAGCACCACGGTGGCGATGAGCCATGGTGCGGCACGGCGGACCGTGGGGCGCCCCAGACCCAGCCACTCGTCCATTACATCCACTTCACGAAAGAACTGGCGGCGGGCAATCTCCATGGTGAAGCTGCTCAATAGAAGCGCGGCAGTATTGACCCAAAGGATGGGAGGCAATGCCAGCGGGCGCCAGTCCATTACCCACATGTTTCCCGCCGTGAATTGTCCACCCGCCTGCCGTGCAAAGAAGGCGCTCACCAGCGCCACAAAGAACATGAGATCGGCAGCCAGCGCGAAGAAAATGGCCATCCGGTAGCGGGTAAGCAACTCGTGCGGCCCGTGGCCGCCCTGATTTCGATTGTCCCAGTCCTCCCCGTCGCCACCGCCGCCAGTCGGCCGATGATCGAGTGGCGGCCTGCCGCCGATACCTGGGTCCCGGCGTTCGGCTTCGGTGGATGAGCGTGTGAATGTGGAAGGCATTGCGCTACACTCTCATTCGAGATTACTCCAGTTTTCCCGCAGGCTCCCATTGCATTCCGAAGCCGGCATCCTCTTCAGGCATACGGTACTCGTAGGGACCGCGCGTGACCACAATCGGTAAGCGGAGGGGCGCTTCTTTCGCGGAATACCGGCGGCGATGATTCTCCTCGTGCGTTGCCGCGGCGATCTCTCCCGCCGCCGAACTTTGTTCCGGTGCGAAGACCGTCGCCGGAAGCCACTCCATTGTCGTTGCGCGCCACGGATTGTTAGATGCGTGCTGCCC
>JANWJB010000089.1 GCA_025449575.1 Acidobacteriaceae bacterium
CGGCCGTACCCGGCAACCAGAAGATCGGGAAACCCGTCGTTGTCATAGTCCCCCACCGCAACACCCATTCCAAAGAGCCCGCGTGCGCCGACTGCCGCTTGTTCGGTGACATCGGTGAAGGATCCATCTCCATTGTTCCGGTAGAGAGCGCTTCGGAGTGGATGCTGGGGGGTGTATGCTTTCGTAGCTGCTCCGTTCACCAAGTAGAGATCGAGCAGCCCATCCTGGTTGTAATCGATCCAACCGCATCCCGATCCCATGGTCTCGATAAGGAATTTTTGGGGCGAAGCGGCATTGTCGTGCCGAAAATCAATACCAGCCGCCTTTGCGATATCGACGAATACGATGGTTTGGATGTCCGGTATGGGTATCTGGTGAATGGCTGGAACTGCATAGGTGGAGACCGCACCCTTGAGGAAATCGCGTCTTGAGAATCTCGATGAAAACATCACGTGAAACTGGCCGCACGGGAATTCCCGGGGAAGCGCCTCTCAATTGTCGTCGTCGTGGCATCGGCGCTTGCGGCCCGGTACAGTTCTCCTCCAGAATGCGTCATTCCAAGCCCTCGGATAGCACCAATGCCACTGTATTATAAGGTGGTTGGCCGCCGGCGAAAATGCTTGTGCATCTAGCCCGGCCGGCACTCAAAAAACTCGCGACGTTTTCAAAGGAGCTCAATGTGAGTTTGTAGGATCTCGTCAGCCGGTATAGAATCCGCTGAGGCTCTATCTCGCATCGCCCCGAGACAGCAGACAGAAATTGCATCCCACCGGGATGATGGCGGATGTTTTTATGAATCTCACGCCACGCACAAAGGGTTTTTTCTTCACTGGCTGCGCCATGCTGCTCGCATTCCCTGCTGGCCGGGCGCGGGCCGGCCAGAGCGTTGCAACTCCGGCCGCCTCCGCACAGCGCGGAATCAATCTAGCGGAGACTGGCCGTTGCAAGGAAGCTTTGCCGCTCCTGAAGCATGATCTTTCACGAACCAGCAGCAGGGCCATGCGGTACCAGGGCCAAATGGCCATGGTGCGCTGCGCCATGGCGGTCGACGACGAGCGCACCGCGGTCGATACGCTGCTGACAATGGAGCAGGAGTTGCCGGACGATCCTGAAGTGCTCTACATCGCAACCCATTTCTTCTCCGAGCTTGGAATGAGATCGGCGCAGCGGTTGCACCAGAGGGCGCCCGATTCCTACCAGGAGGAGAGGCTTCAGGCGGAGACGCTCCAGTCGCAGGGCAAGAACGAAGAGGCTGCTGCAATTTACCGCAAGGTTCTCGAAAAGAATCCCAAAGTTCCGGGCATTCACTACCAGCTCGGTCAGATCGATTTGGCGGAAGCCGGCGCGTCTGGCTCGACCGATGCCGCGAAGCAGGAGTTCGAGAAGGAGACCGAAGTCGATCCCTCAAACGCCTCGGCGGAGTTTGTCCTGGGCGAGTTCGATCGCCGCAGTGGAGAATTCACCGAAGCCGTCCGCCATTTCACTCGTGCCACCAAGCTGGATACAGGCTTTTCTGAAGCCTATCTTGCGCTTGGCATGTCGCTGGCAGCTTCGGGGAAATTTGCCGAAGCGAAAGCTCCGTTGGAGACTTATGTGAAGATGGAGCCCGACGATCCGGCGGGGCATTATCAGCTGGCCGTCGCCTATGCGCGCACTGGCAACAAAGGCGGCGCGGCGCGCGAAATGGCGTTGCAGGCTAAGACTACCCGCGCAAGAGGTCTAGTCGATGGTTCCCAGGGACACTCGGTGCAGCCGTGAGTAGAAGTGCGGCCGGGCCAGGGGCGAGCGCGGTCTGATGCGCGTGGTTCCAGCGTGGCCCTCGCGCGCTCTTTCGCGCAGGCAGTTTCTCCGCGCCGTCGGTTGTTCCACCCTGGCCGCGGGCTTTGGGTTCCCGTCTGCGCACGCTTTAGAGGACTCCGCAGCACCGCCGCTCTTTGACGAGATTCCCTCATCGAAAAGCAGAATTACCTGGACCCACACAGCTGGGCTTTCGCCGCAGATGTACTTGCCGGAAACCGTGGGCGCTGGTTGCGCCTTTTTCGACTACGACAACGACGGCTGGATGGACATCTATCTCGTGAACAGCGGCCCGTGCGACTTCTACAGGCCTGCATCGCCGCTTCGTAACGCGCTCTATAAGAACAACCGCGATGGAACATTCACCGATGTGACTCTGAAGGCCGGAGTCCCGGGCAACGCCTACGGAATGGGCGCGACCGTGGGCGACTACGACGGCGACGGCCTGCCCGACCTGTACCTGACGCAATATGCAAACAGCATTCTGTACCACAACAACGGCGATGGAACGTTCACGGATGTGACGGCGAAGGCGGGGGTCGCTTGTCCGGGCTGGGCCACCAGCGCAGTATGGTTCGACTATGACAACGATGGACGCCTCGACCTGTTCGTCTGTCGATTCGCCGATTACAGAAAGGAGAAGAATGTCTTTTGCGGCGGCCATGGGCCGGGCGAACGCTACTATTGCAAGCCGAACGTTTATAAGCCGATGCCGAGCTGGCTCTTCCACAACAATGGAGACGGCACGTTCACCGATGTGAGCCACGAGTCCGGCATCGCGGCCTCGCTCGGCAAGGCTTGGGGCGTGGTCGCCGCCGATGTGAATAACGACGGCTTAATGGACCTGTTCGTAGGCAACGACACCGCGCCCAACTTCCTGCTCATGAACCAGGGCAAGGGCCGCTTCATGGACAACGGGGTCCTCGCCGGCGTGGCCTACGACCCCTTCGGCGCGGCGCGCTCCGGGATGGGCGTGGACGCAGCCGACTTTAACCAGGACGGCTGGATCGACCTGTTCGTCGCCAACGTCGATCACGAAATGTATTCGCTTTACCGCAACAACAAAGATGGGACCTTCGTCGACGAGGCCATCCACACGCCGATTGGCAGTACCACACACCTCATGAGCGGGTGGGGGCTGAAGTTCTTCGACTACGACAACGACGGTGACATCGATCTGGTGATCGCGGACGGCCATCCCGATCTCACCATCCAGGCGCACCATCCCGAGTTGCGTTACTTGGAGCCAATGCTGCTCTTCTGCCGCGCCAATGGCGAGTGGGAGAACGTCAGCCCGAAGGGAGGGAGGGCGTTTCAGCAGCCGATTGCGGGCCGCGGTCTCGCGCTGGGCGATTACAACAACGATGGCGCAGTGGACGTTCTCGTGAGCACAAACAATGGCGCGCCTGTGCTGCTCAGGAACAACGCCGCACGGGGAAGCCACTGGCTCGGCATCAAGCTGGTCGGAACCAAGTCGAACGTTGACGCTGTCGGAGCAAAAGTGACATGGCGGAGCGGGACCTTCCAGCGGCATCGGACGAAAGTGGGCGGCGGAAGTTATCTCTCCTCCCACGATCCGCGCATGGTTTTGGGCCTCGGCCACAGGACCACCATCGACTGGGTCGAGGTCGAATGGCCGAAACCCGGCGGCACCAAGCAGCGCTTCACGGGCATGCCTGTGGATCGATACATCACCCTCACCGAGGGCCATTCTGGCTGGAAGTAGTGGCGCGCTGATTTCGGGTGGAGGAAAGCAGCGCCACGCATTTCCCCTGTGGGTGTATCCCGGAACGGCTTCGCCAAGCGCGACTTTTTACCAAGAAAAGTCACACCTCGCGACGCTCGATGGGACATAGCAACAGGAAAGGTGCTCTAACCTGGATTTCTCTCACAAGGACCCGGCTATGACATGCAATCCTGTCATTTCAACCGAAGGCGGCGTTCTTTGTGGCCGCTGTGAAGAGATCTGCTGTTTGTCTTCCTTGCTTAGATTCCCCCACCGACGGCCAGAACAGCTGATCTCTCCGCTGTGCGTGAGAGAACGCTGTCATTGCTCCGGCCGAGATGAAAGACTTGCGGCCGAGCCGTGAGAAATCCAGGCTAAATTCGCGGTTCAACAGGTCGCCAGGTTTTGGATACACCATCACAGAGTATTCGAGCTGGAGTTGATCCGGAGGCGATGACTCGACCCGGTGAACCAGGTGGCGACAGCCGCGCGAAAGCGATAGGCAACCAGTTGCTTCGAATCTGACGACTGGACCAGCGTGGAAGAGCGTAGCAGTTGCTCTCAGAGGCGTCCTGACTCACTCTCGGCATATATACTTATTTAGTATTCATTATTGTAGACAATTATGGTATATAAATTTGTGCTTTCCTCTGCAATCCAAGTCGTTGATTCCCACACCGCGGGCGAGCCGACTCGTGTCGTGCTCGATGGTGGTCCGTCGCTGGGAGAGGGCACATTAACCGACCGGCTCCAGCGCTTCGCCTCCGAGCACGATGCGTTCCGCTCCGCCGTCGTGAATGAGCCGCGCGGTTCGGATGTGCTGGTTGGCGCGCTGCTCTGCGAGCCCGAAGACAAGAGTTGCGCCGCGGGAGTCATCTTCTTTAACAACGTAGGATACCTCGGCATGTGTGGGCACGGAACCATGGGCGTAGTCGTTACGCTGGCGCACCTGGGCCGGATCGAGTGCGGGCGTCACCGCATCGAAACACCCGTGGGGGTGGTTCGCGCGACGCTCTATCCCCAAGCCAGGGTGACGCTTGAGAATGTGCCGAGCTATCGTTACAAAAAGTCAGTTGCCCTTGACGTGCCCGGCTTCGGAAGTGTGACGGGCGACGTCGCGTGGGGAGGGAATTGGTTCTTCCTCCTCGACGACCCGCCCGTTTCGGTCAGCTTCGACAATATCGAGGCGCTGACGGAATTTAGCTGGGCTGCTCGGCAGGCGCTTGGCTCGGGCAAGATCACAGGTGCGGGCGGAGATGAGATTGACCACATCGAGCTCTCCGCGGCTTCCTCAGAGCCGGGCGTGGACAGCCGAAACTTTGTTCTCTGCCCCGGCAAGGCTTACGACCGCTCTCCGTGCGGAACTGGGACCAGCGCGAAGCTTGCCTGCCTGGCGGAAGACGGCAAGCTCGCGCCCGGCAGGACGTGGCGGCAGCAGGGAATTCTCGGCACTGTCTTTGAGGGCTCCTACCAACTGGAGGACGGTAAAATCCTGCCCAGCATCACCGGCAGCGCTTATGTCATTGCCGAAGCCAATCTCATCGTGGATCCCTGCGACCCGTTTCGAACGGGGATCCGCGCGTGAGCGACGAGTGGGATGTGGTGATCGCCGGCGCCGGCATCGTGGGCTCGGCCTGCGCAAAAGAGTGCGCCGCTCGTGGGCTGCGGACAGCCATTGTGGAGCCAGGAGAAATCGGCGGCGGCGCGACAGCCGCTGGCATGGGCCACATCGTTGTGATGAGCGACTCACCCGGGCAGCTCGCACTCACGAGCTATTCACAGCGGCTCTGGCAGGAGCTTTCCGACAGTCTGCCGCACAGCGTGGAGTATGAGAGGTGCGGAACCATCTGGGTAGCTAGCGATGACGATGAGATGGAGGAAGTGCATCGCAAGCGGGCGCTGTACGCTTCCGTTGGAATTGCCACGGAGGTCCTCGATAGCTGCGCGCTTGCGGAGGCTGAGCCGCACCTGCGCAAGCCACTCGCGGGAGGCCTGCTCGTCCCGTCCGATGCGGTTTTGTATCCTCCGTGCGCGGCCCAATATCTGGTTGAGGAAGCGCTACGGAGTGGGGCGCGCCTGTATGCCCGGCGGAAACTGAAATCGGCTGGCGCAGGTATCGTCCGTCTGGATGACGGAACCGAGTTGCGTGCTTCGCATATCGTGAATGCTGCCGGAGCGGACGCAACCGGCCTGCTTCCGCAATTGCCCATCCGCGAACGCAAGGGGCATCTGGTCATCACGGATCGCTATCCCGGCTTCGTGCACCACCAGCTGGTTGAGCTTGGCTATTCGAAAAGCGCGCACTCTATCACGACGGATTCGGTCGCCTTCAACATCCAGCCGCGCAAGACGGGACAGATCCTCATCGGTTCCTCGCGTCAGTACAACGCGGGAGGCACTGCGGTCGATTATCAGATGGTGTCCGCGATGATCGAACGGGCGCGTTATTTCATGCCCGGGATCGGCGCGCTCTCCTCCATCCGCATCTGGACCGGCTTTCGCGCTGCAACCCCGGACAATTTGCCCTTGATAGGCCCCTGGCCCGAGGACAAGACGCTTTTTCTCGCGGCGGGGCACGAAGGGCTGGGCATCACTACTTCGCTTGGAACCGCGCAGTTGCTGGCGGATCATTTGGTTGGCAACCCTACGAGAATTCCCATTGAGCCATATCTGCCCGAGCGATTCGTGAGGAACGCGACCCATGCATGAGCACGCGCATAAGTCCGACACTCCGGCCATCACGCTTACAGTGAACGGAGCTGCGGTATCGGTTGCTCCCGGAACCACGGTCGCCGCAGCCATCCTGATCTCCGGCTCACCCACGCGCATCTCCGTAACCGGCAAGCCGCGCGCGCCGCTGTGCGGCATGGGCATCTGCTTCGAGTGCCGTGCCTCCATCAATGGATTCGCCCATCGGCGCAGTTGCCAGATTCTGTGCGAGTCGGGAATGGACGTGCGCACGCTATGAACGAGCATTTCCATGTTCTGGTGATTGGCGCAGGCCCTGCGGGCATTTCCGCCGCTGTGCGCGCCGCCGAGTCCGGCGGGCATGTCGGGCTGCTCGACGACAACCCGGCTGCCGGCGGCCAGATCTGGCGCAAGGGCGCAAGCCTGCCCAAAACCGCGCGCATGTGGCTCGCCAGGCTGAACGCGGCCTCGGTTGAGCGTCTGCACGGATGGCATGTCTTCGGCTCGCCGACAAGCGGCGTCCTTTTTGCCGAGCGCACCGGTCTCGCTTCGCCAGCGGCAGAGCAGGCCGATTTCATCGAGCTGAACTACGACAAGCTCATTCTTGCTACCGGAGCCCGTGAGCGCTTCCTGCCGTTTCCCGGGTGGACGCTTCCCAATGTGATGGGCGCAGGCGGGCTTGACGCGATGGTGCGCGGCGGTCTGCGCATCAAGGGAAAGCGCATTGTGGTCGCCGGAACAGGCCCGCTGCTGCTGGCCGTTGCGGCGCATCTGGCGCATCGGGGCACACAAATCCTAGCGATCTGCGAGCAAGCTCCACTCAGCCGCCTGCGCCCGTTTGCAATGCGCCTACTGACGCAGCCCGGCAAGGTCGCTCAGGGAATCGGCCTGCGGATTGCCACGCGCGGTACGCATTTTTATACCGGCTGCTGGCCGGTCGCCGCTACTGGGCGGGGAAGACTCGAATCCGTCACGCTCCAGCGCCGTGGAAAGCAGTGGGAGTTACCCTGCGATTATCTTGCTTGCGGCTACCATCTTGTGCCGAATCTCGAATTGCCCAGGCTTCTCGGCTGCGGCATTCACGAGGGATTTGTCACAACAGATAAATGGCAGCAAACCTCAATTCCAGGCGTTCTTTGCGCCGGAGAGCCGACCGGCATCGGCGGAGTTGAGCTGGCTATAGTTGAAGGACAGATTGCCGGGCTCGCTGCAACAGGCCGAGTTGAAAAGGCGGATGACCTGATCCAGAAGCGAACTCGCGGGCAGCGTTTCGTTCGCGCCCTCCGGGAAGCGTTTGAATTAGACCCTCGCCTGCGCGCCCTTCCGTCCGCAGAGACGCTCGTTTGCCGTTGCGAGGACGTTCCATTCGGCGTGCTCCGCGACTACACATCTGCGCGCGACGCCAAGCTGCACACCCGCTGCGGCATGGGCGCTTGCCAAGGGCGCATCTGCGGCGCTGCGACGGAATTTGTTTTCGGATGGGCCATGGATTCGATGCGGCCGCCCATCCTTCCCGCATCTCTTTCTACTCTTGCTGCGACCGGGGTGGGTGGTGCGCACGATCCATCCAACACCACCTCGAACCAGAATCGAAGGGACACGCTATGAAATGGCAAGGCGTAATGCCGGCAATGACAACCGCTTTAGACGAGAACTATAAGGTCGACGAGGCGTTTATGACGCGGCACGCGAAGTGGCTGATCGACAACGGCTGCACTGGCATTATTGCGCTCGGCTCGCTGGGCCAGGGCGCAACTGTCACGTTTGAAGAGAAAGTGGCGATCGTGAGTAACATGGTTGCGGCTGCCGCCAAGCGTGCCCCGGTTGTCACGGCCATCTCCGCGCTTTCGACCGACGAAGCCGTTAGCCTCGCTAAGAGCGCGCAGCGGGCGGGGAGCGCCGGATTGATGGTGCTGCCTCCTTATGTTTATTGCGGCGACTGGCGGGAGATGAAAGCCCACGTCACCGCGGTACTTCGCGCCACCCCTCTGCCCTGCATGCTCTATAACAACCCTGTCTCCTACGGCACGGATTTTCGTCCCGAGCAGATCGCCGAACTTGCAGGCGAGTATCGGAATCTGGAGGCGGTGAAGGAGTCCAGCACGGATGTCCGCCGAGTGACCGCCATCCGCGCGCTGCTGGGAGATCGCCTGAGGATTTTTGTCGGCGTCGATGATGCTATTGTCGAAGGTATCGCTGCCGGAGCCGTGGGCTGGGTCGCCGGCTTGGTTAATGCCTTCCCGGCGGAGTCGGTTGCGTTGTTCAATTACGCGGCTGCCGGTAAAGCCGCGCAGGCCTTCGCTCTCTACCAGTGGTTCCTGCCGCTACTGCGCATGGACACCGTGCCCAAATTCGTGCAGCTAATTCATCAGGTGCAGCAGGAAACCGGAACGGGCAACGCGCGGGTGCGCGGCCCGCGTCATGAGGTCGTAGGAACGGAACTGGACGCGACCCGCAGAGCGGTGGCGGAAGCCCTCGCAAACCGCCCCTCGGTGCGTAGTACGCCGTTTCCCGAAAACTGAGGGGAGTGGACCGTAATGGTGTCCCGCCAAAACGGGCGCCGAACCGAAAATCTCCGACCCCTGCGACAGGATTTTCTGGCATGGGTCGACTATGGGCGAAGTCTCGCTGCCAGCGGACCAATCGGAGGGATTGAGTCTTCAAATGCTGAATGGACGCATGGCCACGGAGCCGGTCATAGCGGAAATCCCACTTCGGCGGGCAGCGAAGTTTATTGCTTCGCTTCCGTGGCCGTGGAAGCCTTGGCCTCATTCACATCACTGCCTTTGCGTGGGCGAATTAGAAAATAAACTGGTATGCCGAGGGCGACAATGCCGAATCCCGGCCATGTCGTCGTGGGGCGATACCAGAAGAGCACGATCAGAATGACGGAGGCTCCCAGAATGTACAGCGCAGGAACAACCGGGTAGCCCCACGTTTTGTATGGACGCACGGCGTGCGGTCGCGTTTTGCGCAACTGGAAAACACCCGAAATGGTCAGAATATAAAAGAGCAGCGCTGCGGAAATTACGTAGTCCAGCAGGTTGCTGTACAGGTTGCCGTATTGGCGGGTCGCTGGATTGTAGGTGCGCGGAAGCACGAGCAGCACCGCCCAACCTCCCTGCAACAGCAGCGCCCACCCCGGCACATGCGCGGCATTTAGCCGCTTCGCAATGCGGAAAAATAGCTTGTCTTCCGCCATCGCATATGAGGTTCGCGCGCCCGCGAGCGTAAGCGCGTTGATCGTCCCGAAGGTTGAAACCATGATGGCCGCGGCCATCAGCCCCGCTCCAAACCGCGGAAACACGACGCGCAGCACCGCCGTCGCAATGCGATCATCCGCGACGTGCTGCATCCCGGCCAGCGGCAGCGTCACCAGGTATGCAATGTTCGCCAGCAGGTAAAGAAAAATTACCAGCGATGTACCGATCAAAAGTGAGAGTGGCAGCGTGCGCTGTGGACGCTTGACCTCCGGCGCAACAAACGTAATGTCGTGCCACGAGTCCGCCGAGAACAATGACCCGGTCTGCGAAATACAGATCGCCACAAACAGCCCGGTGGCGGTCATCGCCGTCAGCCCCGACGCCAGCGAGACCACTCCATGCGCCGACCATGCCTGATGAAAATTCGCATTGACCGCCGCCCGATTTGCGCCCAACGTCAACCCCAGCACAATCAGCGCTACCAGCGCGCCAATCTTCGCAACAGTGAACGTGTTTTGAACCATCTTGCCATAGTTCAGGCCACGGCAGTTCGTCAGCGTCAGCAGCACAATCACGCCAATCGCCAGCACCTGTGCGGTTGAGAGAGAAACGGCGTAGCGACTGGAAATGTGTATAGGCGCGACCAAGTAATGCGATTCTGAGATCGACGGAATCAGCACGCCCGTAAAGCGCGCAAAGGCGATGGCCACGGCGGCGATAGTGCCGGTCTGGATCACCGTCCACAGTGTCCAGCCGTAGAGAAATCCCCACAACGGTGAAAAGGCTTCCCGCAGATAGACGTACATGCCGCCGGCTTTCGGCATCATGGCGGCCAGCTCGCCATACGTGAGCGCACCGCTGATCGTTAGCACGCCAGTGATGGCCCACGCCACCAGCAGCCAGCCAGCGCTGCCTATCTGGCGCGACATTTCGGCGGAGACGATGAATATCCCCGACCCGATCATGATGCCGACGACGATCATCACCGAGTCGAAAAGTCCCAGCCCCGCCTTAAATCCCGTTGCGGGCGCCCCGGCGTCCATACTTGTCTTTTCTTGATCGTTCACTGCTCTGGCCCGATTCCCGAGATATCGCGCATCCGCGTCAGATGATTGTATACAAAATGTGATACGACTTTCACGCTGATAAAATCCAGGTTCGCGGGAGACCATGGTGCTGGGTCATATCCTCGGCGGGCAGTCGCGGGCAAATGGACCAGACGGCTCATGTAAACTACCCTGGATACAATCATGCTGCGGAAAGCTGTTTGTCGTGCCGTAGGCGAATATCGCGTCATTAAGGGGGACAATGGCGAAGGCCAAGGGTTCATCGAGAACTGGCGTGGCGAAGCGGGAGCACGGCACCAGCGTTCTGACGGCGCTTCACCAGGTTAGGGAACTGATTGTGCAGGGCAAGCTTTCGCCCGGGACTTGGATCGTCGAAGGGGAACTTGCTAAGCGTTTGCACCTCAGCCGCACGCCGGCGCGCGCCGCCCTGCAGTGGCTTCAGCAGGAAGGATACATCCGCGTGCATCGCACGGCGAACAAATCGCGGATGATCGTAAGCCCCCTCACCAAGGAAGACGCCAACGAGCTGTATGCAATCATCGGGCGGGTCGAAGGACTGGCCGGACGCGTGACCGCATCACTGCCCGAAGCAGAACGGCGGGCCATTGCGCAAAGGCTGAAAGCATTTAATCAGCAGCTGGCCGAGATCAAAAACAATCCCAGCGAGCAGGGAGCCATCTTCGACATCGACCACAACTTTCACCGCCTCGTGGTCGAGTCCGGCGCGGGTCCCAGGCTGCACAACCTGCACAAAATGATCGAGCCTCAGGTGGAGCGCTATTGGAGACTCTATGCAAGCTCCATCATCGGCAATCTGCAGTATTCGATTGACGAGCACAACCAGATTATCGTGGCACTCCTTGCTGGAGATGCGAACCTCATTGAACACTACCTGCAAGTCAACTGGGATAAGGGTCGCGAGCGCCTCGGCAAGGTCATTGACATTTTCGGTGAGCGCGGAAGCTGGTAGAAAAGTGAATCCGGCCAGGTCTGAGAAGTGATTCCCAAACGGGCCGAATCGATGCGCTATTTAGCCAGCTCCCCAATCCTAGCCTAGATCGGGGAGCTGGTTTTTCGGCCTAGTACCGCGCCCGCATGGTTGAGTAATGCAGTTTCCGGCGGGCCTTTCTGGGGGTGAACTTCCAGTCGATGGTGGTGCGGTCACGGTTGATACGGCGACCCCAGGCATGGACTTCGTAACGCAGAGTGGCCAGATCGCCGGTTCGACGTTGTCCCAGGCATAGGCGGCTGAGCAGGCTCGCTTCGATCTCGGCCTGATTGAGCCAACTTCCGTGCTTGGGTGTGTAGTGGATCGTGAACCGCTCCCAGAGCAAGCCTCCCAGGCTCTCGCCGTAGCGTTTCAGCAGCGACTTGCGGCCGTGGATGTTGAGGTTGTCCAGGACCAGATGGATGGTCCACGCCTGAGGATAGCGGGCAACGATCTCCACCAGGTAATCGGCAAACTCCGCCGCCGAGCGGGTGGGCGTGGGCTTGGGAAAATGCCGCCCTGTCTACGGTTCCACCCCGCAAAATACATTGGCCGTGCCCCGGCGGCGGTATTCGTAATCCCGTCGGGCTGCGCGTCCCGGTGGAGCAGGCAGTGGAGCGCGAATGTCCTCGTGTAGCACCACGGGCTTTTCGTCGATGCAAAACAACGGGTCCTCCTCCGAGAGCGGCTTTTCATAGAGCGCCAGAACGTCTTCCATGCGCCGGACGTACTCCCCATCCAGTCGCGCCACACACCACATTTTTTTCCCGCCACGGCTTCAAGTCGTGGCTCTGAAGAAGGATGCGCACCGTCTCCGGGCCTACATGTTCGACCGCCCTTCTGGTGGCGCTTGCCAATTTCCCAGGCGGCCTTGGCGGAGATGCCTACACCTGCTCCGGCTTCCACTGTGGTCCGGCCTTCGTCCATCTGCCGCAGCACCAATGCCCGAATGACCGCCCGCACCGGCTGCACTCCGCCGCTCAACAACTCCTCGACCTGTCTTCGTTCTTGTCGCGAAAGCTGAATCTGCAATCCTCCACGCTTGCCCATGCCTCCGCTATACTGCTCGGCTACATCTTCGCCAAGTACCTGTCTCGATTACGAATCTACCAAGGCATGGTACTGTGCCATCAGACCATTTGCAGCTGGCCCACTATACAACGCAGCCGGCCGTCCCGGGCATGTCCCGGATAGAGCGGCCTGACGGTCGAAAAGTTCGACTTATGTTCCGGCCGTTTTATGCCTATGAACAAGGCTTTCCATATCAGATGTATTTCGACAGAAAAGATTGGCCTTACTCGCTCGAATACGAGCCAATGTGCAAGGGGTGCTCATAACATACGCGAGCAGCCATGGAACGTTGCCATGCTAAGTTCGTGCTCCTGCGGCAGGTGTGAGGGTTTTACATCAACTTGCTGGGCCAGCCCCTAGATCTGCGCATATCGAAGCGTGATTTCGGGTCTTGGGAGGAGAGCGGTATGGGCACGAGCAGCACATCGAAGCGCAGATCATTGCGGCCTTGAAGCAGGACGTCCGAATGAAGTGGCGCGGGAGATCGGCGTGTCCGAAAGGCGGCTTTGAGCTTGGATGTCGAAGCACGGATGTATCGCGAAGGGGGGCTTTGCTTGAAGCGGAAGAGGCATGCCCTACGTTCCTGGCGGATAGCCACAAGTCCCGGCCGCTGTCAACCAAGACCATGACTTCCCCGTGGTTGAGCTAGTAGGCCGTACCATCCGTGTGCTGAGGGTGAGATGCCCACGCAAGTGTCGGGCGCTCGAGACTAGACGCGAGATGGGCTTCGCCGGCTGTGGCGTCACTTGCGCTTGATGAGGTGATTGCGCGACAGGGCATTGAGGCCGTCGTGGACCTGGGAGATCGCCGCAGGTTAAAGTCCAATGATTCTTCAGTTTACGCAAGCCATATTCGCGCGTCTCCAACTGCCATGGGGAACGGAATAAGCGCGGCAAAGGAGTCGGCAGATGGGGTGGCTGCTGGCGCAATAGGCGCAATACCAGCGTGGCGTGCCAGGGGGGACTTGGACCTCGGAATTACCTCCCCCAGAAACCGCTTGACAGTTGTATACAATTCCCCATACAACTTGAGACCCAGTGGGATGTCTTTATTTTCGGAGGCTTGGGATGGAGGAGAAAATGAGGGGCTTGTCAGTTCGTTTCCTTTGGGTAATTGCTTCCCTCGCCATTTGCATTTCATACGCCTGGGCCCAGGGAGGCCAAGGCACCGTCACAGTGAAAGTTGCTGACCCAACCGGAAGCATTATTCCCGGCGCAACATTGACGCTGCAAGACCTGTCCACCAACGATATCCGCCATGCGGCCACGCAAGCCAGCGGAAGCTACAGTTTTGTCAATCTCGCGGCGGGAAACTATCGATTGATTGTGTCCGATACCGGCTTTCAATCGAAGGTCTTCGAAACCGTGGTCGTCCATGACGTGCAAACGACAGACATTGACGCGACCCTGACGCCCGGGGGAGCTACGACGACCGTAACAGTCTCCGGAGCAACGTCGCTGATCGATACCACTTCGAATGCAATCAGCACCACCGTCGACATGAAGCAGCTGCAGGACCTTCCCATTCAGGGCAGAAATGTTATCCAGCTTTCGTCCTTGGTTGCCGGATACAGCGGCACTTGGAATGGATTGCCCTCTCCTGCTCAGTCGAACAGTATTGATGGAGTCGACGCCAGTAACAATCGACGTAAGTTTATGGGAAATGCGCAACCGCTCGCGCAAGCCCGGCTAGAAGATATCTCCGAGATGACGGTACAAACGGATCAGCTCTCCCTCAATCAAGGATTTGGGCAAGGGGATATGCAGCTGAATTTCGTCACACGCCGCGGCACGAACTCCTTTCATGGCCGCGCATATGAAGACTTCCAAAATTCCGCGCTGAACGCGAATAGCTGGTATAACGACGCGAACGGATTGAAGAAAAATCATTTGATTCTGAACGATTTTGGCTTCAGCCTGGGCGGCCCGATTCTCAAGGACAAGCTATTTTTCTTTGGAAGTATTGGCATTTCCAAGCAACCCGGAACGATCAACGGCAGCAGTACCGTTTTGACCAGCACCGCGCAAAGCGGGAGCTTCACCTTCACTGGCACAGATGGGCAGCTTCACACCGTGAATCTGTTGACCCAGATCGCACAGCCCAACGGCCTTCCAAACGTGATCAATCCCACGACCGCGGCGGCACAGTCGGCGATCAATACCTCCCTTAGCAGCGGGGTTGTCAGGCCTACCGCGGACCCCAATGTTCAGTCACTAAGCTGGCTGACTCCCTCGCCCACCACGATGTACTTCCCCGCGGTTCGAATCGATTACAACCTATCGCAACGTTACAGGGTCGACTTTGCCTGGAATGAGACCAAGATGTCCCAGCCCACGGCGGGCCTCGCTCTCTTCCCCGGTAGCGGTTTTGCGAAACAAGCTGCAGGAAATAAGTCGACTGACTATACCGCCTCCATCGGATTCAATTGGACGATCAGTCCAACGCTCATCAACCAGCTTCAGGGTGGTCTGCTCTACGCAGATCAAGATACCGCCTACAATGCATCGCCTATCTGGGAAAGCGAGCCAACCGTGACCTGGGGCGTAGGGACCTCTGGTCAAAGTTTTCCGAACTTGCCCACCTCGACCTTCTATCCAACGGTCACCGCCAACGACACGATGACGTGGCAACATGGGTCCCACACGCTCTCGTATGGATTTTCCTTCTTCCGTGAGCAGGATCACTATTGGAATCCACCCAGCGGATTTGCACACTATAGCCTCGGCTTAGCGAGCGGAGATCCTGCTCTGAGTGATTTCTCCAGCGCTCCGGAACTGGCGACCGCGACGCAGTCACAGTTGGCGGAGGCAGAATCCCTCTATGCTCAATTAGTGGGCCGGATCAGCAGCATCACAGGATCTCATGCCTATAACCCAAAAACCGGCCAATACCTCTCGCAGGGGCAATATGGGTCGTTTAATCTCGACGAATTGCAGAAGGCCTGGGGCCTTTTTGTGCAAGACTCCTATCATGTAACCCCGACACTTACGGTCAACTACGGTCTCCGTTGGGATTTCACCGGAGACGACCACGATCTCACCAGCGCATACCATAGCCTGCCGCTGGCAAGCGTCTGGGGGCCCTCCGGGATAGGCAATTCATTTAATCCTGGAGTTCTGAATGGCGAGCAAAATCCGCAATTTGTCGCTCGGGGACATCAATATAGCCCTTGGAACGTGAGTCCCCAGCCCCAGATTGGGGTTGCATGGAATCCCCAGGTCACATCCGGGTTGCTAGGCGCCCTCACGGGTGGAGGAAAATCCGTCATTCGGGCCGGATTCTCGCTGCGGCGTTACACGGAACCCTATCAATACTATTGGGACGCGGCCTCCAGCTACGGTGGCTTTTTCGGCCAGAGCTTCTTCCTGCACGCCAACACCAATTTTGCTCCAGGCAGTCTTGCGCTTGGCGACAGCCTGCCACCGTTCGCGGTTACACCCTCGAGCTATACGACAACTTTCCCGGCTTCGGCTACTACCTTTGTAAACCAGTTCGAATCAAACTCCCCGCTGGCCGCGACGGGCATAAACCCAAAAATCAGCCAGCCGTATGTGCAATCGTGGAACTTCGGAATCCAGCGCTCCATCGGCCCGAGGAATGTTCTTGAGGTGCGTTACATCGGCAGCAGGAGCGTGCACCAGTGGGTGAGCCTAAACACAAACGAGGTAAATATCTTTGAAAATGGGTTTCTGAAACAATTTCAACAAGCACAGCAAAACCTTGCCACAAACACCGCCAACGGCAAACCGAACAACTTTTCGGATACCGGGTTATCCGGTCAACAAGCGACGCCGATTTTTGATGCTGCCTTCGCTAATGTTGTTCCTTCCTCGGCCTACACCAACGGTGCATTCGTTCAACTGTTGAAGACAGGACAAGCTGGCGCCCTCGCTGCGCAACTAGGCGGGGGATTGGGTGGAACCTATTTTTGCAATATGGTCACGACATCCTTCGCCCCGTGCGGCCCCGGGGGGACAGCCAACTATCACGGGGGCGGCGGATCCTATCCGATCAACTTCCTCCAGGCCAATCCGTTCTTTTCCGGCCAGGAAGTCGGGTACATGGATTCCGCCGGCTATTCGACATACAACGGGCTACAAATTGATTTGCGGCAGGCACAGTGGCACGGCATGCAGTTTAACGCCAACTACACCTGGAGTCACACTCTGGGTGTCTCATCCCCTCCAACGCAATGGACAGGCCAATTTAATCAATTCAGCCTTCGTGATATGGCTCGCAGCTATACACCGACCGCATATGACATTCGCCACGTGGTTCACGTCAGTGGAACCTACGATCTTCCAGTAGGAAAGGGAAGGCGTTTTCTGAACCGGGGCGGCGTCTTAAACGAGGTGGTTGGTGGCTGGACGGTCGGCACCATCCTGACCGCGGAAACGGGAGCTCCATATCCTCTTCAGGGCGGATTTAAGACATTCAATGACTACGGGGATGGCGGAATAGACCTTCGGGGCGTCAGCATGGCGCAACTGCAAAGCTCATCGGGAGTATTTCGGGTGCCGGGTAAGCCATTCGTCGATCTTATCAATCCGAAGTATCTCGTGAGTGCTGCCGGAGGCGGAGCAAATCCATCCTATATTACGCCTCATGCTGCCCCTGGCTCCTTCGGGGCCAACGCGTTCCTTTATGGTCCGCACTTTTTCAATGACGATCTTTCCATCTCAAAAACATTCCCCATACGTGAAAGTCTCAACTTCCGGCTGCAAGGGGAATTCCTCAACGCATTCAACCATCCGAACTTTGGTAGCAATTTCAACAATCCGGAGACGCAAGGGTTGATTAACTCGTTCAATCTGAATACGACTACGGTGCAAAGCAATCAGTTCGGAACTACGAATGGGCCTACAACAGGCGCACGTGTCATAGAACTGCGGGGAAGCCTGGAATTTTAGTGGCAAATCCACAGTTAAGAATCGGTCAAAAAAGCATTTGAGAGCTGGGGGGACGTCTATGAGAAGGCGGCAGGGCCGTTTGGCGCTGATTTGTGCGTGTTTGCTCTTTTGCCTATGCGTATCGAAACAGATATTGGGTCAATCCAACGAGAAGAGTCAGACAGAGTCAGCTCTGGCGGGCCTGCCGGCAGTGCAGAGCTTGGACATTCAAGCCCAAAGCGTTACTGCAACTGATCCCACTACACACCAATCCATTCATCTCGGATTAAACGAAAGTGTGGGCCCGTGGGCTCTTATGGCGGTAGTGCACTCTTCCAGTGGAGCGCCACTCGCGGTTTTTGAAAATGTGGCGGACTGGCGTGGAGACATGGTTTATGTGGGAACGGGCGGCGTGGTTTTGGACTTGCCGCAAAGCGCGGAGGCCACGAGCGCGGACCCTGCCACCTTGTATGAAGGGCACACATTGCAGGAAGTGATGAACTCAAAGGAGGATATTTTGTCCTCTGGACTGTTGAAGGGTACTGCCGATCCCAGCTATGCTGCTGTTGCTGCGGCCATGCCTCCCTTGCGGGTTCCATCTTTTGTGGGCACACGGGAATCAGACGACAAACCTACTTGGGAGTATGGCGGCTTCAGCGACGAGATCTACGTTGACGTTGGCAAGGTATACACACAAATCCAAGAAGCGCGGAACAAAAAAGACGTGTGGGAGGGACTGGTAGGAGGTTGGCTCCCGGTGCTCCGCTACGTCTTCCCATCTGGAGAACACCGCTATTGGGAAGAAACCATATTTGCCTCCGAGGATCCAGGACATTTCTGGAATCTGCCAACCTGGTTTCGCGTCCTCCTGGTGGATGACGGTAAAGTAAAGCAAGCGCATTACATTGATACGAATCTTCCTTACCCGCCGCGAGGCGAACCAAAAGGTTCGGAATTCTACCAGGCCCTTCTGAAGGTAAATTCGGACTGGAAGAGCCAGATGAAGCCCCGGATGACAATTAATGTGCCTGACCCGAAGATCATGGATTTCTGTCTGCGGTCTTTGTCTCTTGTGATGATTACCCGGGTCGGAAATCATCTGAAATATGGATATCCACCTTTGGGAGGAATCAACGTCTTTGGCGGTTATGGCTATAATAACGTGGATACCTTTCAAGACACGTTCAATGGCGATGTCTCCGCTATGCTCGAATGGGGACTCTTCGATACCGCCAAGGGATACATAGACGACTACTTTACGCACGCTGTGCGCGACGATGGTTCGATCAATACCCGCGGGCCGGAGATTGGCCAGTATGGAAAAATGCTTTCCGTCATGGCCAAATATTATGAATACACGCACGATTCGCAGCTCATGCAGAAGTACCAAGAGAAGCTGAATGCGATTGTCAACCTCTTCTATACGCTTCGTAAGCAATCCAAGGAGTTGCCTGCGGATAACATTTCATACGGCCTCATTCGTGCCTGGTCCGAGCACGATAGCAGCCTGAAGGTCCATCCCTATCGCTTTATGGAGCCGTACTTTTCAAGCAACCTCGAGGGCGCACGCGGGTTTGCCGACCTCGGTCAGGCCTGGATTGATATGGGCAAGAAGCTCTCCGACCCAAAACTTCAGGATGAAGGTACCCGCCTGCTCCAGGAATCCGCTGCAATGGATAAAGATGTAGAGACAGCAATCAACAAATCAATCGATCGTACTCAAAGTCCTGCCTACATTCCGCCAATGCCCGTCAATGGGCCAATCTACGGCAGAGGAAGGGTTTACGTGGAGATGCTCGACTCGGGGATGCTCCCAGAGGCACAAGCCAAGATGATCATGGCGAATCTCGCCGCGAATCATGGCTCCCGTTTCGGATTGCCCGGCGGTGGGATGCATCTGACTGGCTTTCTGGCCTTCGGGCCTGCATACTCCCGGCTGCAATTCGATCTGCCCCGCCAATTCCTGCTTCTTTACGATGCGGATATGTCGCATATCTATTCTCCGGGAACCTGGACGGCGGTCGAAAGCGCGAAATTGGACGGCACTCAAGGGGGGCCTTATGCTACGCCCTCCGAGGACACAATTCCTGTTTTTACGAAGTGGATGCTGCTCTTTGAGGAGCCGGAAACAAATGTGCTTTGGCTCGCGAAGGCGACTCCGAGGATTTGGCTGCAAGAGGGGAAAGCTATCGCGATCTCTGGAGCGCCAACCCGCTTCGGTACCGTCGGATATCAACTGCACTCAGACATCGATCACAACAAGGTCTCGGCTGTGATTCATCTGCCCGCAAACTATAACGCAACCACCAAACTCAGACTGCGCGTGCCGGAGGGCAAGACTATGCATTCCGTCACGGTAAACGGAAGGCCGTGGACCAATTTTTCAGCAGAAGGAGAGGTGATTACGATTCCCCCTGCTCATATGCAAGTCGTTAACGTAGAAGTATCTTACTGAGACGCAGGGGATCGGGGGAGCAGGGTCAGAGGGGATCTGACCCGAGACCAATGGCCGGTCGCAGCTGGACCGTCTTTCGGAATGAGGAGGTGGGCTGAAATGGACAACAATTCTCCACAAAAGACCTCCCGGACCACACCGCGGCGCCAAATGACCCGGCGTTCGCTGCTCCTGTCCGGCTGTGCGCTTCTTCCCGCCTCGGGCATTTTGCATTTTGCAACAGCTCTCGGCGAGAGCGTAAGTGATGACGACAAGCTCCAGCCCGTTCCATTGACGCGGGTCGATATCGATGACCGATTCTGGGCGCCACGAATGGAAGTGAACCGCGAGGTCTCAATCTGGCACTGCCTTGAAAAACAAAAAATTGTAGATTTCCAGACCCCGCGACTGATTGAAGGCGCGGCATACATGATTGCCAAGCGTCCCTATCCGGAGCTGGAGCAGTATGTAGATAAGGTCATAGACACGTTAGTTGATACAGTTATTAACCCACGGCTTTCCGATCCTGATAACGCGGTCCGAGTGACCGGCCACTTTCTTGAAGCATCGGTCGCATACTATGCAGCCACGGGAAAACGCAAGATGCTGGATACAGCGCTCCGTGATCTGCAGGTGATCAATGCCAATTTCGGTCCAGGCAAAAAAGCGTATATTTCGGATCATGAAGGACAGAAGATCGGGCTTCTTCGGCTTTATCGAGAGACCGGTGACCAACGATGTGCGACGTTGGCGCAGTTGTTTATGGACGGACGAGGTAGAGATGATTATCCGTATAAAGGCGTGTATGCGGAAGACCGGACGTATGCGCAGGACCAGAGGCCTGTAGTCGAGCAGGAGCACGCAGTAGGGCATTGCGTTCGCGCTACATACTTGTACGCCGCATTGGCCGACATGGCCTCGTTGTTCAACAGGCCAGACTATGAGAAGGCGAGTAGCCTGATTTGGCAAGATGCTGTTTATGGCAAAACCTATCTGACTGGTGGCATCGGATCTATACGGTTTCACGAGCAATTCGGAGATCCTTATGAACTGCCAAACCTGAGCGCTTGGAGCGAGACCTGTGCGGCTTACGGAAATGCGATATGGAACCATCGTATGTTTCTTTTGCACCGCGATGCTAAATATATAGACGTGATGGAAAGAGTCATGTACAACGGTTTTGCCAGCGGAGTCTCGATCAGGGGGGACAGATTTTTCTATCAGAATCCGCTCAAATCATTTGGCAATTATGACCGGTACGACTGGATTAATGTACCATGTTGCCCACCTAATGTGGTGCGCCTTACTGCTTCCATGGGAAGTTATATCTACGCTCAAACCAAAGACTTGGTTTATTTAAATCTCTTTGTTGGCAGCAAGACGACAATTTCGCTTGGCGGCAGCGATGTTACCATCAGGCAGGAGACTAGATATCCTTGGGATGGAGCCGTCACCATCCATGTGCAACCCTCCCGAGCAACTAACTTCACATTGCTAGTCCGTATTCCCGGTTGGGCGCGCAATGAAGTCATGCGGGGAAATCTCTATCGCTACACTGACCGGATCGCACTTTCCCCCACGCTTGCGGTGAACGGAAAGCACGTAGAGTTACAGTTGGAGAATGGGTACGCTCGCCTGGATCGTAAGTGGCAGGTCGGGGATGTAGTTCAGCTACAACTGCCAATGCCAGTGCGGCAGGTGCAGGCAAAAAACGATGTAATGGAGAATCGAGATATGGTCGCGCTGGAGCGTGGCCCCGTGGTGTACTGTGCGGAATGGCCGGACAACGGTGGCCACGCTCTAAACATCGTTATACCCGATAACGCAGCATTCGAAAGCCACTGGAGTGACAATCTGCTGAATGGAGTAGAGGTCGTTACGGGAAATGTCCGGGTTCTAGAGCGTGAGCCAGGTGAAGCTCCGCTGCGGTCAAAACCACATAAACTTAGGGCCATTCCTTACTACAGTTGGGCAAACCGCGGTATGGGAGAAATGGCAACATGGCTGCCTCGCGTGGAAAGTAAAGCCTGGGTTGATCCCGTACCGCCGGAAAACATTGCCGCAGTCGATTCTTCGGGAGGCGAGCCTGAAGCGTGGACCGGATACAATGATCAGAACAGCGACATCCGCGCGCTCTATGACGGCCATGATCCTATAAGTTCGGCTGACGAGTCGTACTTATATTTTAAGATGCGGCCTCAAGTTGGCATGTCGGCCTGGATGGAATACCGATTTAAGAAGCCGACTCAGGTTTCTTCTGCTCGAGTGTATTGGTATGACGATCGGCGGTTTTGCCTGCTGCCCGCATCCTGGCGAATACTCTACCAACATGACGGTGAGTGGTTACCGGTGAAAACTAGGAGCTCATACGTGGTTCAAAAGGATCGCTTCAATACGGTTGAGTTTTCACCTGTAACGACGGTGGCCATTCGACTAGTGGTCGAGCCTACTAACAGGCTCTATCGCGCGGGGGAGGTTGGCCCACCCGGTGCCATGTTCATCAAGCAAGATATAAAATGGGGGGAATTCGGGGTATTGGAATGGAGGATTAGCTGACATATTATTCTAATTCTGGCCATAGATCCAAAACCAAGTTGCTTGGAAGTTGAGAGATTCGTGGGCCTGCCTGTCACCGACGATCCCTTGATAGTCAAGGTAATGCTGAATGCACAACCGAGCTGATGCCGCCCAATATCGCGGCGCTGGTGGCAAAAGTTGTGAAGTTACTCGCCATTGGGCGTTCTGTTCTCAGCTCCCATGACCTTCCCCCCGAAAACCCTACCAGGGAAAGCTGGGGTTCTCTCGTAATCTAAGCGGGAGGACGGAGTATGAAGAAGAGCCGTTACACGGAAGAGCAGATCATTGGGATATTGAAGCAGCATGAGGACGGGGTGAGGACGGCGGAGCTGTGCCGGGAGCACGGGATCAGCGCGGCGACGTTCTATGGCTGGAAGTCGAAGTTCGGCGGCATGGAGGTCAGCGAGGCGCAGCGGCTGAAGGCGATGGAAGACGAGAACCGCCGATTGAAACTGCTGGTGGCGGAGCTGAGCCTGCACGGGGAAGCGTTGAAGGCGGTGATCCGAAAAAAACTCCATAGGTGGCGCTGTAACTGGCAAGCTGGTTGACGATTGCTTCGGTGGAGGGGTGCAACAGCCGAATGGAGTCGGTAGCTCTGACATCCGTAGCGGCCGTCACCGTGCTACGGACGCGTTTCGCAAAACGTACTACGCAGGCAGGGTTGGGAATTTCAAGCTGTGGCCTCGTAACGAGTGTCTCGAGAAAGTCTACGAAGTCCAGAAACGCCTGAGCATGCCTCTCCGGCTGGAGCACCTCGAGAACCTCGAGGTTTCTTCCATATCCACCGAACGTGAGTTGCCACTGCCGACCAAGAGAAGGTCCCCATCGGGACCAGACAGGTACGTGCATTTCGGGTGCAATACACCTGGCACAACAACTGGAACAAGGGTGTAGTCGCGGCCGACCCGTGCCGCTCCCCGCTCCATCAAGGACGAGGCATATCCCTCTGCGTCGACCAGCAGGCAGATTTCGTGGCAGGCCATCCGTTTTGTGAGGGCCTGGAAGACGACTGACTCAAAGAAAGAGATGCTGAAGGCATAGGTCGTGAACAACGCGGAGTGCCATCGCCGCGAGGCAAGAATATCCGCGGGCTGTGTCTGCTTTTGTTCGTCAAGCTGGGTCAAGTTCTGACCATGTTATCGCGCGCTCCTCCCAGGGACGAAGCAAGCTCCGAGCGGCTGGAGTGTCGCTTCAGATGACCAATCACGGTCGATCGGGCGCGATGGGGGCACAACGCTTCGTTCGCCTAGCCGGAAAGTCATTTGTTTTTATACCGTTAAGTGTGATCTATTGAGATCTTGGCCGGCGCACACCGGACCACGCGCAGAGGAATAAGAAATCGTGGTTGTCACCGCCATTGCACCGGGAGCACGGGTCCTCATCCGCGATGCGGAGTGGATCGTAAAGCGAGTTGACCGCACCGGTACAGGGGGCCAGTCGCTCCAGGTTATTGGTGTTTCCGAGATTGTGCGGCACAAGGAAGCCCGATTCCTCTCGGAAATCGAAGGCAAAAGCATCACAGTCCTCGATCCGGCCGAGACTGAACTGGTACCGGATACATCTCCGCAATTCCGAAATAGCCGCCTCTACCTCGAAAGCCTGCTGCGCCAATCACCACCCACTGGCAATGATCTGTGGATCGGTCACCGTGCGGCCATCGACGACTTGCCCTATCAGCTCGATCCGGCGTTGCTGGCCCGCGAACAGTCACGCCAACGCATCCTCATGGCGGATGCGGTTGGGCTAGGCAAGACCATTGAGATGGGTATCCTGCTCAGCGAACTGATCAATCGCGGCAAAGGCAAGCGTATCCTTGTGGTCACAACCAAGAGCATGATGACGCAGTTCCAAAAGGAACTCTGGACGCGATTCACAATCCCGTTGGTTCGCCTTGATTCGCCAACGTCTCAAGAAGACAGGCTGCCGGCGAGGAAAAGAGGGCCTTTTCAAGGACTGTCTTGAAGAATGGACGTTTTGTTCTCGGCTCCCACCAAAATCTTCCACCCCAGGCTCCCAGCGAGAGCAGGCATGAGTTTAACTGGTGGGCCCACCAGGACTTGAACCTGGAACCAACGGATTATGAGTCCGCTGCTCTAACCATTGAGCTATGGGCCCTTCACTGACTTAGGTCACTCCCAGCGCGGGAATCTGCGGCACATTTTGCTTCGAGAGATTTCCAAAGCCAGGCCGGTTTAGAGCTCC
>JANWJB010000090.1 GCA_025449575.1 Acidobacteriaceae bacterium
CGCCGTTGCTTCCTAAAGCATGCGGCCCGCTTATTGGATGTAGAAGAAATAGGCCGACATGCCCAGGCCGATCAAGACCACGGAGACGCGCACCAGCGTCGGGTTGAGCCGGCGGGAGAGGTGCGCGCCGAGAAACCCGCCGATGGCCGCCGTCACCATCATCAGCAGGCAATAACGCCACTCGATCCGTTTCCCGGCAATAAAGGTCAGCACCGCGACTCCATTGGCCGTGGTGGTGATGAATACCTTCAGCGCGTTGACCCGGTTGATGTTCTCGATGCCAAACAGAGTGAGCAGCGACATCAGCAGGAAGCCGCCGCCGGCGCCGAAGTAGCCAATATAGAAGCACACCGCGACGATGCCGAGCCAGAGCGGCCGAAGCGCGAGACGGGGATGGGGATGGCCGGCGGCCTCCCGCCGCAGCCACCGCGAGACCGGAGTGCTGAGGGCAAAAAGCAGCGCGGCAAAAAGCAGCAGCCAGGGCACCATGGCCATGAACGTACCCTGCCGGGTGTGCAGCAGCAGTTGGGCTCCCGCCAGGCCCCCGATCAGAGCGGCCGAGCCGACCGGCAGCAACAGCGCCCGATTCTGCTTGATCTCGGCGAAGTAGCCCACGATCGAGGCCGCTTGGCCGGGCCAAAGGGCCACCGTATTGGTGGCATTTGCCTCCACCGGCAAGACTCCTACATTGAGCAAAGCGGGGAAGGAGAGAAAAGAGCCGCCGCCGGCCACGGCGTTCAGCCCGCCGGCCAGGAAGGAGGCGGCGATCAGCCATATGCCATGCCAACCTTGAGACAGATCCATGTGCCTTCCATTCTAGAGCCGTGTACCTCCTTGCGAGACTCGATCTTTTATCGTGGTACTTTCAATCCACGGCCAGGATCAGACACTTCAGGTATTCGGTTTCGGGAATGTTGAGTACGACGGGGTGGTCGGAGGCAGCCCCGCGCCGCTCCAACAAGCGGAGACGCCGCCGCGCATCCCCGGCTGCCGCGGCAACCGTGGCTTCAAAATCTCCGGACGAAACCTGGTGGGAGCAGGAGCAGGTGATAAGAACGCCGCCGGGACGGAGCATTTTAAGCGCGCGGAGATTGAGTTCCTTATAGCCGCGCAGCGCGCCTTCCACCGCCCGTTTGGATTTGGCGAAGGCCGGCGGATCGAGAACGATGGTGTCATAGAGGGCGCCGCTGTCGCTCCAATCGCGCAGCAGGTCGAAGGCGTTGGCCTCCATCCATTCGACGGGAGCGGCCAGGCGATGCCGGTTGACCGCCAGATTTTCTTCCGCGACCTCCAGCGCGGCGCGCGAAGCGTCCACCCCGGTTACCCGAGAGCAGGCACGAGCCAAGTGCAGCGCAAATCCCCCCTGATAGGTGCAAACGTCCAGCGCCTCGCCGCGGGCAAAGCGGGCCGCCGCGGCATAGTTCAAGCGCTGGTCGAGAAAAGCTCCTGTTTTTTGGCCGGCGCCCGCATCGTAGTGAAAGGCCAACCCATTCAAGTGAAAGATGGTCGTGAGCTGCGGGAGAGCGTTTTTAGAGTAGAGAGGCTCGCCGGAGGATGGGCTCAAGTGCTCCAGTTCACGAATGCGCGGATCGACGCGTTCGACGATGACGGCCGGGTCGAGATCGGATCTCAGGCGATCGGCCACCAGGGAGCGAATGCGGGTCGAGTCGAGAGCCTTGGTGAGAATCTCCACTAGAATCAACTCGCCGTAGCGGTCCACGATGAGGCCGGGAAGCTGGTCGGCTTCGCTGAAGACCAGGCGGCAGGCGTCGTTTTGCTCATCAACCATGGAGTGCCGCAGAGCGATGGCCTGCTGCAGCCGCTGGTCAAGCAAGGCTGCCCATTCTTCCTCGCTGATCATCTCGCCTGGCGCGATGAGGCGCAATGCGATCTGCGACTCCGGGCTGAGCAGCGCAGTGCCCAGCAGGTGACCGCGGTTGTCGAGGACGGCGATCAGCCCCGGGTTCTGGGAGCCAAGCGTCTCAATGTCAGAGCGATAGACCCAGGGATGGCCGGAGCGCAGCCGTTCCGCTGCGCGGCGGGAAACGACGGCGGTCCCGGCGACGGCTGGAGGCGGCAGCGGGGGCGGAGAAAGCGGCTTTTTTGCGGACGGGCGACGGGGCATGCAAGTCCGATCTTCTCATGCGCATTCCCCGGAGTGGGCATGTCTACAAGCACGGAGAGAGACCTTACCGCCTTATAATCAGCTATGGCGACTGCACAGCCTGCGCCGCTGAACGATGCGACGCGCGCGGAGATTACCGAAGAGAAGTTCCGCAAGCTGCTGGCGACGGTCAAGGCTAACCGGCCGGGCGACGACCCCGCCATCATCCGCAAAGCATGGCTCTATGGCATGGAGCACCATGAAGGGCAGCTCCGCGCCTCTGGTGAACCTTATGTGATGCACCCCCTCGAAGTGGCGCAGGTGCTGGCAGAGATGAAGCTGGATTCCACCGCCATCGCCGCCGGCCTGCTGCATGACGCCGTCGAAGACACACCGGTCACGACAGAGGACATCACGGAGCGGTTCGGCGAGCAGGTGGCGCACATCGTCGAGGGCGTCACCAAAATCGACAAAATCCAGTTCGCCAACCGGGAAGACCGCCAAGCGGAGAACGTGCGCAAGATGCTGCTGGCCATGGTCAGCGACGTGCGCGTGGTGCTGATCAAGCTGGCCGACCGGCTGCATAACATGCGTACGCTGCAGCATCTGCCCGCGGACCGCCAGCAGGCAATTGCGCGGGAGACCCTGGACATTTATGCGCCGCTGGCCCACCGCATGGGCATGGGCAAGCTGCGCGGCGAGTTGGAGGACTTGGCCTTTCGCTACGTCGATCCGGTGGCCTACGAGCAGGTGAGCCGGGCCGTGGAGGCGCGGCGCGAAGAGGGCGAGCACTTTCTGAGCGAAGTGGAAATCCTGCTGAACCAGCGTCTGCGGGAAAACAATATCGAAGCCCGCGTGGAATGGCGGATCAAGCGGCTCTTCAGCATTTACCAGAAGACGCAGAACCAGCACGTGAGCTTGGATCAGGTCTATGACCTGCTGGCGATCCGCGTCATTACCAAGACCGTGCAGGACTGCTACGCGGTCTTCGGTCTGATCCACTCGATCTGGCGTCCTATGCCGGGGCGCATCAAGGACTTTATCGCAATGCCGCGACCGAATCTGTATCAATCGCTGCACACAACCGTGATGGGCGAGGGCGGACACCAGTTCGAGGTACAGATTCGCACGGAGGAGATGCACCGGGTGGCGGAGGAGGGGATTGCCGCGCACTGGAAGTATAAGGCCAGCGGCGAGCCCATCAGCCCGCGCGACGAGCAGCGGCTGACCTGGGTTCGGCAGATGGTGGAGTGGCAGCGGGAGATGAGCGATCCCAATGAGTTTCTCTCCACCCTCAAGATCGATCTCTACCCAGAGGAGGTGTACACCTTCACTCCCAAGGGCAAGGTGGTGGTTCTGCCGCAGGACGCCACGCCGGTGGACTTTGCCTATTCCATCCACACGGAGGTGGGCCACACCTGCGTGGGGGCGAAGGTGAACGGCAGAATGGCCCCGCTGCGCACCAAGCTGCGCAACGGCGACATTGTGGAAGTAGTTACGCAGAACGGCCACAGGCCTAGCCGCGATTGGCTGACCTTCGCCAAGAGTTCGCGCGCGCGCAACAAGATCAAGCATTGGCTGCACGAGCATGAACGCGAGCGCGCTATCGAGACGGGCAAGAAACTTTTAGACCGCGAGGCGCGCAAATACAAGGTTCAACTCAGCAAGGTGACGGACGCCGACTACGCCCGTGCCGCCTCCGAGTGCGGGCTGGCGACGGCTAGCGACCTGCTGGCGGCCATTGGTCTGGGCAAGCAGTCGGCGCGGCAGGTGCTGAATAAGCTATCCCCGGGGCTGGCGGCGCAGACGGCGGAAGCCGAGCCGGCCGAGGCCAAGCCGGGGGCAATGTCAGACGCGGTCAAGCGGGTTCACATGCGCGGCTCCGATTCGCTGCTGGTTGAGGGGCAGGACGAGTTGCTGGTTTACCGGGCGCGATGTTGCAACCCCATCCGCGGCGAGGAAATTATCGGTTACGTGACCCGGGGCAAGGGAGTGGCAGTGCATGCGCGGAGCTGCCCCAACGTGCAGAACTTGCTCTATGAGAGCGATCGGCGCATCAATGTGGAGTGGGCGGGCAGCCCCGCCGCCGACCGCAGGACAACTTATCCGGTCAAGCTCACCGTCTATTGCGACGATCGCACCGGCATGCTCAAGGAGCTGACCGCCATTATCAGCGATGACGGAACCAACATACGAGGCGTGGATTCCAGGTCGGCGCCCGGGGGCGGGGAGGCCATAGTGGAGTTTGTGCTGGAAGCCGAGGACATGCCCCACCTCAACCGCATTGTGAACGGCCTGCGCCGCGTCCCGGGCGTGCGTGATGTACAGCGAGCCCATAAAATCTGACAACCTGGCAAAAAGGAAGGCACTGCATGAGCCAAATGGAGAAATCCGCGATTGCGGCCAAGGGAGCGCCGGCGGCTATCGGACCTTACTCGCAGGCGGTGCGCTGCGGCGACTGGATCTATGCTTCGGGACAAATCGCTCTTGATCCGGCGACCGGGCAGCTGACGGCCGGAGGTATTCGGGAGCAAACCGTTCGCGTTCTGGAAAATCTCCAGGCCGTGCTAACCGCGGCCGGCAGCAATCTCGCCCACGTGGTCAAGACAGTGGTGTTTTTGAAGAGCCTGCAGGATTTTGCCGAGATGAACGAGATCTATGCCCGCTATTTGGCTCCCGCAGGCGTGACGGCTCCGGCGCGATCCACGGTGGAGGTGGCGGGGCTGCCCAGAAACGCCCTGGTGGAGATTGAGGTGGTCGCCTGGGCGGGAAGTTAGCTCGGCAAGCTGCGGGCTTTGTCATCGACCTCCCGCCTCAACGGCCTCGGCGCATAGCCTCCGTCGCCCCCATAGAAGCTCGGACGGATGTCAGATAGCGGGTAGGCCTCTATGCCTATAGCGGTCTCGTCCATACGGACGCTTCGGGCCCCCTCTCGACAGGTTCACTCCCGGCGACCGGCATGGAGCCGCTCAGATCCGGGTTGTCGATTCACGTCCCCTCCTATCTGCATCTAACTCTCCGGTATAGACTTTCGCGTTGGAGGAAATCAGATGAAACGTGTTCTCTCAGCCTTTTGCTGCATCGCCCTCTGTTCCCTGCCTCTGCTGGCGCAAAGGAGAGCCTCTGCAAAAAGTGCCATGACCGATCAGCAATTTCTCGATGTCGCGGCACAAACCGATATGGTGGAAATCAACCTTGCTCAGTTGGCGCAAGCAAATGCCTCCGCACAATCCGTCAAAGATTATGCACAGATGCTGATCACCGATCACACCAACGACTTCAACCATCTATACGACGTCGCCCATCAGGCGAATCTCACCCGGCCGGATGCCATCGATGCCGCGCATAACAAGTCGATGATCGGCCCATACCAGAAGCTGAAGGGCGAAGCCTTTGATCGCCGGTATATCCACGACATGATTGCCGGACATACGGCGGCGATTGCCACTTACAAGAAGGAAGCGGCAGCTGCGGAAAATCCCGATGTAAAGAGTTATGCGGAGGAGACCATCCCCACTCTGCAGAAGCATTTGGATGGAGCCAAAGCTCTATTGAAAGCAAAAACCAAGTAGCACCTTTGTTGCGGCTATAGGACTGAGGAACCCAACGTGCCTGGACGGGAGATTTTGCCCGTCCAGGCAATCTTGCTTCGTGAAAGATGAGCATCCCAGCGCAGGAAGACGCTGAGCAGGGATCTCGACGGCGGGCGTTGCGGAATTTTTGAAGAATTGTAGCCGGCACTCATGCTTCCGCAATCACTTCTTATTGGCTGATAACACCTTTCAGAGTAGCCAGATAAGCGATCAGATCCCCCTGCTCCTCGGGAGTTAGCTTATCTTGATAAGAAGGCATGGGAGGAGTTTCCATGAAGCCGGACTCACGTACATCCGATCTCCGCAAAGAGATGAGATTTCCCTTGGAACCCAACATCTGCAGGCTGTTCAGACCTCGATTGAGAAGTTTTCCCTTAACTGTTGTTCCGTCGCGCATCACCACGCGATAGAGTTGATTTGCCTCTTGGACCTCGGGGCTGGGGTTCAGAAGCGACTTCCGTAATTGCTCGACTGTTCGCTGGGTAGCGATATCGCTCAGGTTCACCCCCAGAAGAGAGCCTTTGCTCCCGACCCGATGGCACACGAGGCATCCGCCCTTACCGTCAAAGATCGCTTTTCCGTGGGCTGCGTCGCCAGGGATTTGAACCTCACTGGCAGTCTTAGGATGCGGGAAGGCATTACGCTGCTGCGCAAACAAAATGCCTCCGGCCACAACCACGCCGAGGCTTATTTTGGCTGCCCACATAGTCATTGCTCCCATTGATTCCTCTCAACAGTTGGGGCTAGGTGCACAAGCCAGGAACTTACAGCACGCGGCTTGATCATCGCAAGCCAAAAACGAAGAGTGAAGTGCCCGCATTGACACCGACATATTGCTTGCCGTCCACTTCATAAGTGATGGGATTCATGATCAGCGGGCCGCCGAGTGTTGCCTGCCAGAGAAGCGAACCGCTCCGGGCATCCAGCGCAACAAAGTTCCCCTCCCGGCCACCGGTAAACAGCACATTCGAGGCGGTGGTCAAAATTCCTGCCGCGCCAAAGTTCGTTTGCCACCCATCAAAGGTGTGGAGGCTATTGCCGGTGTTCAGTTTGAACTGCCATTTCCGTTCTCCGGTTTTTGGGTCGAGCGCCCGCACGGCGGTGTATCGGTCTTTGTCTGCCCCTACGACCGGCCTTGGAGGCCTGCCTCCGACCAATCTGCCCCTGCCATCGTAGCGATCGCCGGACTCGTACTTCTTTGGGGTGCCTTTGACAAAGACGGTAAAGTAATTTTCACGCGCGTTCACGTAAAAGAGGCCCGTAAGGGGGCTGAAGGATGGGTTAAACCAATTCGTCCCGCCCTGATTGTCAGGATAGATGTGGGTTCCTGTGGTACTGGATTTCGTGTTCGGACCCATAATCGGCCTGCCGTTTTTGTCAAAGCCAATATTCCAATTTTGCTTTACGAATGCCTTGCCCAACAGAAATTCACCCGTCGTCCGGTCTAGTACGTAAAAGAAGCCGTTTCTATCCGCCCAAAGGATCACCTTGCGCGGCTTACCCTGCCAAGTGATATCCGCAAGGAGTGGAACCTGCACGGCATCCCAATCGAATTCGTTGTGGGGATTGGCTTGATAGTGCCACTTCAATTTGCCTGTATCCGCGTCCACCGCGACCATTGAGCAAGTGTAGAGATTATCGCCGGGGCGGACGTCGCCGTTATAGTCTGGGCCGGGGTTCCCGACGCCCCAAATGATCAAATTCGTTTCAGGATCGTATGATCCCGTCAACCACGTGGCACCACCGCCCTGCTTCCAGGAGTCGCCTCCCCAGCTGTCGCGTCCAGGGTCCCCTGGGCCAGCGACCGTCTGGAATCGCCACACCTGCTTGCCATTGTGGGCGTCGTAGGCCGCGATGAAACCGCGAATTCCATACTCGCCCCCAGCAACGCCTACGATCACCTTGTTTTTGACCACCAGGGGAGCGCCGGTCATCGTGTATCCGGCAGACGCCGGAGCGACCATCGTCTTCCAGAGGGCTTTCCCGGTCCTGGCATCGATCGCGATCAAGTGTGCATCGATTGAAGACATATAAAGCGTGTGGCCTAAAATAGCCAGCCCGCGGCTGATAACTCCGCAGCACAAAATGGCGTTGGTTGCCGGCGTGTAACGGTAAATCCAAAAGAGTCGTCCGTTCGTAGCATCGAGCGCAACGACATCGTCACCCTGCATCGTATACATCACGCCATCGACGACCAACGGTGTGGTTTCATAAGGATCCAGCCCCATCCTGTGGGTTTGAAATACCCACTTGAGAGCTAGATTTTTGGCATTTTCCGGTGTGATCCGCTTGAGCAGGCTATAGTGAAGGCTTTTATAGGTTCCTCCGTAGGTGAGCCAATTCTGCGGTTCGTCGTTGGCGTGCAGGATGCGGTGATAAGTTACCCCTGTCGTGGGGCCGGGGGAAACCGTGGTTTCCATCGCTGCTGGCGGAGGCTCCTGGGCCGGAATGGGTTCAGAGGCATTCGATTGGCTTGTGTTGCTCACCGATGCAACCGCCGCGTTGTTTCTTTTTCCGTAGTACTGCGTCAGGTAGGCGACAACCTTGCTGACATCATCATCCGTACCTATGGCGCCACGGGAAATCATGTCTTGCACCGTGTCAGACCATTGCTGTTCCGTCTTTCTCTGCCCGGTGAATTCTTCCGTCCCATGGCACTTGGTACACATGCGCTCCACAACCGCCCTGTCTGGCCCGTCCGGCAACGCGGACTGAGCAAGGGCCGGAATCGATGCGCTCCAATAGAGGAGTGAAAGCAACGCCCAGCAGCCCAGCGAATGAGCGAGGTGCCGCCGCCAGGAGAAATAGACTCTATGAGTGCCGCCGGAGCAACTCAATGTGTTTGACGCAGATCCACGCGGCCTCTCCGACGTCCATGAATCGGGAAGCCGGGATGAACGTGCTGTCGCGAACAGTTGCCGAATGCGCATAGCGGTCATCATGGCCGACGGAAGCAACTTCCTGTGACTTAAATCCATAGCAGTTCTGCTCCCAACTCCGGAGGATGACGCCTTCCGTAAAATTAGGCCTTTTACCCTTTTGGGGTCATCCGCCCTCTCAGGATCGCCGAGAGAGGCGACGTTCAATTTGCGCGAAATCCTCTTTGCGCAGTGCGCAATCCAGATTGCATTAACCGGGCAAGCTATCACGACATCTTCATCGCGGTCAAGTATTCAGTGAGAGCGCGCGCAGATTTATCAGTGAGACAAGTTTGTAGCCGCCTAAACTGTACGCTCGTTCCTAAAACCGCCAGTGACGACCGTTGTCGATGTGCAGCAGCATCCTAAGCCAGCGTCACCGCTTACGGAGCCCGTGTTTGGGCGGGTCCCTGGCCAACCGCCCCGCCATATGGAACTTCGCCCCCGCTTCACCCAGGCATAGCCACCTCAAATGCCCAGTCACTCCTGAAAATGGGGCCGTTGCGGATTTAAACCTCTCCCGGCATGCGCCTTTCCACCCGGATTTACCAGCTGCTAACGCAAATTGTGGCAAAGATCGCTTGACACCTCCTATAAAGTCTGGTCCAATGGCTGCCACCGACAAACGCGTCACGCATAACGCAATTGTCGTTGGGTTATACGCACACAAACTTCCCTCTCCTTACGCCAACAAAAGGGAGGTGGCTTCGAACGGTGGGAAGCAGCCATCAAAAGGTATTACGGCGAACTGGCGGGATTCGATGCCCGAGGGCTGCTCAATATCATCGGCGATTCGCACGAACGGAAGAAGGATTTTCGGCTTGCGACGTGGAAAAGCGATGCTCATCGGCACCTTCAGTCTGGTTTGACGAAATGAGGGACAGTAACTCTGTGGTCGCCCTGAAATCCAAGCGCTTATGTGAGGTGGTCTATGCAGACCCTTGAAATGAAAGCCATGACTCGGCACATCGTCATTCTAGTAAGTGCTTTCTTGCTAGCCGCGGTCTTGCATGCACAAGTCGATACCGGGACCGTTCTCGGCTCGGTGCACGACCCGACTGGCGCCGTCATCCCCGGTGCAAAAGTTACCCTCACAAATCAAGCGCAGGGCACCACTGTCACGACGACGACGAATGCCAACGGGACCTACCAATTTCCGGACGTTAGAGTTGGTGTATACACCGTCACGGTGGGCGCAGCAGGCTTTAGCTCGGTCACGCACACAAACATTTCCGTAAGCATTCAGCAGCACTTCATTGCTGACTTCCAAATGCAGCCCGGCATGGTAACGCAGAGAATCGAGGTCACGGCTGCTGCCGCACAGTTGCAGACACAGGACGCCTCTCGGGGCACCGTCGTGGGTGCGCAGACGATCAACGCTCTTCCTCTGAATGGACGCAATTACACATTCCTGGCGCAACTGGAGCCCGGTGTCGTTCAAGCCCAGCAGGATACACGTGGAATGGCCGCCTCGGGGAGCTTTTCCGCCAACGGTCAGAATAGTTTTTCCAACAATTACCTGCTCGATGGCGTGGACAACAATTCCAACCTCGTCGATTTCATCAACGGTGCTGGCTATGTCTATCGGCCGTCGGTTGACGCGTTGCAGGAGTTCAAGGTCCAGACGAGCAGTTACAGCGCCGAGTTCGGGCGCGCGGGCGGCGCAATTATAAATGCGACGGTTAAGTCTGGCACCAATCAGTTCCACGGCGACCTATTTGAATTCCATCGGGATGCCTCGTTGGATGCGGCGAACTTTTTCACCAACTATCAGGGTCTGCCGAAAGGAAAGTTCATTCGTAACCAGTTTGGCGGCACGCTAGGAGGTCCGGTATTTCCCCTTAATCACGGAACGAGGAAGACGTTCTTTTTTGTGGACTATGAGGGTTACAGGCAGCGTCAGGCAACCACGTCGGTACTAACCGCTCCGACTGCGAAAATGCAGTCGAGCAACTTTACCGATATGTCAGACTTGATCCGGTTGCAAGGTGGCACCAGAACGGATGCCATGGGTCGCACGTTTGCGCTGGGGACCATCATGGACCCGGCGACTACCCGGCTACTACGCGGCGGGTCAGTAGATCCGGTGACCGGATTGACAGTCAAGGGAAGCCCCGCAAGCAGCTTTTGGGTAAGAGACCCTATCGATTCTACTTGCATCTCCTCATCGTCCGGGCCGAACCCGGGGTGTCTCAATCGAATTCCTGCAGGACGCATGGATGCCAATGCGCTCCATTTATTACAACAATTTCCAGCGGCCACATCCAACGATGTGCTGTCCGGCAATTACTCGGTTAATCCTGTTACCCAGGACAGCTACGATCAGGGAGATATCAGAATTGACCAATACCTAAGCCAGTCCGATAGTTTCTTTGGACGTTTCAGCATGAACGAGGGTGCAACGCTGGTGCCGTCTCCTTACGGCGGTGTTATTGATGGTTCTCAGTTTGGTGGAAACGACCAGACCGTGAAAATCCACAACGAAGCCGGAAGCTGGACCCACATCTTCGGACCCACATTCGTGACTGAGACACGGTTTGGGTACTCTAGCGTCAACCATGAACGTTTACCGTTCAATGGCAGCAATTTCGGCATCGGTCCGTCCTTCGGGCTTGGCACGCCAAATTCTCCCAATATGGGGGGGCTACCAAACTTTACGGTGGGTGGTCTGGGGCAGTTCGGAGTTCCGGAATATATTCCCAGTATCGAATCCCAGAATACGATACAGTTTAGCGTGACCGCCACCAAGCTGACGGGAGCTCACAGTATCAAGTTTGGTTTCCAGTACTCCCGCCCGGATGTGACCTTCTTCCAGCCGGCGGCTCCGCGCGGAGCATACAGCTATTCGAGCACATTCACCGATGTTGCCAACACGAGTGGTGGCGGCACGGGCATGGCGCAAATGCTGCTAACCCCTATCGCGAATACAAATTCAGGGCTTGCACCGTGCGCCAGCACGGCGGTTGCACCGTGCGGGGCTAACTCGGTTGGCGGTCCCGATGGTATTACTGCCACCAGGATACCCAATCCGACTCCTTCTGCCGCTTGGAGTGTGTGGTCAGGTTTTGGCGAGGATACATGGACGGTCACTCCAAGAGTCACTGTAACTTTGGGCTTGCGCTATGATCTCCAGCGCGATGCACCTGCTCCGCAAGGGCGCGCAGCGAACCTTGTTGTTAAGCCAGACCCCTCCAACCCCGAGCAAGCTCTCAGTGCAACCTATTTCATCGGCAAGGATGCGTGTAATATCCCGCTCTCTCCCACGTTCGTTGCCCAGGCAGCCGCTGACAAGGTGCAAATTGAGTGTGCTTCTAGCAATCAATTGGTTACGAGCCCGCATACTATGTTTGCCCCCAGACTCGGTGTTGACTACAATTTTCTCCGAACTTGGGTGGCCCGCGCCGGCTTTGGAATGTTCTATCTGACCAGTGGGACCTCTGGGCGTAATGGCGGCAATGATCTTGTGGGCACACAAGCCGCATATCCGTTCGCCTATGGTGTGGGCATCTCGAATCTCACTCCTGGGCAGCCGGTTATTTACGGTGATGGGACCCTCGGTACGTTCGAATCAGGAATCACGTCGATAAACGTCAACGATTCGGCCGCGTTCAACGCCTTTAATATTAGTCTTAGCGGCATTCCGAGTCCGTGGAAAATACCCTATACAATACAGTATAACTTCACGATTCAGCATCAGCTTAGCGCCTCGCAGACGGCTTCGGTTGCGTATGTTGGCAGCCAGAGCCGGTTCCAGGACGAGGGATTCAGCAGTTACAACTATAATGCTGTAAAGGTCATGGCGCCTCCGGGACTGAACAGTAAGACGTTTCGGGAGTTTCCAGACTTCAATGGCATGAATCAGCAGTTGAACAGAGCAAACAGCAACTACAACTCGCTGCAGGTAAGTTATGATAAGCGGTATACAGGTGGGTTGGAATCTCGGGTAAGCTATACCTTCTCCAAGTGCCGCACACAAGGCCGTCAGGGACTGGTGAACAACATCGGAGGATACCGTTCCTTTTACCTGATCGGTCCTGACTGGGCGCTATGCGATACAGATGCTCCGCAGACCTTTGTCGCAAGTGCAATCTATGATCTTCCCTTCGGCAAGGGGAGAAGGTTCGGTCAATCCGCCAGCGGGGCTTTGAATCAGTTGATTGGGAATTGGCAGATTACTGCAATCGGAAGCTATCTAAGTGGTCCGCCGTTCACAATCGGCTGCGACGTCACAACGACGACTGGACAGGGATGCAATGCGGTTCTCACTGGACAGCCTCTCTATCCTGCCAACCAAAGCTTCAATCACTGGCTGAATCCCGCAGCGTTTGCGAACCCGCCAGTGGCGACCACCGTAGGACAATCCGACCTCTCGCCTCTCGGCGGCTCACCGACCCAGGTGCGAGGACCCCATTTCCGCAACCTTGACTTCTCTGTGGTGAAAGAGTTCCCAATTGAGCGTGGCCTGATCCCAACTAAAGGGAGCCAGAGGGTCGAGTTCCGCGCGGAGGCTTTTAACCTGACCAACACGCCGAACTTCAGTGCTCCCGGGTTTTCGGGCGGCGGAGCGGGATTGCCTGCGCCTCCAGGCGTGCTGGATTTCAGCAATACCCAGAACTTCGGCAAGATCACGTCTCTGAGGCGGGGAGCCGACGACGAGCGTGAGATTCAGCTTGCGCTGAAGTATTACTTTTAACTGGTAAAAGGATGCAGGAGCAGCGCTCCGCGACTGACTCTAAGAACTAGCAAGAAACCGGCTGGTTGTAGCCCGACTGCGGCGCGTTGCAGCAACAAGATGGGACGCTAAATGCATCTGCAGATGAACCGGCTGGCCGAAGTCCCGGCTTTAGCCTGACCGCTTTGCTTCTGGCCCCATGGGAGCCACAAGAAAAACTACATCGAAAGATCGAAAGTGTGAAAAACTCTGGACAGTACTCAACCGACAGGAGCGGTCTCTGTGGCTTACAGATGGGATGAGCAGTTGAAGAATCCCGGGACGAGTCGGCGCGAATTCCTCAGGATGACACTTGGCTCCTGTGGTGCCTTCAAGTTCGGGGCTATCGCTTCGGCCACCAACCTGTTGCCTAGAGCTTCCAGAAAGGTCGTTGTTGTCACTTTCGGGGGAGGGGCACGCGATGAAGAGACTTTTACTTTAGAGGGTCAGGAGAACATCCCGCAGCTTCTGCAGAACCTCGTCCCGCAATCGACCTTCTTTACGCGTGTCGTCAACCGAGGAATTCTGGGGCATTACGTCGCTACGGCAAGCCTCGCGACTGGAGTCTACGAACGGTTCGACAATTTCGCAGCTGTCTGCCCCCGAAACCCGACGGTCTTTGAATATTTCCGGAAGGATTTGGGTAGACCCGCAACGGACACTTGGGTCGTAGCACCGAGCAATGGCTTCAATCGAATCGGCGAGAGCGACAATCCTGCTTATGGAGCGAATTTCGGCGCAGGGGTTGTGCTGCCCAAGCAACTGCTGGCTCAATTTCTTAGTAAAGAACCGGGAACCATCTATCAACACCTTCTTCGGGATAACTATGAAACGCCCTTTTATTCGCCCGCGCTAGCGGGTAACAATATCAATCTTCACCAGCTGGCGGAAACTCTGCAGCTTTCGCTTAATGATTTCGCCGGACATGCGCTTCAGATCACGAGTCCGGATGAACTATCGGTTTTCATCGCAAAAAAAATTATGAGACAGTATGCTCCAAGCCTCCTCTGGATCACGCTGCACGATATGGATGTCGCCCATACCGGCGCGTTCTCGTTATATATTGACGGAATTCAACGTTCGGACCGGTTGTGTGGCACGATCTGGCAGGAAATCCAGAGCAATCCTGAGTATGCTGGGAAAACCACGCTCTTTATCCTTCCAGACTTCGGCAGAGATGGCGATGGCACCGTCGGCGGCAACGGCTTTCAACACCACCGAACGGGAGACATTGCATCACGTACGACATGGATGATGGTCCTGGGGCACGGCATAAGGCAAAAGGTCGTTGTGGACCGACCGGTAGAGAGCACCGATCTTGCGCCGACGTTGGGCGCCATCCTAGGGTTCTCGCCTCGCTTGGCGCAGGGCTTCCCCTTAGCTGAAGTGGTGTAGGCGTTATGCGACCCGTCGACCTTCAGGCTGATCAGTTTGCAGGCTATCCGCCGCTTGGGCGCCAACTGGTATCAGAGAATCTAGCATTGCTTCGGCAGCTGCCGCTAGCGCTGGCGCCGCTGTTCCTCGGGGAAGTCAAAGCCTACGATTGGAATTTTCCGCTTGAGCGACGTGAGGTGGAAGTTCAGTTCAAATATTTACATTCGCTGACGCCGAACCAGTTGCGCAGCGCAATGGCGCCTTTTTCCAAGATCATATTGCCATCGATCGCATCTGAGATCGATTGGGTAAACTACCCACGAGTCTTCTCTGAATATCTGTCTGCGGCTCTTTGGTCGACAGCTCAGGTCGATAAATTCAGCGCGGCTTCGACTGAGTATGTGAATGCGTATCGTGCGGCATATCCGCCAGACCCTCCGCCGATTCCACGCCTCGCGATTGTCATCGTGGGGCAAGGAGTAGGTGAGGCGGCTTTCCCACTCTTTCGTAAATTACGACCTCACGGCGTTCACTACACGAACGTTAGGGAAGATGACGCCAGGAAGACGCTGTTCGAAACGCTCGCTCGCCGTGCCGGCGCACATCCAATGGCCTATGGGCATTGGTATGTGGATGGAGGAGAGGAGGATGTCTCCGTGCCATCCGGTATAACAAGTATTTCGTATGCCGGGCTCTCATCGCTTCGGATTGCAGTTGTGGAGAAGATGAGAGACATGGGCCACAACAGCCAAGGTCCAGAAGGGGTTCAGAAGATGATGCAAGCACTGGACCCGTCTGCATTCCCTGAGATCCTGTCGATCTCGGATCCCATTCTTGCGCACTTTCAGCTCAGCATCTTTACAGAAGGTTCGGGAACCCAATTTTACAGCACTACCTTTGCAGATTGGACGGCGCATGAACTATTGCGTCGAGCCCAGCCGCTCACGACTCTGGTCCGTTTCGCGCCACGTCAGGTGCAGCGATCCATCGATGAGATGATTCTCGACCAGCAGGGCAAGGTTGCAGTTGACCCTAATGGCTCCCTTCTGGACGCGGATATGGCTGCCTATTACATATGGATCGATCAGCGCCGGCTGCCGCAAAGCACGGATGCTTGTTTTGTGGTGTGGTTTGAAGATCATCAGGACGCGCTGATGATTGCTCCGAACCTTTTGCCCGGTACGGAGCAGACCAGCCCCACTTCATTCGCGAATCTTCTGAAACCGTTCGCATAGCTGGCAGCGAAAAACACGGCAAGCCGATTTCGTAATTTCAGTACCCGTTCGGGCTCTTCGTAATCAGTGAATTGCCTGGTGGTCAAAATTCTCGCAATACTGGCTTTTGGTAGTGTCCAGGTAGTGTCCAGAGTTTTTCCGCACTTTCGATCTTCCGTCTTACTCAGGAAAGTTGTTGGGTTTGGGTTGTTTTGCTCCTGGCCCCCTTTTAGGCGATGGCCACGATTTCAGCCAGCCGGTCCATCTGCAGATAGCGTTTGGTTCCCCACTTGGTCGCGGCCACATGGCGTAGCCGCGCGGCCACCAGCATCAGCGCCGATTGGCCGTCGGGAAATGCGCCCACCACTCGCGTTCGTCGCC
>JANWJB010000091.1 GCA_025449575.1 Acidobacteriaceae bacterium
CAGGGCGGCTCTCCGGGCGTGCTCCAAGGCACTCACTCCTACGTATTGCAAGATGAAGCGGGGCAGATTGCGCTCACCCATTCCGTCTCCGCAGGCCTGGACTATGCTTCGGTGGGCCCTGAGCACGCCTTTTTGCACGACACTGGCCGCGCGGAGTATGTATCGGCTTCCGATGCCGAGGCATTGCAAGCCACGGTGCGGCTGGCTCGCAGCGAGGGCATTGTGCCCGCTCTGGAGAGCGCGCATGCCGTGGCCGAATGCCTGCGGCTAGCGCCGAAGCTCGCGCAGGATGACATACTGGTAGTAAATCTCTCTGGCCGCGGTGATAAGGACATGGGAATTTTGGCGCGCGAGCTTAAGCTCGCCGGTGCTTAGGGGTGGAACTGCGTGGCGATTGATCTGTCGAAAAAACCCGGCCGCCTTCCGGCGCTGGTGATTTATCTCACCGTCGGCGACCCGGATCTAGAGACCACGCGCATGGCTGCGCTGGCCGCCATCGATGCCGGAGCCGAGGTGCTGGAACTTGGCGTTCCCTTTAGCGATCCGGTCGCCGATGGCCCTGTCATCCAGCGGGCAAGTGAGCGCGCGCTGAGCCGAGGCACGCGCTTGGCCGATGTTCTGGTCTTGGCCGCGGAGCTGCGCCGGCTGCGGCCACGAGCCGGCCTGGTGATCTTCTCCTACTTCAATCCCATCCTGCGCATGGGGTTGGAAGGGTTTTGCCAACGCGCGGCCGAGTCGGGAGTGGACGGCACACTGGTTACCGATCTTATTGTCGAAGAGGCTGCCGGCTATCTGGCGGCGACGCGCCGTTTTTCGCTGCAGCCGATTTTTCTCGCTGCGCCCACCAGCACCGATGCCCGCCTGAAAAGTATCGCCGCCGTCTCGCAGGGCTTCGTTTATGCCATCTCGCGAACCGGAATCACCGGGGCTCGGCAAGAGCTGCCCTCCGATGCGCGGCAGCTGGTTGAGCGCCTGCGCGCGTTCACCAAGCTGCCGGTTGCCGTCGGCTTCGGCATCTCCCGCCCCGAGCATGTTGCCGCGGTGGGCGAGTTTGCCGATGCTGCGGTGGTCGGCAGCGCCATTGTTTCTTTGATTGAGCAATCCGGCCGGGACGCTGTCCCGGCGCGCATTGCGGAATTTATTCAAGGTCTGCGGCCCGCCCTTGCCATCACCGGCTGAGCGGACCGCAAATTTCAACAGCCGAGGGAAAGGCATGGATATTGCAGACTGGCGGGTCCGGATCGACGAGATCGATCGAGGAATCGTTGCACTCATCAGCGAGCGCGCTATGGCGGCCCGCGAGATCGGCAAATTGAAGCGATCGACTTCAATGCCGATTTACGAGCCGGACCGCGAGCAGGTGATCTATAAGAACGTCTTCGCAGCCAATCGCGGTCCGCTACCAGACGTTGAGTTAAGGCATATTTACGAACGCATCATCGACGTGATGCGCGCTCTGCAAAAAGACGAGTTGGCGTCGCAATCGTGCGGCGCGAACCCGGGGAAAGCAGGAGAGACAGGAAAGCAATCATGATTGTCGCCATGCAAGCGGAAGCAACCGAAGAGCAGATTCAGCAGGTCATAGAACGCCTAATTCAGACCGGCTTCAACGTTCATCGCACAACCGGTTCCCTACAGACGATTTTGGCCGGCGTCGGCAGCCCATCGCGCTTCGACCCGAAGGATTTTGAACTTTTGGCCGGCGTGGGCGACGTAGTGCGCATTTCCGCGCCTTATAAGCTCGCCGGCAAGAGCTTCCGCCCCGAGGGGACGGTCGTGGAGTTCTCGAACGGAGTAAAGGTTGGAGGCAACCAGGTGGTGGTGATGGCCGGCCCCTGCTCGGTCGAGTCCCGCGAACAAATCCTCACCTCTGCTCGGCAGGTGAAGGCTGCCGGGGCGCAATTTTTGCGCGGCGGAGCCTTCAAGCCGCGCAGCTCACCTTACTCGTTCCAGGGCATGGGGCTGGAGGGGCTCAAGCTATTGCGCGAAGTGGGCGACGAAACCGGTCTGCTAATCGTCAGCGAAGTAATGGAGATCTCGCAGATTCCGGTGATGATGCCCTATGTGGATCTTTTCCAGGTTGGGGCGCGTAATATGCAGAATTTCAATCTGCTGCGCGAACTGGGCGTCGTGAAGAAGCCGGTGCTGTTGAAGCGCGGCATCGCCGCCACGATCGAAGAGCTGCTGCTCTCGGCCGAGTACATCTTGTCCGGCGGTAACTATGGGGTGATACTTTGCGAGCGCGGCATTCGAACCTTTGAAACCTATACGCGCAACACCATGGACATCTCCGCCATTCCGGTGATCAAGAAACTTTCTCATCTGCCGATCCTTGGCGACCCCTCCCATGGCACGGGACGGCGCGAGCAGGTGGGGCCGATGGCTCGAGCCGCGGTGGCAGCCGGCTGTGATGGCCTGCTGATCGAGGTGCATCCCAACCCGGACAAGGCCTTCTCCGACGGAGCGCAGTCGCTGTTCCCAGAGCAGTTTTCCCAGCTCATGAGCGAGCTGCGGTTGATTGCGACGGCCGTAAATCGGAAAATGCAATAAACGGACCGGGGGCGCCATGCCGATTCGCCGAATCACAATTCTTGGTACCGGCCTGATCGGCGCCTCGGTCGGAATGGCTCTCCACGCCCATGGCTTTGAGGGCGAAATCCACGGCTGGGATCGTGATCCAAAGCAGCTTGCGATCGCTCAAGAGCGCGGCGCGATCGACGATCGCGCCAGCGATCCGATCGCAGCCGCGGCGGAAAGCGATCTGGTGCTGTTGAGCGGGCCGGTACTGGCAATATTGGACTGGCTGGAACAGCTCGGGCCGCGGCTTTCGCCGCACCAGTTGGTGACCGATGTCGGCAGTGTGAAGCGAGCTGTCGCGGAACGGGCGCGGCCGCTCTTCGGCGGTCCGGGCCAAGCCGGATTTCTGCCGGGACATCCGATGGCGGGCAAAGAAGTGAGCGGTGCGGCCAGCGCGGAGGCCTCTCTCTTCATCAATGCGATTTGGTTCTTCACCCCTTTTGCTGAGCATCCGCTCGCTGCGGAATGGCGTGCATGCGTGGAACGGTTTGGATGCCGCACACTGCAGATGGAAGCGGAAAAGCACGACGAGGTCTGCGCCTGGCTAAGCCACCTGCCGCAGATGGTGTCCACTGCCCTAAGCGCACTGCTGGACGAAGAGTTTGGAGAACGGAATCCCGACCGGGCCATTGGCGGCCGCGCGCTGCGCGAGATGACCCGCCTCGGAGCCAGCCCCTACTCTATGTGGAGAGATATTGCCCATACCAACGCCGAGGAAATTGGACGTGCTCTACTGGCGCTGGAGCAGCGTTTGGGCTACATTCGCGAAAACCTGAAGACGGCGGGGCTGCGCGAGGAGTTTGAGCGCGCCAACCACTTTCGGGCCACGCTCGCCGGCACTCCGGAAAGCGCATCCGAGACTTCTTCCGGCGCCCCTCCCTCTCTCGCTGCGAAGACTCTCAACAAGTCCCGCTGAAAAGAACCGACTTTTCCTCAGCTTCTTGCCTTTTCTTCCGCCAGGGCGGATGGTACCTTCGCTCTGGCGGCGGCGCAACCCCCAGGCCATCGCCGCTGCCGCCCGCAGCCAGAGGGAATCAAATTTGATACCATTTGCGGACAACGATTGTGGGATTGACTGTAATCTTAAAGACAGGCTTCCCAACTAGTTAAGCTGTGGTCTTGTTTGGCATTGAATGAGGATGAGAACCATGAGCACTGCGAAAGCACTTCCACTGGCTGAGGGCGATGAACAAGCCTTTATTCCCAGTCTCCCTGTTTCTTGCGCTGTCTTATGCGTGGATTGCGAACGAATCACCGTTTCATTCCATGATGCCTGCCCAATTTGCGGCGGCCGATCACTGCTGAACATCGCCCAAATACTGGGTGGACCGTTGAGCGCCGAGCGCATCCGGCCGATCGATGGCGTATCTTCGATCGACTCGCACCTGGGTGTTGCCCGCTGCGCCTAAGGCCTTATCGACAGCGATGATTTGACGCATTCGAGCGGATTCACGATTGCTATGCCCCACCCATGGTTCGAGAACCGCGGCTTTTCTGAACGGAAAAGCCGCGGATGGTGCATCTGCCCCGGGGTACACCTATCGTGAATCCGCTCTAGCAGCAAAGGGCTTCCTCTAGAGGCGTTACCGGAGCGGTGCGTGCGAATTATTCGAAGAGCGCCGATTGGGACGATAGCTCATCCCGCTCCTGAAAGTTGCTCAGCCCGACGCCGACCAGGCGAAAATATTGCTGTGCCCCCGCTTCCACTCGTTTTCGCAAAGACAGGGCAATCTCCGTCAGTTCCTCGCAGGAGGAGGGCGGCAGACGTGGAGTCAGGCTGCGGGTAACAATGCTGAACTCCTTCGTCTTGAGCTTGAGAACAACTGTACGGGCAACTCGCGGTTGCTTGCGCGACGCCGCCCACACCCGCTCCGCAAGATAACGAATCGCCTGTTCGGTCTCGTCCAAGGGGAGATCGCCTTCGAAGGTGTCTTCGGCTGAAATGGATTTCGTGGGCCGGTCGGGGATCACGGCGCTACGATCGATCCCGCGGGCCAGTTCATAGAGCCGGCCGCCATAGCGTCCAAACCGGCTTTGCAAAACCGTCAGATCGATATTCCTCAAATCTCCTACAGATTGGACGCCGATTTCATTGAGGCGCTTTTCCGTCACCTTGCCCACCCCGGGGATACGACCGACGGCAAGCGGCGTTAGAAACGACGTCACCTCTTCCGGCTGAATTACAAAAAGGCCGTCGGGTTTGCGCCAGTCGGAGGCGATCTTTGCTAGAAACTTGTTGGGCGCCACGCCGGCCGAGGCGGTGAGCTGAAGCTCCGCGCGAATCGCAGCACGAATGCTTCGCGCGACGCGCGTCGCGGTCGGCAAACCTTCTTTGTTCTCGGTCACATCGAGATAGGCTTCGTCGAGCGAGAGGGGTTCAATCAGGTCGGTGTGGCGCTTGAAGATTTCGCGCACAGCCCGTGAGACCGCGCGATATCGGGGAAAATCCGGAGGCACGAAGACGGCATGAGGGCACAAGCGCTCGGCGCGGAGCGCGGCCATCGCGGAGCGAACACCGAATTTCCGGGCCTCGTAGGAAGCGGCGCAAACGACGGAGCGGTTCCCTTTCCATGCGACCACGACCGGCTTTCCGCGCAGTTCCGGAGCGTCGCGCTGCTCGACCGAAGCGTAGAAGGCGTCCATGTCGACATGGATGATCTTGCGCATGCTTCTCGCGATCATCTTATCTGGATGGCGGGCTTCCGGCTGTAGAACCCGCAGGAGGATCGCCCAGAATGGTGATCGCAGCGCAACTCCTTTACGATGGAAAGATGCACTGGAGCGCCGGCTGGACACATGCGGTACCCGTCCTGGTGGCTGCGTTTCTGGCTTCGCTGGTGGAATGCGTCGAAGCGTTGACGGTCATCCTCGCGGTGGGCAGCGTGAGCGGCTGGCGAGGAACGTTGGGCGGCAGCGCCGCCGCAATCGCGGTTCTTCTAATTATCGTTGCAGCGCTCGGCAGGGCGCTGCTGCGTATCCCCCTCTACGTCGTACAGCTTGCCTTCGGCACGCTCCTGTTGCTCTTTGGCCTGCGCTGGCTTCGCAAAGCCATCCTCCGCGCGGCGGGCTTGATGCCCCTGCACGATGAGCAGGCAGCATTCTCCAGCCAGTTGGAGGCGATGCGAACAACCGGCGGGCGGCGCGCAGGAAACAAGACGGCCTTCGCCGCTTGCTTTCAGATTGCGATGCTGGAGGGCGCCGAGGTGGTTTTCATCGTGATCGCTGTGGGGGCCGGGGGATCGGGGCTGCTAGCCGCTGCCAGTGTTGGTGCGATCACGGCGCTGGTCGTGGTATCAGCATTGGGCTTCGCCGTCCACCGCCCTCTCGCGAGAGTGCCTGAGAACACGCTCAAATTCATCGTGGGGGTACTACTCTCCGCCTTTGGGTCCTTCTGGGTGGGAGAGGGAATCGGCGTGAGTTGGCCGGGAGGCGATTGGAGCCTCGCCGGACTGCTGGCCGCATTTTTGTCGCTTGCGCTGCTCTCCGTCTCACTCTGCCGCAGACAAGCGAAAAAACCCACCCTTATCCCCGGTTAGAGCGGAATCCACACTCCAGGCTGAGCGCGAAGCGCCGCCGCGCTCTTAATTCGCACTAAATTTCCAGGATGACAGGCATGATCAGCGGGCGCCGGGCCGTGTTTTTCTGGATGTACCGCTTGAGGTCGATGCGGATCTTCTCCTTCATTACGCCATAGTCGGCCTTCTCTTCCGCCGACGAGGCATCGAGAGTGCGATTGACGATCTCCCGCGCCTGATCGCTGAGATCGATCTCTCCGGTGACGAAGCCGCGGGTCACGATCTCCGGCATGTGCTCTACCTTGCCGGTGCGCTTGTTAATGGCGATGATGGCGAGCACGATTCCGTCCTCGCTAAGATGCCGGCGGTCGCGGATCACCAGATCCCCGACCACATCCGATGTGGAGCCGGAATCGATACAGACCCGGCCGGCGGTTACCTTGCCCGCCGTCTCCGCTGAGTTCGCATCAAGCTCTAGAACGTCGCCATCTTCCAGCAGCACGGCCTTCTCTACCACTCCGACGCTGGTGGCCAATTGGGCGCTCTTCAGCAGATGCCGGTAGTCTCCGTGCAGCGGCACGAAGAACTTAGGCCGCAGCAGATTGATCATCAAGCGCAGCTCTTCCTGGCTTCCATGCCCGCTCACATGAATCAGACCGGAAGAGCCGTCGTCGTAAATCACGTTGGCCTCGCGCCGGCACAGGTGGTCGATGACGCGATAAATTCCCTTTTCATTGCCGGGAATCACGCGTGAGCTGAGCAGAACGGTGTCGCCGGGCTCAACCCTCGCGTGTTTGTGGTTATCCACCGCCACCCGGGAAAGAGCCGACAGCGGCTCCCCTTGGGTGCCGCTGATCAGCACCACTACTTCTTCCGGCCCATAGTCGCGGAGCTGCCCAGGATGAATCATCAGGCCCGGCGGCATGCTCAGGTAGCCAAGGTCCTGCGCAATCTCAGAAGACTCGACCATGGAGCGGCCGACCACCGCTACTTTGCGGTGATGCAACTGCGCCAGTTCCAGTGCAATGCGGATGCGATAGATCGAGGAGGAGAAACAGCTAAAGAAAATCCTTTTCTTGGCTCGGGAGAAGATCTCGTCCAGGCGCGGCCGCACCGCCCACTCGCTGGGCGTATACCCTGCTCGGTCGACGTTGGTCGAGTCCTCCAGCAGCGCTAGCACGCCACGCTTGCCGTACTCGGCAAAGGTGTGCAGGTCGAAGGGCTTGCCATCGGGTGGCGAGAGGTCGATCTTGAAATCGCCGGTATGCACGACCACGCCGACCGGCGTCTCGATGGCCAGCGCGACGCAGTCCACCAGGCTGTGGGTCACCCGGATAGGCTCAATGGTGAACGCGCCCAGATGAAACTTTCGGTTCGGCGAAATCTCGATCAGTTCCGTTTCATCCAGCAGCTTGTGTTCTTCCAACTTGCCTTCGACATAGGCGAGGGTGAACTCGGTTGCGTAGACAGGAACATGGATCTCGGTCAAAAACCAGGGCAGGCCGCCGATGTGATCCTCGTGCCCATGGGTGAGGATGATGCCGCGCACGTGCTCGCGGTTCTCAATGAGATAGGTGATATCGGGAACAACGACATCGACGCCAAGCAACTCGGTCTCGGGAAACATGAGACCCGCATCGATAACGATGATGTCGTCTTGCCATCGTAGCGCCAGACAGTTCATGCCGAACTCGCCTAGGCCACCTAGCGGGATGAGTTGTAATTTTCCAGCAGACATGAACATCTGATCGTACCACGCTTGGGAATTGGGACCGGGGAGCTATGCAACTTCAGCGCAGCAGATCTTCGAGCGCGGAGCTAAGGTCGGTTTTGTCATCGCGATACTTCACAATGACCGGAGCGTACAGGCTGAGGCCCCATTGCGCCGCGTGATCTGCGCCGCCCGCGCCCGGCTTTAAACTCCTTGCTCCCGGCACTACCACAGCTCCTTCCGGTATCACGAGAGGCTGCCCGGCGGAGGCTTTCACAACTTCGCCGCGCACGATGTCGTAAACCGGCGTCCCCCGGGTCAGGATGGTTCCCGCCCCCAGCACCGCACGCCTCCGCACCAGCGTGCCTTCATAAACGCCGGTGTTGCCGCCCACCAGCACGTCGTCTTCAATAATGACCGGCGCGGCATTCACGGGCTCCAGCACGCCGCCAATTTGCGCCGCCGCGCTGAGGTGGACACGCTTGCCGATCTGCGCGCAGCTTCCCACCAGAGCGTGGGAATCCACCATCGTGCCCTCGTCGATATAGGCTCCGACATTCACATACATAGGCGGCATACAGACGACTCCGCGAGCCAAGTAGGCGCCTTCCCGCACCGAGGAGCCACCGGGCACGATGCGCACGCCGTCCGCCGCATCGAAGCGGCGCACCGGATAGGTTGCTTTGTCGACAAAGGAGAATTCCTCTCCACCCATCTGCTGCAAGACTCCCAAGCGGAAGCCCAACAGGATGCCCTGCTTCACCCAGGGATGGACACGCCAGCCCAGAGCTGATTCGCCATCCGGAGAAGCCGCCCGCACACTGCCCTCGCTCAGTCCGGAACGCAGCTCGAGAAAGGCGTCCATCGCCTCCGGATCTCCCGCCGCCGCGGCGCCGGCCTCAAAGTACCGCTCTATCCTTGCCGCCAGCGGCGGCCGATCGATCATCTTCATTTTTCGTCCGTGGTGGTTCGTCCGCGCAAATCTATGCCTTGGCGCGCGAAGCATGCGCCGCCAAACCCAACTCCTCCACCAGGCGGCCGAGCTTGACGCGAGTTCCCGCGCTAACCGGAACCATGGGCAAACGGTAATTTTCCTGAAGCAGCCCCATCATCGCCATCACGCACTTCACCGGACCGGGGCTCGATTCGGCAAAGTTAGCAGTCATCAGCCCCAGATAATGTCCATGGATCTGCCGCGCCAATTCCCAATCCCCGTCGAGCGCGGCGTCCAGCATGCGCGACATCTCCGCGGGAATCTCGTTGGAGGCCACGGAAACCACGCCGGAGCCGCCGAGAGCGATCACCGGCAGCGCCATGCTGTCGTCTCCGGAGAGCACGGCAAAGCCCTTGGGCGCCGAATGAATCAGCTCGGCGATCTGCGGCACGCTGCCGCTGGACTCCTTGATGCCGCCGATGTTGGTCAGGTCCTTTGCAAGACGGAGAACCGTCGCCGGCTCCAGATTGACGCCGGTGCGGCTGGGAATGTTGTAGAGCACGATGGGGCAGGAAACTGCCTCGGCCACCGCGCGGAAGTGCCAATACTGCCCCTCCTGAGTCGGCTTATTGTAGTAGGGGCTCGCGATCAACAGGCCATCGATGCCGGGGATGGCGGCGGCGCGCCGCGCCCGATCCACCGCTTCGCGCGTCGCGTTGTGGGTGCATCCAGCCAGCACGGGCACGCGCCCGGCAGCGGTGGCGGCAATGATGCGCAATGCATGCAGCCATTCCTCGTCGTTCAGCGCCGGAGTCTCGGCAGTGGTGCCGCAGGCCACAAAGAAGCGGATGCCGCAGTGAATCTGCCACTCCACCAGAGCACGCAAACTAGATTCGTCGATGCTGCCATCGCCGCGAAACGGCGTCACCAGGGCCGTGCCACAACCACGCAGTTCCATAACAGATGGAGTCTACTAGAGCGGTTGTCCTATTGCCATACCCGCGCGGAGAAAAGACGACCCGCGCGCATGCGGTTTGCCGCCCCGCACTAGGGCAAAACGCGCCCCGGCCGCTCAAATTGATACACTTCGCATATCGTCAAGATCAGCCGAATGCGTCTGAAACTCTGTGCGGCCGCTGCCGCGCTTCTTCTCTTCCCTCTGATGGCGCTTGCCTCCGGAAACGCGCAGACTCTCCCGCCGGCGAGCGCCGGCGGCGCGGCCCAGCCGGAGGCGCTCGCCGCGCGGGAGCAAGTGCTCAACGCCATCTTTTCCGACTACTGGGAAGACTACCTAAAGCACTCACCCGAATTCGCTTCCACCATCGGCGACAAGCGCTACAACGATCAGCTCTCCGATTACTCAATCGACGCCTACAATGATGCGCTGGAGCGGGGCAGAGCCTTCCTCGTGCGGTTGGCGCAGATAGATACGGCGGGGATGCCGGATCAGGAGGTCTTAAGCAAGAACCTCCTGATGCAGCAACTGATCGACAATCAGGAGGAAGCCCAGTTCAAGCCCTGGGAGATGCCGGTCAATCAATTCTTTGGCCTGCAGACCGACCTGCCTCGGCTGGTCACTGAGCTCACGTTTACCTCGGCTAAGGACTATGACGATTACATAGCGCGCCTGGGAAAGATACCGCACGCCTTTCAGCAGATCACCGACAACATGAGTCTCGGGATGGATGACCATCGCGAGCCGCCCAAGTATCTGCTGGAAAAAGTGCTGGCGCAGGTGAACGCCATCGACGGAACCACTGCGGAGCAAAGCCCATTCGCGCTGCCGCTGAAAAAGTTCCCGGCTTCCATTTCTCCCGCGCAACAGGCCGGCATCAAGAAGCAAGTTCTCGACGCAATCTCCAAGCAAGTGGATCCTGCCTATGTCCGTTTCGGCCGCTTCCTGCAGGCACAATACATTCCGAACGGGCGCGCCGAACCCGGACTTTGGGCGCTCCCCGATGGCGACGCATACTATAAGTTTTTGGTGAAGGAAAGCACGACCACCGATCTCACGCCGGCGCAGATCCATCAAATTGGACTCGTGCAGGTCAAGCAGGATCAAGCACAATTGCTGGCGCTGGCCCACAAGCTGGGCTTCACGGATATCCAATCGCTGCGCGCCGCGGTGAAGAACAACCCCAAGCTTCATCCCACGTCGAAAGAGCAGCTTCTGGACGCCTACCGCGGCTATCTGGACCGGATGCGGCCAAAGCTTCCGCAGCTTTTTGGGCGGCTCCCCAAGGCTCCGCTGGTGGTAGAGCCGGTGCCATCCTATATGGAAAAGGATCAGGCTGCGGCATATTACGTTGCCGGCACGCCGGATGGCTCGCGCCCAGGTACCGTCTATGTAAATACTTATAACTACCAATCGCGGTCGTTGGCTGACGTTGAGGTGATTGCGTACCATGAAGGATTGCCCGGCCATCATCTGCAAATCTCGCTCGCCCAGGAGCTAACGGGGTTGCCGCAGTTCCGCAAGTACACCTACTACACCGCTTACACCGAAGGCTGGGGTCTCTATGCCGAGCAGTTAGGCAAGGATGCAGGCTTCTATCAGGACCCCTATAGCGACTACGGACGGCTGGAAGCCGACCTGTGGCGCGCGGTCCGCCTGGTGGTCGATACCGGCGTTCACTCTCAGCATTGGACGCGCCAGCAGATGGTGGACTACTTTCACCAGAACTCCGGCCTCGACGAGACCGACGTCCAGTCCGAGGTGGATCGCTATATTGCATGGCCGGCGCAGGCGCTGGGTTACAAGATAGGGCAACTCAAATTCCTCGAGCTGCGTGCCAAGGCGAAACAGGACCTCGGCCCCAAGTTCGACATTCGCACCTTTCACGATGAGGTGCTGGATGCGGGCGCTTTGCCGCTGGATATGCTGGAGCAGCGCACCGACGGGTGGATTGCCCGGCGAAAAGCTTTGCCCCAGCAAAAAACATCATTACAAAAGTAGATCGAGGAGCTTTCATGGATTTCGACGCGAGCAATCCTTCCATTCCTTCCAGCCTTTCTGACGCTGCTATTCCCTCCAACTCTCCTATTCCCTCTCTGCGTGGCCTTCAAGTGGCCATTCTCGGCTCGGGGAAAATGGGTGGGATTCTTCTGCAAGCTTTCCTCAAATCCAAAATGCTTGAACCTGAGCAGATTCTGGCCACCGTAGAGCATTCGGAGCGCGCGTCGCAACTCTCCGCCCAGTGGGGGGTTGAGGTGTCAACTGACAACCTCTCCGCCGCCGAGCGGGCCGATCTGATTCTGCTGGGAGTCAAGCCCATCAACATTCCTGATCTGGTTGAGGAGATTCGTCCCGCGCTCACCAAGAAAAAGCTCTTGATCTCCTTCGCCGCTTCGGTGCGCACGGCGGAGATTGAGCGGGCTTCGGGCATGGAGATCGCCGTCATTCGCGCCATGCCAAACACGCCCTCCGCTCTTGGAGCAGGCATTGCCGCGCTCAGCCGCGGACGCTTCGCCAGCGAGGAACAACTGGAACTTGCCGCGCATCTTTTTGGGACTGTCGGGCGCACTGTGGTGGTGGAGGAAAAGCATATGGACGCGGTCACCGGCCTCTCCGCCAGTGGCCCCGCCTTTATCTACATCATCTTGGAATCGTTAGCCGAAGCCGGGGTAAAAGTCGGTCTGCCGCGCGATACCGCCACTCTGCTGGCCGCGCAAACCACATTCGGCGCCGCAAAGATGGTGTTGGAGACGGGCTACCACCCGGCCCTCCTGAAAGATGCGGTAACCACCCCGGCCGGCTGCACCATCGACGGCATTCTGGAGTTGGAAGAGGGCGGACTTCGCGTCACCCTCATCAAGGCGGTCATGCGCGCCACCCAGCGAGCGAAAGAACTCGCAAAAGGCTGAGGCGCATAGCCGCCGGCTTCCGGCGGCGGTCATTTTTCCATGAGGCGCCCGCGTTCCGGCCGGTCTCTTCCGAGAGCGGATCACGATAGGTGTACCCGGAGGCAGATGCTCATACACGGCTTTTCCGATAAGAAAAGCCGTACTTCTCGAACCACGGTGGGTCATGGCAACGTGAATCTGCTAGAAACCTAATCTGAAAACGAGCTATGGCCGGCCAGCTCCGCAGCCATTTGTGCGATCCTCAGCGCGGCTCCGGGCCGAGCCAATGCCCGCGCCCGTTCGCCCATCGCGGTCAGCCGCGCCGGATCGCCGAGCAGCGCGCGAATCTCCGCCAGCAGGCGGTCGGACGTCATCTGTTCCTCCAAAAGCATGGCCGCCGCGCCGGCTTCCACCATGGCTTCGGCATTTTTGCGCTGGTGATCGTCGGCGGCTCGAGGAAACGGCGTCAGCAGCGACGGCTTGCCGGAGGCGGCTAACTCCGCCACCGTGCTCGCTCCGCTGCGTGCCAGCACAAGGTCGGAGGCGGCAAACTGCTGCGGCATGTCATCCAAAAATGCCTCCACCTGCCAGCGCAGAGGATCAGCTCCACTGGCGGCGTAAGCGGCTCGCGTGGCCTCCGCATGCCGGGCTCCCGCCTGGTGCAAGATGCGGAGAGCGGGCGAGCTATCCAGCAAAGCCTTGGCAACTTGCGGCATCGCCTGGTTGAATGCACGGGCTCCTTGGCTGCCGCCAAATACCAGCAGGCGCGGCAAGGTTCCCGGCAGCTTCGGCGGCAGGGAGAGAAACTCCTCACGCACCGGAATCCCGGTGACCTCGGCGTTGCGGAAGTATTGCTTGGCGGCTGCGAAGTTGACCGCGGCCCTGCTTACCCATCTGCCCACCATGCGGTTCGCCATTCCAGGCACGGCATTGGGCTCGAACGCCAAGGTGGGCGTCCGCTTGAGCAGCGCCGCCAGCATGGCGGGACCGGAGGCATACCCCCCCACGCCCAACACGACCTGCGGCTGCCAGCGATGCAAGAGGCGCCAGCAGTCGATCACTCCTCCCGGGAGAGTAGCCACGGTTTTGAGCCGGGTAGCGAGACTCACCTGGTTGAGCTGACCCACGGTGATCAGCTCCAGCCGGTAGCCCGCCCGCGGCACCAAGCGGGTCTCCAGGCCGCGCGAGGTTCCCGCAAACACGACCTCCGCGCCATAGCGCAGAACGAGCGCATCGGCGATGGCCAGCGCGGGAATCACATGGCCGCCCGTTCCCCCGCCGGCAATGAGAACCCTCATGTGGTCAGTCGATCTCCCGCGTGAGATTCAGCAACACGCCCACGCTCGCCAGCATAAAGAAAAGCGAGGTTCCCCCATAGGAGATGAAGGGCAGTGTGATGCCCTTGTTGGGCACCAGAGCCAGCACCACGCTCATATTGAAAAACGCCTGGACGAGAATCGTGGCGGTAATGCCGAAGGCGAGAAAGCGCGCAAAGATGTCTTTAGAGAGGCTCGCGGCGCGCAATCCGCGATAGCCTAGGATAACGAACAGAACGACGATCGCCACCGCGCCGGCCAAGCCCAACTCCTCGGCGATGTTGGCGAAGATGAAGTCGGTGTGCGGCTCCGGCAGATAGAAGAGCTTAGCTAGCCCCTCCATGTAGCCGCGGCCGAAGATTCCGCCGGTGCCTACCGCGATCAGGGACTGGATGGTGTGGAACCCGGCGCCTTGTGGGTCGGCGTCGGGATGGATGAAGGCAAGCATGCGCGCCCGCCGCCAGGGCACGCGGAAGAGCATGAAGTAAAGCACCGGGACGGCCGCCACCGCCGCATAGACAAAATACTTCACCTCCGCTCCGGCCAGATACAGCATCAGCGCTGTGACCGCGGCGCAAACCAATGCCGTCCCAAGATCCGGCTCCCCAAGGATGAGCGCTACAAAAACCAAGCTGGGCAGAATGGCGGGCGCAAGCGTGTTGCGCCAATCGTGAATGACGCTGAGTTTGTCTTGCAGAAACCAGGCGAGAAAGAGCACTAGCACGGGCTTGGCGACCTCAGATGGCTGAAACGACAGCGAGGAAGAGCCAAAGTGAATCCAGCGATAGACGTGGTGCGAATCATGCAGCAGGAAAACGGACATCAAGAACAGAGTCGTGATCGCGACGGCGGGAAAGACTATTGCCGGCCGGTTGTAGCGGCGATAGTTCACCTGCATAAGCGTGGTCATCGCAATCAGACCCAGAACGGCCCAGAGCGCCTGCCTGCTGACAAAAAAGTAGGGCGATCCCATCCGCTCCTTGGCCATGACCGCGGAGGCGCTGAAAACCATCAGCAGACCGACGAAGACCAGAAGAAGAGTGACGCCGAAGAGCCATTTGTCGACTCCTACGCGTTTTGCCATACACCCTTCCCACGGCGCGCCAGCACCAGTTCCTTAAAGGCTCGCCCGCGATGCTCGTAATTCTCGAACTGGTCAAAGCTGGAACAAGCCGGAGCCAGTAAGACAATCTCTCCGGTGGCCGCCGCCTCCGCCGCGAGATTGACCGCCTGCTCCAGCGTGCCGGCAGAGACCACAGGCACGAAGCCTCGAATCTGCCCTTCAATCTTTTCCGCCGCCGCACCGATAGTGTAGACCGCCTTGACCCGCTCCTTGAGCAGCGGCTCCAACTGCGCATAATCGGAGTTCTTGTCCTTGCCGCCCAGGATCAGGTGAATTCCCCCCGGAAAGGCCTCGATCGCCTTCGCCGCGGCATCCACGTTCGTGGCTTTGGAATCGTTGTAATACTCCACGCCTTGAATGTTGACCACAAACTCCAAACGATGCTCCACGGCGTGAAAGGAGGCGACCGCTGCGGCAATCGCTTCCGCGGGGATGCCGGCCAGCCGCGTGGCGCAGGCCGCTGCCAGCACATTCTCCACATTGTGCTTTCCCTTCAGGGGGATGGCGTTCAACGGAAGGATAGGCTCCAGTGAAGCATTTTCCGATGCTCGAAAGGCAAGCGTTTCACCGAAAATACACGCGCCCTGCCGGACGATTTTCGATCGGCTGAACCAAAAAACTCGAGAGTGTGCCCGGCTCGCGGCCTGCTGGACCACCGGATCATCGCCGTTCAAGACCAGAAAGTCGTCAGGCCCTTGCGCTGCGAAGATCCTCTCCTTCATTGCCGCATAGTTGGCGAAGGCGCCATGGCGGTCCAAATGGTCGGGCGTGATGTTCAGGATGACGGCGATCCGCGGATGGAAGTTCACGGTCGTCTCTAATTGGAAGCTGGAAACCTCCAGCACCGCCCATGTATCCGGGCCGCTTCTGTCCACCAAATCAATGACCGGAGTGCCGATGTTGCCCCCCACCAGCGTCTGCAACCCGGCAGCCTGGAAGATCTCTCCGCACAGCGCCGTGGTCGTCGTCTTTCCATTGGAGCCGGTAATCGCCAGCACCTTGCCCTGGAGAAAGCGGGAGGCCAGTTCCAGCTCGCCGATTACGGGCAATCCAAAGCTGCGCACCTGAACGAGTTCGGGCGTGTCGAAGGGCACACCGGGGCTGACGACGATGAGGTCTTGGCGGCGAAAGGTCAGCAGTCCATGGCTGCCGGCTTCCACCGCGATTCCGGCCTCCATCAGCGAGGGTATTTCCTTGGCTAGCGCGGCCGCGCTGCGCTGATCCGAGACGGTGACATCGGCCCCCCGCCGGCGCAAAAAAAACGCAGTAGCGAGTCCGGACTTGCCTATGCCGACCACGAGCGTTTTTTTTCCTTTAAGTTCCACCGGCTTCCTTTGGCCTATCGCAACTTCAATGTGGTGAGCGCCAGCAGCGCAAAAACCAGCGCGCCAATCCAAAACCGCACAATCACCTTCGACTCCGACCAGCCCATCAACTCGAAGTGATGGTGCAAGGGAGCCATCTTGAAGATGCGCTTCTTGCGCAGCTTGTAGCTTCCCACCTGTAGTATGACGCTCACTCCCTCCAGCACGAAGATGCCGCCAATAAAGGGCAGCAGCAGTTCCTGCTTGATAACCACGGCAATCGTACCGATGGCCCCGCCCAGAGCCAGTGAGCCCACATCTCCCATGAAAATCTCTGCCGGATGGGCGTTGTACCAGAGGAAGCCGATGCTGGCTCCAACCATGGAGCCGCAAAAGATGGTCAGCTCGCCTACCAGGGGCATCCGCTCCAACTCCAGGTAGTCCGACAGCACCGCGTGGCCGCTTACATACGTGAGCACGGTGAGCGCGCCGGCAGCGATGATAGTGCAGCCGATAGCCAGCCCATCCAGGCCATCCGTAAGATTGACCGCGTTGCTCGAAAAGACGATGACCAGAGTGACAAAAACGATAAACGGAAGAAACGCCAGCACACCCAAATGGGGAATCGCACCGAGTGCGTGTATCGAGAGGTCCGGATGCACCCGCTTCAAAAAGGGAACCATCAGGCGGGTGGAGAAAATGTTGTGATTGTGCATCGCGATCAGCGACAAGGCGATGCCCACTCCGCTGATAATCTGCAGCCCCATCTTTTGCCAGAAGGACAGTCCCAGGTTCCGCCGGTGAGCCACCTTTATATAGTCGTCGGTAAATCCGATGGCGGCGAAGACCAATGTTGAACTGATGGCCAGCCACACCAGAGGATTGCTCAGATCGCTCCACAAGAGCGTAGGAACTACAATTGCGATCACGATGAGCACGCCGCCCATCGTTGGCGTACCGGCCTTTTTCTGATGCGCCTGCGGCCCATCTTCGCGGATGTATTGACCAATCTGGAACTCGCGCAGTTTTTGGATCACGTATGGACCGATGAGCAACGCGATCAGCATCGCCGTGAGACTGGCAAAGGCGGTGCGAAACGTCAGATACCGGAAGATGCGGAAGGGTCTGAAGTATGGAAATAGCTTCTGATAAAGGAGCCAGTAGAGCAAACGTCCTCCGACGCGCTTTCGGTGTGCGCGTTGTGGCTATCTTACAAGGCGATGGGCATGGCAGCGGGCCGGCATCCGCCGTGGAACCAAGGCGGAGACTAGGGCTGCGACGGGGATTCGAGCAGCAACGTGACGGACACAGGCGGCGGCGTGCCGGAGGCGGCCCGGCACCGACGTCTCTAGTCTTCTATGCCGCGGAGCGCGCGCTCCAGACCGACGCCACGGGAGGCCTTGAGCAGCACCGCGTCACCCTCTCGCAGCTCCGCCTTCAGCCACTCGCCCGCGGCCTCTGCCGTGGGGACAAACAAAGCGAGCGCGCCTTGCTGCCGAGCTCCTTCGACAATGTATTGTGCGTTCCCGTGCACTCCAAGCACCAGATCGATGCCGCGAGCCGCGGCTGCCTCCCCACACTCGCGGTGCAGCCGGGGCGACTCCGGACCGAGTTCCAGCATCTCTCCGGCGACCAGAATGCGCCTCTGGGCGGCCATAGACGCCAGGCTGGCGATCATCGACTTCAGCGCTTCGGGATTGGAATTGTAGCAGTCATTGATAATAGTTGCGCCGGAGACGTGCAGGATTTCGCCCCGCTTGTCGGGCGGCTTTAGCCGCTCCACAGCCGCTATACACTCTTCCAAAGCAATGCCGGCCTCCAGGCCCACGGCGATTGCCGCCAGGGCGTTGGCGACGTTGTGGCGGCCCACCAGGATGGTGGTTCCGACCGCTTCCTTACCGCCGGCGCTAATCTCAAACCGGGAGCCCTCCAGGCCAAGGTCTTCCACCATGAGCGCCCGAGGATCGGCGCAGGGACCGCAGCCAAAATAGACAGCGCGACCGCGAAAATCGCGGCCGAACTGCGAGACATACGGGTCGTCGCAGTTCAGGAACGCCACTCCGTCGGCCGGCAAACTCTGCACCAGTTCATACTTGGCGCGCGCGATGCCGGCCAGCCCGTCGGGAAAATTCTCGCGGTGAGCGCTGCCCACGTTGGTAAC
>JANWJB010000092.1 GCA_025449575.1 Acidobacteriaceae bacterium
CGAGCAGGCCACGCAGGCCGCGCATAGCTGGAATGTCGCCTATACCATGCACGGCCCGAGCAGCTTCGGGCAGCGCATCGACTCGACCGACGAGTCGCTGGAGGAGTTTTATCAGCGGTTATTTGCTTACTCCGCTTCCAGCCCGGTGGGGGCGGAGCTGCCCGAGCCGCTCCCCGAGCTTCGTCAGAATCCGGGGATGTTGCGCAGCGCGATTAACGATCTGTCCGCAATGCGCAAAGGCCTGCGCCACCTGCCGCGGCTAATACGGCCCCGCGAGGGCGACGAGCCGCGAATTGTTGCCGTAACGGATGCATACCTGCGGGCGACCGGGTCGGTATGGGATGAGGATGCCTTCTCGATCTTCATCGAGCAGTTGCAGAGCAGTGACGCGCTTCGGCTCGAAGAGATACAAACCTTTCCCGTCATTCTGAAGTTTCTGCTGGTAGAAGAGATTCTGGGCCTGGCCGGCGGCATCCTGCAAGATCCGAAGTCCAGTCATCCGGCAGCGTCGCTGGCGCTGCAGACCAGGCTGAAAAGCCTGCGCGAAGCCGGTTATACCGACTGGGCGGAGCTGACCGAACCTCTGGTGTTTTTCGAGGAAATCCTCAAGCAGGATCCCGCTGGAGCCTTCACTGCGATGGATCTGGAGACCCGCGATGCCTACCGCCATCGCGTCGCGCAAATCGCTCACGATTCCAACTGCACCGAAATGGAGGTGGCTGAAGCGGCACTGGCCCTGGCCCGCGAGGCAGAGGCGAAACTGGCAGCCGACGATCCCCGCCGCCGGCTCCGCCGAGCGCATATCGGCTACTACCTGATCGACCGCGGCTCCCTTCAACTGGCCTCCCGCATCGGATATCGTCCCCGCCTCGCGGAGCGCATACGGCTGCTGCTCTGGCAAAACGCGGACGATTTCTACATTGGGGGAATTCAGGTCATCACCGTTATTCTCATCGGCCTTATCCTTTTGCCCCTGGTCCCCACCTATCCCGTCTTCGGGAGTATCACGCTGGCCTTTCTGCTCCTGCTGCTGCCGGCCACGCAGGGAGCCGTCGATCTGGTGAACAGCACCGTTACGGCGCTCTTCAAACCTCATCCGTTGCCCAAATTTGATTTTTCCGAGGGTGTGCCCGAAGAGTTCACGACGCTCGTCGTGATTCCTACGCTGCTTCTCAATCCCGGCCAGGTGCGCGACCTCTTCGAACAGCTCGAGGTCCGCTACTTAGCCAACCAGGACCCCAATATCCATTTCGGCCTGCTCACCGACCTTGCTGATTCCATCACGCGCCCACGGCCAAACGATACCGATCCACTGGTGGATTTGGCCGTGCAGCTCACCGGCGATCTCAACCGGCGCTATGCCGGCGCCGGAGCCGGCTCATTCTTCCTACTGCACCGCCACCGTATCTTCAACGCGCGCCAGGGCGTATGGATGGGATGGGAGCGCAAGCGCGGCAAGCTGCTTGACCTGAACAAGCTGCTCAAGCGGGAGTATGACCCATTCCCGGTCAAGGCGGGCAATCTTGAGGCTTTGGCGCACGCGCGCTATGTGATCACGCTGGACTCCGACACGCAGCTTCCGCGCGACAGCGCCCGCACCCTGATTGGAGCCATGGCGCATCCGCTCAATCGAGCGATCATCGATCCTCAATTGCGAATCGTTACGGAGGGATATGGCATTCTGCAGCCGCGTGTGGGGGTGAGCGTGCACTCGGCGGCGCGCTCGCGCCTCGCCGCAATCTACTCCGGACAAACCGGCTTTGACATTTATGCCCGCGCTATTTCCGATGTTTATCAGGACCTCTATGGCGAGGGGATCTTTACCGGGAAGGGCATTTACGAAGTCGACGCCTTCCACGCCGTGCTCGATCGACGCTTCCCGCACAACGCGCTGCTAAGCCACGACCTGATTGAAGGCTCCTACGCGCGGGTTGGTCTCGCCACTGACATTGAAGTGATCGACGACTATCCTTCCCACTACAGCGCATACAACCGGAGGAAGCATCGCTGGGTTCGCGGGGATTGGCAGATTGGGCAATGGCTCTTCGCCAAGGTGCCCGACGAATCGCGCAAATATGTACCGAACCCCATCGCCACCATCTCGCGCTGGAAGATCTTCGACAATCTCCGGCGCTCGCTGGTGGAAACCTTCACCTTCATCCTGTTGATCGCAGGATGGCTGGGTTTGCCTGGGGGCGCTCTGTACTGGACGGCGGTGACACTGTTTCTAATCTTCGTCCCGACGCTCGTCCAGCTTGGCTTCAGCATGGGCCACGCCCTGCTTGGCCGGTCCCGCAGCGCGCTGCGGGAAGGAATCAGCAATTTCTGGCAAAGCATCTTCATCGATCTTCTGAATCTTGCCTTTCTGCCCCACCAGACTCTGCTGGCCCTCGACGCGATCATTCGCTCGCTGGTGCGCAGCTTTATCACCGGCCGGCATCTGCTGGAGTGGGAAACGGCGGCTGAGTCAGAATCCAAAGACCGCCGCAACACGCCGGTCGATCGGTACCTGGCCCTCACGCCGCTGGTGGCCTTTATCACCGGGGTCATCGTGCTGATCCGCCGACCGGAATCGCTGCTCGTCGCCCTGCCTATTCTGGCGCTGTGGGGATTTGCAGGCGGCATCACCGCATGGCTCAACCAGGCGCCGCGGAAAGCCCGGCCGCGGCTGAAGCAGCGGGAATCGGACTTTCTGCACCAGATTGCGCTCCGCACATGGCGTTACTTCCGCCAGTTCGGCGGCGAAAGCCACAACTACCTCATCCCGGATAATGTGGAGGAAGCGGGGCTGGTCGAGGCGGGCCGCCTCTCACCCACCAATCTGGGTTTCCTGCTCAACGCGCGGCAGGCGGCGCTGGCCTTCGGCTATCTCACGCTTCCCGAATTCGCATCGATCACTGCCGGTAGTTTGCAAAGTTATAGCCGGCTGGAGAAATTCCGCGGGCATCCTTACAACTGGTATGACACCCGGACACTGGAGGCGCTGCGGCCGCGCGTGGTCTCATCGGTGGATAGCGGCAATCTCGCCGCATCTTTCTACACCTTGCGCGAGGGCTGCAAGGCGGCGCTGCGGGGCCCTCTGTTCGACCGTTCGCTCTTTCAAGGCATCCACGATCATTGGCAGCTCCTGCGGTCATTGTCCGAGCATCCGCCGGAGCTGCAGGCAGATCCGCCACCGCCCCCGGATGCGCCCACCGCCACATGGATTGCCTGGGCTTTGTCTGCGGCAGAAACCCCGCCCGCTCCAGCAGAAGATGTTTCGCACGATGATGTGCTGTCCGCACAGCAGAGCGAGTATTCCTGGTGGAACCAGGAAATTCGCTGCCGGATTGAGGCATTGGCGAAGTTGGCCGGCGATTGGATGCCATGGCTTCTACCCGAATTCGCCCCTCTGCTCGCGCTGTCGCAGATCCATGGGCTGGCGCATGTTGCGGATACTGTCAGCGCCGGCGAGGCCGCCTCTTTCGCCGCTGATCTTGATTTGCGCCTCGGGCGGGCTTTGGTTGGACTCGCATCCGATGCGCCCGAGGTGGTGCTGGCCGAAAAGTTACGCAATGCGCTTCAACCCGCGCAAAAGCGTCTTCAGGCGCTCACCTCTTCGCTGCAACGGCTAAGCGCGGAGGCCATGCGCATGGCCACGGAGATGGACTTCGGCTTGCTCGTCAACCAGAAACGTCTCCTGCTCTGCGTGGCCTATGACGTGGAGCAGAAAAAGGCCCATCCCTCCTGCTATGACTTGCTGGCCAGCGAAGGCCGCGTTGCCGCCTTCATCGCCATCGCCAAAGGCGATGTGCCACAGCGGAGCTGGTTCCGGCTGGGGCGGGCGCACGCAATGGCCTACGGACGCGCCGTCTTGGCCTCCTGGACAGGAACGATGTTCGAGTACCTGATGCCGGCGCTATGGATGCACAGCTACTCTGAAACGCTGGTCTCGCGCAGTCTGACCGCGGTGATTGCCGTGCAGCGTTCCTTCGCCCGTGCGCGGGGCATTCCGTGGGGCATCTCGGAATCCGGTTATGCCGCACAGGACGATCAAGGACATTACGGTTACCAGGCCTTCGGCATTCCCTCGATTGCTTTGCGGTGGAATGCCTCCGCCGGTCCGGTCGTCTCTCCCTATTCAACATTTCTTGCGCTGGAATTCGCTCCGGCCGAATCGATGCGAAACCTCAGGCGCATGGCCCATCTCGGATGGATAGGGGCTTACGGCTTCTACGAGGCGGGCGATTACCGGATTTTGGCGCACCGGCCCGCTCTTGTGCGCGAGTGGATGGCCCACCACCAGGGTATGTCGCTGCTGGCCATCCTGAACCTGCTCCACGATGGCGCTGCGCAAAGATGGTTTCATGCCAACGCCCATCTGCGCGCGGTGCAGCCACTGCTGCACGAAAAGCCGGTACGCGAGTCCACCCTCCGCGACCGCTACCGCGCTTCCCAGCCCCGGACCCATACCCCAACCAGCCGCGAAGACCGGAAGACCGGCTAAAGCGGATTTTGACATCAAGGCGGCTTCTAGTTCTGAAATCTTCCCAAGACTTCGCGGATGGAGCGCACAAGGCCTTCGGGATTGAATTCCGCGCGAATGACCGAAACGGGACAGTCGCTGTCGATTGCAACCCGATAATTGCAAACGTAAGCAACATGCTGCCCGGGCTTCAGGTGGATGATCTCGGAGCAAAGATGCTCCGCTTCCGCAACCCCCTTCTCGCCTTCAATGTCGATCAGGACCAGATCGAAGTCCCCGTGCGCGACCTGTTGTAAAGCCGTTTCGAAGGAGGGCGTAGAGACCACCTCGAACCCATGGAGCTGCAGAATGTCGTCGCGAAGCTTCAGCAGCATCTCGCTCCGGCTTGCATGAAGAACTCTGGTTTTGGCGGGCGTCAAGGTTGCCGGAGCGGCTCTCCTCAGGGGAGTGCCCAGGAAAGATGCAGCCATAAGGCTTTCTAAAAAAAGCCCCGCTTCTGCGATCGCGTGCCGGGCACAGTAGTTGGAAACCGCTTCAGCATACACCGCAATTTCAGCGGGCGGGAACTGGACGGGCACGCCTGGCTCCTCTCC
>JANWJB010000093.1 GCA_025449575.1 Acidobacteriaceae bacterium
CGCCTCGCGCAAAGAGGCCAGATCCAATCTTCTGACAAAGAGGGTTTCTGGCATGGCTAGTCTTCGACGTCCCCACGGGACTGATAGTAGTCGTTATAAGAGCGGCCGTAATACTCGGAGTAATCGGCGGACTGCAGATCGACTTGGTTGAGCACTACACCCAAAAGGTGCGCTCCAGAACGCACCAGGATCTCGCAGGCGCGCACCACCACGTTGCGCGAGCTTTCGCCATAGCGCAAGACCAGCACAACGCCATCGCTGAGCGAGACCAGCACCGCCGCGTCAGTGACGGTGAGCACTGGCGGAGTATCGATCATAATGAAGTCGTAAGACGGTCGAAGCTCCTCAATCAGTTGCTGCATCTGCAACGAGCCTAAAAGCTCGGCCGGCATGGGGGCGATGGGGCCGGCAGGCAAAATCCTCAGTGAAGGTATGGAGGGTACTGTGACAATGGCTTCGGCCAGAGAGGCTTTGCCGGTCAGAACCGAGGTGAGGCCAACTTTGTTCGCGATCCGGAATTTCAGGTGGACCGAGGGCCGTCGTAGATCGGAATCGATGAGCAACACGCGCGAGCCATTGAGAGCAAAAACGATCGATTCCAAGGTGGAGATCGAGGTTTTGCCTTCCGATGGCTTGGCGCTGCTCACGAGAATCACCTGGGGTGGCGTTCCTGCCCGTGAAAGCAGGATGGTGGTTCGCAGCGAGCGGTAGGACTCCGCGAGGCGCGACCAAGCGCCGGGGAGAGAAGAAGTCGCATCGGAAATAAAGGTTTCAGGCGAAAGCTGCTTGGCGTCTACCTCCGGAACCACCCCAAGCACGGGGAGACCCAACCGGTCTTCGATGTCGGTGATTGACTTGATGTTGGTATCAAAAGCTTCCAGAATCAAGGCCAGCACCAAACCAATACCCAAGCCACCCGCGAATCCTGCCATCAGGTTGAGCGATTTGCGTGGAGAGCTCGGAAAATCGGGAGCGTCGGCTGGATCGATTCTGCGGATATCGGTCGAGTGCAGGCCGGCGATGATTCCGGCTTCCTGCAACCGCTGCTGCAAGCCGTCATACAGCGTTCGGTTGGCCTCATATTCGCGGCGCGCAAGCGTGTATTCCACCGCTTTTGAATTTCCCTGATAGGCGGCGTTCGTTTCCTGGGTCAGCCGATTGCGCAGAGAATTTTCATTCTCGGTGGCGGCGTTCAGCTCCTGCCGTGCCCGATCGACGACGTTGTCCTGCTCCGCCTTTATGCTCTTGGAAACTTGATTCATTTCCGCCCTGAGCTGGAGCATCTGTTGGCTTTGCGCGCCATATTTTTGGCCCAGGCTGGCATATTGCGCCTGCAAATCGTTCTGGCGCTGCTTGAGGTTGAGCAGGATGGCGTCGCCGCTCAGCGTGGGGAGCACATCCGGCGAGGCACTTTGCAGCGTGATCAACTTAGCTTGCGCAACCAGTCGAGACGATTCAGCTCCCGTCACATCGTGGCTTAGATCGACCAAGCGGGAGAGCATGATGCTTTGCGTTTGATCGATTCCCACCAGCCCAATGTCCCGTTGCACGTTCAGCATCCGTTCCTGGCTCGCCTCCAGCCGGTTCTTCAGATCTCCGAGCTGCTTTTGCAGCCAGCCTGCGACCTCCTGCGTAGCGGCATAGTTGTCGCTGAAGTTGTGCTGGACATAGTTGTCGATGAGGGTGTTGCAAATATTGGCCGCGAGTTGAGGATTGCGTGCGGTGAAACTCAAAGCAAGGATGTTGGTGTGCCCAAAGCGTTCCGCCGACAGTCCGCCGACGAACATCCCGATTAAAGCGTGCCGCTGCCTGGCATTGGAGAGATCCCAGCTTTCTGTCGATCCAGGCGGAAGAAAGTCCTTGTTGCTGTTCAGGTGCAAGGATTTGATTGTTTGCAAAGCGAGCGTGGAGCTCTTGAGGACGGCGACCTCGGTGTTCAGGCGAGTAACATCGATGTAGCCGCCGTCGTCGTAACTAGAGGTACCCAGACGAAACTGGTCAGCTGTATCCGTCGTGATCTCGATATTCGCGGTGGCGCGGTACTCCTTGGGCGACCGGAAATTTTTGAGCATCCCGCATCCGATCCCCAACACCGCGGCTGCCAGTACAAGCCACACATACTTTCTGCCCAGGCGGACAAAGTGCTGCACGCTTTGACCCTCGGAAGCTCCCAGATTGAAAAGGGGGCGTCCGGGAGCAAATTGCTCCTCGTCTTCAGGTGCAAGGGCAGGTTCCGGCGTTTGGGGATAGGGGTTCATGCTATCTGAGCTTCACCTTGACAGCGCTTCCAACCGGCGCGTAAGCGGGAGGTGACACCGTCGCGATGCGGGGACAAAATCGTGGTATTCCTGGAAAAGGATTCTGCCGCAGCAGGCACGGTGAATCTTGTCATAAAACGGCCCCGAGCGAAGCGGTGCGAACTCACAAATTATAGAGTGCCGCGTAATCTTCCACCAATGATGTTCTCCGCGAAATCCCACCTTGTGCCCAGTTTTCCACTATGGCCCATGCTTCTGCGAGGCGGTTCACGTTCAATGCAGCCGGGCGCGGATCGCAGATTCCAAAGCGCCGGGATGGGTTAAAAGGCGCTCCGCCCTTAACAGCCAGGAACGGAGCGTGTCCGCGGCGGTCCAGTTGCGCCCCCGCGCGTGCGAGAACATTCGGTCGATGTCGGCTCGCATCATCTCCTTGTGCCGCTTCGATCCCGTAATCGACTGCGGATGCACCCGGAACAACGAAAGATCATGGTTCAGGTATGCCACCTCGGCTCCAGCCAAGGCCATTTCCAGCAGAAGTTCGCCGTCCCAGCAGGAACGGTTGGCCGTGTTGAATCCGCCAATGGATTCGAAGGCTTTCCGGCGGAAAAATGTGGACTGTTGCAGCCAGGTAGCCCCCCCATAAAAGTAACGGGTTGCCGTAAAGCCGGCCGCCCGAACGTGCCGGATGCGGTTGCCGTCGGAGTCTACTAGAAAGCCGTTTCCCATTACAACGTCGCAGCGGCTGCGCTTCTCAAACGTTCGGCTGACGGCGCCGAGAGCGCCCGGCAGCAAAACGTCGTCTGAATTCAGAAAACCGAAGATCTCCCCCGTCGCATGCCGGAAACCTTTATTAAGGCCGTCGGGAGCTCCACCGTCAGGCTCGAAGATGACCTTGGCAAGGCGATCCGCATAGCGCTCAATTAGATCCCGGCTGCCATCTGTTGATCCGGGATCGACCACAATGTATTCCACGTTGGGATAGTCCTGCGCCAAGACAGAGTTCATGGCCTCTTCCAAATACTGGCCTTGATTGAAGGAGATCGTGACGATGCTGAACTTCAACGAAGATGGAGTGCCTGCGGCATCCGGAGCCGGTGCGAATGCAACCCCAGGAGGCGAAACGGCGGCAGCACCGTGCGCGGCTCCGCCATATGGTGGAGGAGGTATCAATGGAGGTACAGGTAGGCCTGCGTTGCGAATCCAAGCGCGGCGGCAGCCATAACCTTTGACGCCGTCTTGAGATTGCTGGGCGGAACGAAGACAATGTCGTCGGACTGCATCGCGATGTCGATGCCTTTGCCTCTTAGCACGTCGTCCAGGCGCACCTTTTCCGCCAGGCGGGTTCCGTTTTTAGAAGTCCTCAGCAAAAGCGTGCGCTGCGGCCAGGAGGAGGGCCGGATCCCCTGGGCTAACGCGATCACTTCGGAGAGTGTGGGGTTATTCGAGTCACAGAGTGGGTAGGCTCCCGGACGGCCTACGTTTCCCCCTACATAGACCACCCCACAGCGGCTCACCATCACAGTCTGCCCGGGCTTGAGTACCAGCCCGGCATTGTTGTTTTCCTGCAGTGTAGGATCCCAAAGGAGTTTCTGCGGATTCTTTGTCGAATCCACCCCGAAGACCTGAATGATGTGCCCGGCGCGATCCGTCACGCCGCCCGCCTCGGTCAGAATGTCGATCAGGCGGTGCCTGCCCTGTAGCCGATAGACTCCCGGAGCCCGCACCTCGCCTAGAATGGTAACGCTGTAACCGAATTGCTGGGTGGTCACGATAACGTGGGGATCGCGCAGGATCTGGCGCTGTTGAAACAGTTGCGTGATCGCCTTGGCCGCATCGATTGAGGTCAGTCCCTCAATGTGAAAAATCCCGGCATAGGGAATTGCGATGTCTCCGGACGCGGAAACCGGCATCTGAACGTTGTATTCAGGAGCCTGAAAGAATCGTACTTCGACAATATCTCCGGGATGAATCGGGCCGAAACCCAGGCCGGCCATCATGGCGGGTCCACTAGGATTGCCTTGCGCGGCGCCGGCTTGCGCAGAAGGGGAGACGGGGTTATTTGCTGAAGGGAAAAGTGGCTGGGGCAGCGTGGAACCGGAGGCCGGGGTGCCGGTGGCCGGAGTAATCGGGGTCTGCGCAGCCGGAGCCTGATCTCCGTCCGCATCCTGAGCAAATGCAGCCGGCCCAAGGATGATAGTCCTTCCCGCCAGACAGGTCAGAGCCAAGACGGAGGCAAGAACCACCGCGAACCGAAAGCCTCGCGCAGATCCCACCTTGCGCGAACCCGCAGCGGCAGAAGGGGTTTCCATCCCTGGACGGTGCGATAGAGCGAATGGATGTTTCATGGGAGGCGCTCTAAAAGCATACCATCGGCTTTTTGATGGTTTGTTGTGACTGCCGGTTCTAATTCGACGATCACCGTTGCTCCTCGCGCCCGCGCTGTTGCCTAGGCTTGATCTTTTTGGCCGGTACGCCTGCATAAACCGTCCAAGACTCCAAATCATCCGTAGCCAGAGAACCCATCCCGAGCACCGCCCCTTCTCCCACCCTTACCCCGGGTGCGACTGAAGCCCGCGCACAGATCCAGCAGAAAGCACCGAGCGAAATAGGAAAAGAGATAAGAGGGAAGGCCGAATCGTTGTAATCGTGAGTGGCTCCGCAAAGGTACGCTTGCTGCGAGACCACCGCGTGCGACCCCAAGAAGGCAGCCGCTGGATTGTAAAGTTCAGCACCGTCGCTGAGGCACACTGCATCGTCGCAGACGAGGTTCCAAGGAGCCCAGACCTTCGAGCCCGGATAGAAATGGCAGTTCGGGCCAAGCTTGGCTCCGAAGCACCGCAACAGAAAAGAACGCCAGAAATGAAACGGCCTCGGCGAAGGTCGGTAGAGCAGCACCCAGCATACGTTCCATGCCTGCCTCCGCATCCGATTGGAAAGCGAAAAGGCCGGCCTAAGATAAGGATCTCGGGTTGACGTTGAAGGTGACATCACTGCTTGGAGGTGGAGAGGACCGGCCCCAACTGGTCAGTTTCCACCTCATTGCCCGGGCGGAATCCCTGAATGATCCAACCCAGTCTCCCGATCCCTCAATCCCTCAGTCGTCTACCAGACCCGGAACGTCAGCCCAAAGTTGAGGGTATAGGGCCTGAGCTTCGTCGGGAAGCTGACCTCGGGCACTCCGGGGAGGAAATTGGCGGGGTAGGTGTGCGTACCGAGATTCCAAAGCTGATATTGGAAATCGGCGAGCCTTATATTCACCAAGTGGTTGAGGTGATAGTCCAGGCCGCCACCGAAGTCATACACGATGCTGTTGTCCTTAAATCCGTTTCCGCCCCAGGTGATGTCGCCAGGTCCTATGTAGAAGTCACCATAAGGCCGGAGCTTGCCGAACTCGTAGTGCAGTTCGGGTCCGAACAGATATGTCGTTTCCTTCGCGGTGTTGCTGGACGAGAGTGTGTACCGGACTGCCAGGGCAGGCTGTCCGAAAATGAATCGTCCCAACCTGAAATCGGCGCCGACGCCGCCAGACAGCATATTCCACTTGGCGGCCTGATCCTTTTTGGAGGAGCTGAATGTGGTTCCCGGAGGGTAATTTAGACCGGCGCTGCCATCCGGATTCATGAGGGTATAGAAACCGAGAACATTGATCTGGCTGCCACCACCCTTGATTGCGGGTACGACCTGGGCTTCGGAGGTGGCCGCCAAGAGCGCTCCCGCCGCGATAATTGCGCATGCTACAGATCTTGTAAGAAATCGCATGTGAGCCGCCCGTGAAAATTTAAGTGTCGATACTCTCTGTGGTTGAGGCATCTGAGGTTCAGGCGTAGGGCCGGCGCAGACGTTCCGAAGAATCGCAATGCCCTGACCGCTTCGTTTGTACCAAGTAACCTCTCTGGTTACACATCCAACAATAGTTGCAGCGGTACCACATAGGTAACAGGTCAGATTCCGATGGACCCTGAAGTCACCGACTCCCGGGACAGGAAACGACGAGAAAGCCTAGATAAACCTTTGGATTAGCCCGAACTCTTTGGATGTTGCCGGAAGGAACCGTGCAACGCGAATGACTCCCTTCGAGCACGGGGGAGATGCATCGCTCGAGCACCGCTCCGAGACGGCCAACGATCCTCAGGGTAATCAAAAGTTACGGGTCTGTCTAGAAGAGAAACGTGTACCTCTCGAAAACGAACCATAATGCACAAATACCGGTCCTCCTCCAGCAAAACCTGAATCGAATCCCCTTCCGTTAGCTTGGTTGCGCGCCATGGTAGGCTTTGCTCCATGCCGGAGCGCGAATCATTAAGAATTTTGACAGTGCGGGGTGCGGTCCCTGGCTGCCGGATGCCCATGTGGCCGGAACCTTTACCGGCAATAGCACTTCGGGTGCAAACCGCCCCAGACTGGCATCTTTTGAGCTTCCTGAGCGCGGTTTCCACCACCTCGCTTGGCGCTTCGGGTTGGGGGCGCATGCTCCATGCCTAAAACCGCGGTTATCGTTGGCGCCGGCCCCGCCGGCCTCACCGCCGCCCTGGAGTTCTTGCGCCGCTCCGGAATACACCCCGTTGTGCTGGAGGCCAGCCGGGAGATTGGAGGAATTTCGCGCACGGTCCGCTATAAAGGCAACCGCATGGATATCGGGGGCCACCGCTTTTTCTCCAAATCCGACCGAGTCATGAACTGGTGGATGGAACTGCTCCCTCCGGAAAAAGGCGCCGGCACTGAATACACACTCCGTTACCAAAACCAGCAGCGCACCCTCCGCGCCGGCTCGACCGGAGGTGACGCCGAAACCAGCGATTTGGTAATGCTGGTTCGCCCGCGTAAGAGCAGGATCTACTTTCTCCGGAGATTCTTCGATTACCCCATCAAACTGAGCGCAGATACGCTCGGGAAATTGGGCTTTGGCCGGGCAGTCAGGATCGGCTTCAGCTACCTGGCCGCTAAAATTGCGCCACGCCGGCCGGAAAAATCGCTCGAGGACTTTCTGGTGAACCGCTTCGGCCGCCAACTCTACCTCACCTTCTTCCAGTCCTATACGGAAAAGGTGTGGGGCGTGCCCTGCCGGGAGATTAGCGCCGAGTGGGGCGCCCAACGCATCAAGGGCTTGTCATTAACGACTGCCGTTCTGCATTTCGTCAAGAAGTTCTTCGCGCGCCGCGAGCAGGAAGGAATCCGGCAGAAAGGCGTGGAAACCTCACTGATCGAGAAGTTCCTTTACCCTAAATATGGTCCTGGGCAGCTCTGGGAGCACGCCGCGCAACTGATTCGGTCGCAGGGAGGCGAGATCCTTCTCGGCTGGCGTGCTTCGCGTCTGGTAGTGGAGCAAGACCGCATTGTTGCCGTAGATGCCGTCAACGACTGCGGTGAACAGCAGCGTTTTCACGCCGATTATGTATTTTCGACCATGCCGGTACGCGAACTGATCCATGCGCTTGATACGGAGATCCCCGCGGACGTCCGCGAAGTCGCGGATGGCTTGCAGTATCGCGATTTCGTCACCGTGGGGCTGTTGGTCAACGAGTTGAAGGTACGCGAAGCGGACGGCACTCCATTGAAGGACAATTGGATCTATATACAGGAGCCGGACGTTCTGGTGGGCCGGCTGCAGATTTTTAACAATTGGAGCCCTTACTTGGTAGCCGATCCTTCCAAAACGTGGATCGGACTGGAATACTTCTGCAACGACACGGACGACCTTTGGAACATGCCCGACGAAGAATTGACGAAGTTCGCCATTCGTGAAGTGGACAAGATCGGCATCCTGCGCAGCGCCGATGTGGTAGACGCTCACGTCGTACGGGTCCCTAAAACCTACCCTGCATATTTCGGTTCCTACGATCGCTTCGAGCTGATCCGCGGCTTTGTCGACAGATTTCAAAATCTCTATTTGGTGGGCCGCAATGGCATGCACAAGTACAACAATCAGGACCACTCCATGCTTACCGCCATGACCGCGGTGGATAATATTCTCGCGGGGGTTACGGACAAGCAATCTTTGTGGTCCATCAACACGGAGGTGGACTATCACGAGGAGGAGTCGGAAAAGACGTCCGCAATCCACGATGAATGACGCGCCCCGCGCTGGAAAGCGGAGCGCTGCGCGGAATGCCGGACGAAATAACCGCGAGATCATGGGCGAATCGGTTTCTATTACTGTAGTTGGCTCCGGATATGTCGGCTTGGTGGCGGCAGCATGTTTGGCCGAAATCGGACATCGCATTTTGTGCGTCGATAATGACGAAGCCAAGGTGAAGATGTTGAACGAGGGCGGCCTGCCGATTCATGAGGCCTCCCTTCCGGAATTGTTGGGACGTTATCGCCAGAGCGGCCAAATCCGTTTCACGACCGACTTGCGCAGCGCCACCCGCGAATCGCAGGTTGTCTTCATCGCAGTTGGCACTCCGCCGGGGGAAGCGGGCGATGCCGATCTCTCCTATGTGGAATCGGTGGCGTGCGGAATTGCGAACTCCATCGATTCTTATAAGCTGATCGTCGAGAAGAGCACGGTGCCGGTCTACACCAGCGAGTGGATTCGCCGCACGCTGGAGCGCAATGGGGTGAACCGCTCACTCTTCGACGTGGCCTCGAATCCGGAATTTCTCCGCGAGGGGACGGCGGTTCAGGACTTCCTCCATCCCGACAGGATCGTTCTGGGCGCGGACTGCGCAGAGGCGGCGGCTCTGCTGGCGCAGATTTACCGGCCCCTCTCCTCCGGCAGCTATTACAGCCGGCCGGGCTCCGTCCCCGGCGAGCGCAGCGCGGCGGAGCCGCCTCCCGTGGTGAACACCTCGACTAAAGCGGCGGAGATCATCAAGCATGCCTCCAACGCTTTCTTGGCTATGAAGATCTCTTTCATCAACGCGGTGGCCGATCTGTGTGAAGCCGTAGATACGGATGTTGAGCATGTCGCCCGCGGCATGGGTTTGGACCGCCGCATCGGAAAGCGATTCTTGAACGCCGGCATCGGCTACGGTGGCTCCTGCTTCCCCAAGGATGTGGCCGCGTTTCGTCACGTGGCGCAGCAAATGGGTATCGATTTCACCTTGTTGGCTGAGGTGGAAAGGATCAACGCAGCCCAGAAAGAGCGGTTTTTCGAGAAGGTTCGCTCCGTGCTATGGACGCTGCGCGGCAAGCGGCTTGGAGTTTTAGGGCTGGCGTTTAAGGGCGGTACGGATGACATCCGCGAGTCGCCCGCGCTAAAGATTATCCGCATGCTGCGCGACGCCGGAGCCTCGGTGTACGCTTACGATCCCGCCGCTATGGAGAGAGCGCGGGAGGAGCTTCCACCGGATGACTTGATGCGTTATGCCGGCGATCCTTATTCGGCCGCTGACGGAGCAGA
>JANWJB010000094.1 GCA_025449575.1 Acidobacteriaceae bacterium
ACATCGCGCTGATCCTAAGATAGCGGCGAATATCCGGGGCTAAAGAAATTAGTAAGGTAAGAATTCCCAAGGAAGCCATTGTAAACAGCGCTTTCTTCATCTCCGTCACCTCGTGTTCGTTGAGACTCCTTTGGAAACCACGCGCTTTCGCGGGGCCATTGCTCCTCACTGAGACAGCCTGACTGATGCTGGTAGTGAGATGCAGCGCCGACGATCGCGTATCGTGTTGCGGAAGTGCTTTCCCGGGATTATTTTCCCGTCTCCCCCGAGGTTAAGCTCTCTATTCGGCGTTGGTCGGGAAGCAGGCTTTAGGGATTCGATCCGAGTGGCGCGGTGCAGCCTTGCCTCCCGCGCTTTCGTGTAATCTGCAACTAGATTTTCCTCCGTAGAGGCCGGGGAGTGGGTCGAGGCCGAACTATGAGAATCTCCGAATCGAGAATGCGCTATGTGGGCATTTCGGCTTTTTTCTTTGCCTTGTTGCAATCTCTGTGTCCTGCGATCATCGCGCTAAGCGCCGTGCGCTTGGCCATCGGAGTGGGAGCGGTAGCGTTCGCTGCCGGAACCGTCTCCTTCCTCCACGCGTATCACGGAGATGCAATTCGCCTTCCGATGATGGCGCTTGCGCTGGCTGGGGCCACCCTGAATTTATTCGTGATCTGGCATTTGCGCCGGCTGCGCCGCCGCCCCGCGGCACAATGGCGGCTGACTCCGATAACAAAACGGAAGCTTCGCTCCGAGCGAGTGCAGATCGTTCTGTCGGCGCTGACCTTTGTCGTCTTGGCAACGGAGTGGTTCACGCACCTGAGCATGCACCATCATATCTAGCGGTGGTTTTGCATCGGCTCTACCTTTCGGGCAGGGAAGAGGGAGATTCCCCCCCTCTCAACGCTGCTTCGATACGAGCATGCAAGCGGTCGCTGTAGCCAATCGGCAGGTGGAAGATGCGCTCGTCTGCCGTGAGCACCAGAATGTTATGCACCGAGTCGAGAATAGCCGAGCAGATCTCGCAGTGCTCCAGATGCTCCTCGATAGCAGCGCGCTCCTCCGCGCTCACCGAGTCGTCAATATAGTCGGAGATATAGGACCAGACGTGCTTGCAGCTTAGTTTCAAGGCCTGGCTCCCATCCATGAGAAGCGCTTGCGCCGCCCCCCGATCTGCTGTTTGAGATATGGCGCTAACTGTTTCTGCAAGGCCATGCGCGCCCGGAAGAGGCGCACCTTTACCAGTGCGGTGCTGACACCCACGATTTGCGCGATTTCCTCGATGCTTCGCTCCTCCTTGTCGCGCAGTAGAAAGACTTCGCGGTATGACGGAATCAGCTCTTCAATGGCTGTCTCGATTCTCTTCTGGAGCTCTGCGCGCTCCAGAAACTCGCTAGGAATCTCCCGCCAGTCCGCAAGCGGGAAGGGCGTGAAGTCCTCCTGTTCCTCCGGCTTGCCGTCGAGCGATTCGAGGGGCATTCGGCTCCTCTGCCGCAGCTTGCCCCGCGCTTCATTGAGAACAATGGAGAGGAGCCAGGTGCCGAACTTCGCCTCCCCGCGAAAGCTCTTCAGAGCGCGGAATGCCTTAATGGTCGCTTCCTGTGCGACATCTTCTGCATCGGCTTGGTTCTTCAGAACACCGAAGGCAGCCATGTATGCGGTTCGCTCGCAGGGGCGGATCAATTCGTGAAATAGATGTTCTTCTCCATTCAGGATGCGGGCAATCAGGTCGAGTTCGGAGGATTCGGTCATGGTTCGGCTACAGCCGCGCTCCGGCAGACATGCCCCTGGGGACGCGGCCGTCACTGCCATCACATTTTCCGTTTCATCGCGAAGCGGCGGCCTCAATCCGCGAATTAACATTTCCGCTTGCTCGTAGGACGCCGGGAAGGATCCCAGGTTACATGGCTTCCATCGGAACATGGAGGGCATCAAGGGGGGCATTCGGGCGATCGAACCAAGGCCGGGATGCGCCGGCAGCCCCACAGTATTTCTTAAGAGGCTTTAGACTGAAGGGTATGCATTGTCGCTCCGGTTCCGACATCCGCGAGACTTTTCTGCGCTTTTTTGCCTCCAAAGGGCATCGCCGGGTTCACTCCTCATCCCTCGTTCCGGCCAACGACCCCACTCTGCTGTTTACCAACGCGGGGATGAACCAGTTCAAGGATGTGTTTTTGGGAGCGGAGATCCGCGATTACAAGCGTGCCGCTAGTTCGCAAAAGTGCGTGCGCGCCGGAGGCAAGCATAACGATCTGGAGAACGTCGGTTTCACCCGCCGCCATCACACCTTCTTCGAGATGCTGGGGAACTTCAGCTTTGGCGATTACTTTAAGCGCGAAGCAATCGCGTACGCCTGGGAACTGGTGACCTCGGAGGATTGGTTCGGGCTGCCCAAAGACCGGCTCTACGTCACCATCTTTAAAGGTGAGCAAGGCGTTCCGCGCGATGACGAAGCCTACGATCTTTGGCGCGCTGAGGGCGTTCCACCGGAACGCATCCATGAGTTCGGCATGAAGGATAACTTCTGGGCGATGGGAGACTCAGGCCCCTGCGGGCCCTGTTCGGAGATCTTCTACGACATGGGTCTGGCCGCCTCTGAGACGGGGCAAGACCGGCCCTTCGGCCAGGACGAATCGCGGTATGTCGAGATATGGAACCTGGTCTTCATGCAGTTCGACCGCGATGCGCAGGGCGAACTCCACCGGCTGCCGAGCCCCTCGATCGACACAGGCGCGGGCTTGGAGCGGCTGGCCGCGGTAATGCAGGGCAAGATCTCGAACTTTGAGACCGATCTGTTTACTCCGCTCATCGCTCGCGCCGCGGAGCTCACCGGCGCCAAGCAAGGGAGCGTCGAGACGCCGCCCAACGCCTCGCTGCGCATCATCGCAGACCATGCGCGCGCCGCCACCTTCCTCATCTCCGACGGCGTATTGCCCGCGAATGAAGGTCGTGGATATGTGCTGCGCAAAATCCTGCGCCGGGGCATCCGCCATGGCCGTCTCCTGGGACAAGAAGAACCATTCATGTGTCAGATGGTCTATGCCGTTCGTGACCTGATGCTGGATGCGTACCCGGAATTAAAGGAATCTGCTGACCGCGTCGCCAAAGTTGTCGAAGGGGAGGAGCGCCAGTTTTCGCGCGTGCTGGAAGTTGGAACGCGCGAGCTCGAAAGGGAGCTTCAGCAAATAAGGGATAAACGGGAAGAAGCTGAGAGAATTTTGCTTCGCAACGAAGATGGATCGTTGCAAAACTGGTGGCAAGAGGGCGGAGCGCCTATGACTTTCTTTGATGGCTCGCCCGACGTCCTCGTGGAAGCGGCAAATAGAGAAATCAATTCGGCGCCGACCCTGCAGGGCAAAACGGCCTTCCACCTCTATGAGACCTTTGGCTTGCCGCTGGATTTCATGGTGGATGCGGCGCGGGATCAAGGATTGGAATTCGATCACACCGGCTTTGAGAAGGCGCGCTCCGAGGAGCAGGCCCGCGCACGCGCCTCCTGGAAAGGTGGAGCGAAGGCCACCGCCAGCCCCCTCATCCGGGAGTTGCCCAAGACTGTTTTTGAGGGCTACGGCCAGCTCCAAACCCGCGACTGCACCGTGCTGGTTATCGTAAAGGATGGCATTGCTGTGGCAGTCGCCAATCCCGGGGAGAATGTCGATTTGGTGCTCGACCGCACCACATTCTATGCGGACTCCGGCGGCCAGGTGGGCGACATCGGCTGGCTCTACGCGAGCGATCACAACACTGTCGTTGCCGACGTGCTCGGCTGCGTGATGCCGGTGCAGGGGGTGCGGGTCCACAAGATCCGCGCCCGCCGGCCGATTGAACTGGGCGCCCGCCTGGATACGGTGGTCGATGCCGATTACCGTGCGGCCACGCGCCGCAATCACACCGCCACCCACCTCGTGCACGCGGCCTTGCGCGAAGTCCTGGGCAAGCACGTCAAGCAGGCTGGTTCACTGGTCGATCCCGGCCACTTGCGCTTTGATTTTTCACACTTCGCAGCCGTCGCCGATGAAGAGTTGCAGGAGATTGAAGACCTTATAAATAAGGAGGTCCTCGTCAATACCAAGGTGGAGACGCTCGTCGATGTGCCGATCGATGTGGCGGTGAACGAATTCCACGCGATGGCGCTGTTTGGTGAAAAATACGGCGAGAAGGTGCGCGTGGTTCGCATCGGCAGTTTTTCAACCGAACTTTGCGGCGGCACGCACACCGCGGCGACCGGAGAGATCGGCGTGATCAAGCTGTTAGGTGAAAATAGCGTTTCCTCCGGGGTTCGCCGCGTGGAGGCGGTGACCGGTTTGGGCGCTCTGGAAGAGTTCCGGCGCGACCAGCAGGTCGCCCACCTCGCCGGACAGATGGCCGGCTCCGGAACCAGCGGCCTTTCTCCCGCCGACGCTCTGCGCCATAAATTTGCGGCGCAGGAGGAGGAAATGAAGAAGCTGCGGCGCGAGCTGGAGCAGATGCGCATGAAATCCGCCGCATCTTCGGTTTCCTCCGCCGCGGAGGAGGCCGTTGAGGTCAATGGAGTCAAAGTCCTCGCCCAGCGGGTAGACGCGCTAGAACGGGGCCAGTTGCGCACCCTGGTGGACAACCTGCGCAATAAGCTCGGCTCCGGGGTCGTCGTACTGGGTTCGGCGCAGCAGGATGGCAAGGTGGCCCTCATTGTTGGCGTCACCAAAGATCTGGTCGCGCGCGTGCCTGCCGGCAAAGTTATCGCTCCCATCGCGCAGAAGGTGGGAGGCTCCGGCGGCGGGCGGCCGGATATGGCGGAGGCGGGGGGGAAGGATGCCGCGGCGCTCAACGCCGCGCTGGCCGCGGTGCCGGAGGTCGTCCGCGGCTTGCTGGGCTAGAGTATTTCACCCAAAGAGATAGATCAAGAGTCGGATTCGACCCCGCCATTCCGTCGAACTATGGCCGCTCCGAGCCGCTCTCGCCAGTTCACGGCAAAAGTGAAAATACCCCAAGGGATAATCTAGGCGGTCCGGCCATGTGTGGGAAAAACCGCATAAAACGGCCGGCGGAAGCCGGCGTCGTTTTCAACACCAAGAAAAAACCGCGAAAAACGCCTTGACGAATGGGCGACCAGAGAATAGCATGGCCGCCAGTCAGCGATTACGTAATCGTTTGAAAGCGAACCGCGTGATCAACCTACCTAAGTTCGAATCCGCGCTCAGCCGCGTCGGGCACCGGGCTCATGAGTTCGCCCCTATCTTCCTGATCTCTAAATCTGCTTCGGGGTTCTTCTGGTGCAAAAACCAGTCTCATGGAGGCCATTATGAGAGCAGTCACCGGAAAGCACTGCAATGGGCACTCGTACCGCGGACTTCTTGTGATGCTTTTGAGCATTGCAGCTTTGACGTCCCCGGCGGCCATGGCCCAAGAGGCAACTGCGAACGTCAACGGCGTCGTCAAGGATCAAACCGGCGCAGCAATTCCAAACGCGAGGGTTGAACTCAAGAACGTCAATACTGACGTTGTGAGGACAACCGCCTCCAATAGCGATGGCGTGTACACCTTCCTCAGCGTCATACCGGGCGCTTATAGCATGCAAGCGTCCGCACCCGGATTTACTGCGGTGTCTCAACCGCCGGTAACCCTGCAGGTCGGCCAGATTGCGACATTCGACTTTAACCTGAAAGTCGGCTCAACGCAGAGCAGCGTTACGGTGAGCGCCGTCGCGCCGGCCTTGCAGACTGCGAGCTCCCAACTGGGCACCGTTGTTACGGCGAACGAGGTCAACAACTTGCCTTTGAACGGCCGCAACTTCACCCAGTTATTGACGATCACGGCCGGTGTCGCAAACATCAATACTGACCAGAACGGTAGCGGAGGTGGCGGGTGGAATGGTCACACAGTCGGGACCACCGACATCCCGGCAATCAACGGCGCTCGCAACCGCAGCAATTTGTTCCTTTTGGACGGCGCAAACGATATGAACACGCTATCGGGCGTATACAATTACGCGCCGATCGTGGACGCCATTCAGGAATTTAAGACTCAAGGGCACAACGATCTTGCCGAATTCGGTGGCGCGGCCGGGGGCTTCGTGACTGTGGTTACCAAATCGGGAACCAACCACTACCACGGCGCTCTTTGGGAGTTCCTGCGCAACGAGCAGATGGATGCGCGGGGATACTTTGAAACCAAGCGCGCTCCGCTGCGGCAGAACCAGTTTGGCGCTTCCATCGGCGGTCCCCTCTCGATTCCAAAACTCTATAACGGCAAAAATCGCACCTTCTTCTATGCAGCCTTCGAAGATTATCGGTACGCCTCTGCTACGGAAGGCGGAACGCTCGGACCAACGGCTGCGATGCGCAGTGGCGACTTCAGCGCCCTAGGCGTGCCAATCTACGATCCTGCGACAACCACCTTTGATAGTTCGACTGGCCAGTACACGCGTGAAACCTTCACCCAGGAATACAACGAAGGGCCGGGCAACCTATCGCTCTGCAATGGCGACGTCAACTGTATCCCCAGCAACCGGATATCTGCGATCTCAGCGCTATTCCAGTCACTCATCCCCGCGTCCGGCCCGACCGTCAACGGGAGTAACCTCTATGTCACGGCAAGATCCTGGACGAACCAGGCTTCGGGAACGCTGCGAGTGGACCAGAACTTCGGCAATAAAGATCAGGTTATGTTCCGTTATAGCCAGTTCGATCAGTATGGGGTGAGTCCGTCGGGCACAATTGGCACGGGTTTCGACCATGTTATCGGGCATAACTACATAGGACATTGGACTCACACCTTTAATCCTACGGCCTTCTCGGATGTTTACTTCGGCAGAAACTATGGATATAGCCTCATCGGCACCTCTTGGGCCGGGCAGGATGCAGCATTCCTCGCTCAACTTCAGAAACTCGGGATGTCCTCGGCCTGGATGACCCTGGACAACGCGCTGCATGCCCCACAGTTTACGGCGGGTGGCTATGTCGGATTCAGTGGCTCGCAATTGCAAGGGAGCGGCCTCGCGGACAATTGGCAATTCGGCGGCGCATTCACAAAAATCCTGGGCAGGCACACGATCAAAGCCGGCGCGGATATTCAGACCAACAACTTCACTTCACCCATCGCATACTCGGGCGTCGATTTCCAGGCTCCGCAGACCGCGGGCCTAGGAGCAGAGCAAGGCGTGGGCGGCAATAGCTGGGCATCCTTATTGATCGGTGTCCCAAGTTCAGCCAACTACCGGAACATCGACGAAGTAGCTTCAGGCGGCTGGATGGATGGGTTCTTCGTCCAGGATCAGTTCAAAGCGACGAGCCGTCTTACCGCGAACATCGGCTTCCGCGACAGCTTGGTGTTCACGCCAATTTATGGGACCGGCAAGGGCGCGAACTACTACACGGGCAACGCCGACCCCGTCACGGGCCAATATATCCTCAACGCGCTCCCGCCGGACTGCTCGGCGACCCAGGGTGCGCCTTGTATTCCCACTGGCATCTATACCGCGTCGAGCACGCCCGCGCCAGGCGGGCTTCCCGCGCACGCCATCGTTAGCCCAACTCTCCGCGTGGTTAATAACTCGCTGGCGAATTGGGCTGTCCGGCTCGGTCTTGCCTATCGTTTAAACGACAAGACAGTCGTCCGTGGAGGCTATGGCCGCCAATATGACGAGTGGGCGACAATCGTTCAACTCTCGCAGAATTTCGGCGGGAACTGGCCGGCGGTTAACACCATCGACCTGACCGGCCTGAATACCAATATCCCAACGGCGTCGGAGGCTGATCCGCTGCGATTGGGCGGCGGCGGGGCCATCGTTTATCCAATCAATGATTTCAGCCATGTCAGCCAGTGGATGGTAGATCCGAATTTCAGAACTCCCTATTACGATACGTGGAATGGGGGGGTGGAGCGGGAGCTACCCGGTAACGTCGTTCTCGATGCGAACTATGTCGGTTCCGTCGGCAGGCATCTGGACTGGGGTCCGACAATGAACACTCCCCAGCCGGGACCTGGCAATATTCAAACTCGGCGGCCATACACCTACATGCTGCAGCAATGGTTCGACCAGAGCGTCGGCGACAGCCGCTACAACGCATTACAGGTGACGTTCAACAAGCGCGCCACCCACGGTGTTAGCTTCCTGGCCGCGTACACATTGTCACATTCGAACGACGACAGCTGTGGATTGGGCGCAAGCTGCAACTCGTCAAACCCGTACAACCGGGCTGGGGACTACGGCACTGGGGATCTCAATCAGACCCACGCATTCTCGGCGGCATTCACAGCGCAATCACCCTTCGACAGGTCTTCGAACAAATTCGTCTCCAAGGCGGCTGGTGGATGGGCGCTGAATGGCATCGTGCAATTCAGTTCGGGGCAGCCTTATACGGTGACCACCGGCAGCGACCCGGAGAATATAGGCTGCTGCCTCCAGGAGCGGCTCGACGTCATTGGCAACCCGAACAGCGGATCCGGTATCCGTTCCCGAGCACAATGGTTCAATACAGGCGCCTTTGCACAGCCGCCACCCTATACCTACGGCAGTGAAAAGGTGAACCCTTATACCGCGCAAATGCGTAAAGAAGCGGACGTGTCCGTCTTCCGTCAGTTTCACGTAGGGCTCGGAGAGCAGAGATACTTCGAATTCCGTGCCGATTTCTTCAACTTCATCAACAACGTCGTTTGGTCACGTCCGGATGCGTCTATTTCCGACACGACATTCGGACAAATCAGGAGCCAACAGAACACGCCGCGGCAATTGCAGTTGGCTCTGAAGTTCTACTACTAGTACTGTGACTGCGTGGCTTTGCAATCCGATCCACGACTCGCAGGCTTCCCAGGGTCTCGTCGGCTGAGGCCGATGAGACCCCGGGAAGCACAAATCCACGCGGTCACGGCGGTGGCCGGCCTCTGCTGACTGAAACGCTATAGGGTCATCGCTGTGCTCGGTATTGCGCGGCGGTGAGACTATTCTGTTTCATGCCTTGATCTATGTTCAGTAGAGTGATGGCGTGGAGGGATAAGTTTGGCTTCGGTTCTCGACGGCTCCCGGCGGACCTTTCTGCTTTCGGCTAGTTTGCTCGTCCCGAAAATGCTGTTTCCCTGGCTGCGACTGCGTCGAACCGGGCAGTTCCAGGGTTTCCTCGCTGGTGTCCGCCCGAATGCAACGTCTCCATCGGGCATCAGATTCGAGAATATCGCTCAAAAGGCAGGCGTTCACTTTGTTACCGAGAACAGCCCCACGCCGGAGAAACATCAGCCGGAGACAATGCCGGCAGGCATCGCATTGTTCGACTACGACGGGGATGGTTGGCTCGACATTTACCTGGTCAACGGCGCCGAGATGCCATCTCTGGTGAAAACCGGCCCCAAGTATTACAACCGGCTGTTCCACAACAACGGCGATGGAACCTTCAGCGACGTTTCGTTGCGTGCCGGGGTCACCGGAGCGGGTTATGGGATGGGCGCGGCGGTGGGCGATTACGACAATGACGGCCAACCCGACCTGTTTCTGGCCAACGTCAACGAAAATCAGCTTTTTCACAATAACGGCGACGGCACGTTCACTGACGTCACAGCGAAAGCGGGCTTGGGCGGCGCCCTGCACAAAGGCCGCAAGATGTGGTCCATTGCGGCCGGCTGGTTCGACTACAACAACGACGGACTGCTGGACCTGTTTGTGGCAAATTACTGCGAGTGGGATCCGCGCTACGAACCCGTCTGCCTGGGTCTAGATGGCCGCGGATACTGCCACCCTGACAGCTTTCCTCCTCTGACGAACACTCTCTATCGCAACAATGGTGACGGTACATTCACCGATGTTTCGGCGGAAACCGGTATCTCGAAAGTCGAAGGCCGGGGAATGGGCGTTGCCTTTGCCGACTATGACAACGACGGCTGGCTTGACGTCTTTGTCGCCAATGACAACAGCCCGAACCTCCTCTTCCATAACATCGCCGGCAAACGGTTTGAAGAGGTGGGCGTGCAGGCAGGTGTGGCGTACAACGACGACGGCAACGTCCTCGCCGGAATGGGTGTTGATTTCCGGGATGTGAACAACGATGGACTGCCGGACATCTGGCACACCGCGATCGAAAACGAAACATTTCCCCTGTACAAGAACACTGGCAAAGGAGCCTTTGTCAATATGGGCCCGCAGAGCGGACTCGCGAATCTAACCAGGCCCATGTCGGGCTGGTCAAACGCAATTGTGGATCTCGACAACGACGGATGGAAAGACCTGGTGGTAGCCCGCAGCGATGTGTTGGACAACATTGGGCAAATCTCTCGACATTTTCGCTATGCCGAACCGAATTCCGTTTTTCGCAATCTGGGCACTGGGCGGTTTGAAGACGTGAGCGCCATGGCGGGACCCGATTTTACGCGGCCTGCACCGCATCGGGGTCTCGCCTTTGGAGATCTGGATAACGACGGCAAAATGGATCTCGTGATAACGGCGCTTGGCGCCCCGGCGAGCGTGTTCCGTAATGTCACGCAAACGCAAAATCACTGGATCCTGCTCAAGCTGGTCGGAACCAAAAGCAACCGGATGGGTATCGGCGCGCAGATCCGCGTGACGACTGGCGACGGCAAGAGACTTTACAATGAGGCGACGATGAGCACCGGCTACGCCGCATCCAGCGACCCGCGCGTTCACTTCGGTTTGGGTGGCGCGCGCCTGATTCGCGAAATCGAGATTCGCTGGCCATCGGGTACGCGCCAGTTACTGCACGACGTGAGTGCCGATCGCATTATGGTAGTTACAGAATCAAGCGGTGGAAGTTAGCAAGCTTAGCCGAACGAGGTCGTATTCGATTGAAGCCAGCTCCATCATGCCGGTTGCTTTTCTGTTGCAGCACGCTGTTTCTGTTGACCGCTGCAAGGGCTCCGGCGCAACTGCCGCCCGCCTGTAAGCCGCCGGCGTCGGCGGCCGATGCACCGGCGGGCACATCGCGCTCCAGTGTTTATGACGCCATCGGGGTATGGTTCGCCCAAAAAGGGGATCTCAAATGTTCCATCGCGGCATTCGACCAGGCCTTGCGGCTGGAACCGCGCTCCGCCGAGGCGCATTTTGACCTCGGGCTCGTCAGGCAAAGTCAGCGGCAGACCGCCGCTGCGATCGAGGAGTTTCGACTGGCGCTGCAATATGACCCGGGTTTGCTGCAGGCCCGCTGCGCTCTGGGCTCGGCGCTGTCCGATCCGGCTGGCGCGGAGGGAGAGTTCCGCAAGGCGCTCCAAGCGAACCCCCAATTAGTCTGCGCCCTGGACGGCCTGGCGCAGGTTCTGGCGCATGAGAGTCGGTACGATGCCGCCATGGGATACTGGCGGCAGGCCGTCCGGATTCAGCCCGATGCTCCAGATCTGCAGCTTGCGTTGGCGACAGCAACATATAAGGTTGCCAAGGCGAGGCAGGCCGAAGGCCTGCCATCTGTCAACGGCTCCACCGTGGCGGACGCGATTCGGCTTCTAACCGACTTGCTCAGGAGCCATCCCGGCGTAACAGCCGCATATTTTACCCTTGGCAACATCTATGCGAACGAGCGCCGCGATCGCGAGGCCGCGGACGAATACAAGGAAGTGATCCGCCGGGCTCCCGCCGATACGGCTGCGCTGGCCGCCGAGGTCAAGGCGCTCATCGATGCATCTGCATTTACCGACGCGCTTGCGCCCGCCCGCGATTACCTGCGCCGCAAACCGAATGATCCTTCGGGGCACATCATGCTGGGCACGATCTATCAGCAACTGGGCGATTACACCAAGGCCGAGCCTGAACTTGAGCGTGGAGCCGCTGGCGCGCCCAACGATTTTGAGGCTCGATATCAGCTTGGGGTCGTTTTGGCGAGCATGGGGAAATTCGCTCAGGCCCTGCCCCAGTTGCAGAAAGCTGTCGCGCTAAAACCCGGCGATAAATCGGCCCAGTACCACCTCGTCGCGGTGCTGCGCTCGCTTGGCCAAACCAAGCAGGCAACGCAGCTTGTAGGGCAGATGCAGAAGGAGCAGAGCAAAGAATTCCTGAACAGCCAACTGGCATCCGAGGGAACCAAGGCGAATGACCTGCTGCAATCCGGAAAACCCGCAGACGCCGCGCAGATTTATCGCCACATGCTCGCGGAGAATCCTGACAGTGCCTGGACGGCTTATAACCTCGCGCTGGCGCTGGAGGCCGTGAACGATATGCGAGGCGCTGAAGACGCCCTCCACAAAGCAATCGGCATTAACCCCAAGCTGGCCAAGATTCAGGCGGA
>JANWJB010000095.1 GCA_025449575.1 Acidobacteriaceae bacterium
GGTGTAGAGCCATCCAGCGGCAAAGGCGCGCCCAAGCTTGGCTTCCTTTGGAGCCGGCCGCGCGCCCTGAATCGCCTCCTCTCCGCCTGAGGCGTGCCAAAGCCGGGCCGGCCTTTGCGAATGAGGGCGGAATAATCCGGGTCATTATCGGCTGCACGTGCCGCTGGATTGATATAGGCGCGCCGCTTGAGTTCCGGCCAGGGAAGATTGCCGGCCAGTCGGCCGCGGTCGTATTCCATCTTATCGGCTTTGCCGTTTAGCAGAATGCGCCAGTCCCAACGCTGGCTCTTCATCGCGCTGAAGGTGTAAATCTCGGTTGTACAGTTATGCGTAATCGCGTTGTACCACTGCGGCTTATCATGCAAGTCGTTGGTAAACGCGATGTAGTTCGTGAATAGATCGCGGGCAAACGCCGGCGTCGACTTCGTGTGATAGAGATAGAGGTCTTCGTGTTGGCGGTAGTTGGTTCTCAACCGCACCACGTCCCGTTCATCACTCACCACGGAAATAAGCGTGTACTGGCGGAAAAATCCCCTAATAGCGGAATAGCTCTGGCCCGGCCTCTTACGCGTCTCGATCGAAAATGCCACGTGCCGTCCATCCTCCAGATCGAAACTGAGGATGGTGTGAGCAATCCAGGGAGAATCCCAGTAGTCCAAGAACAAATCCACGCCTCGGATCTGGTCCAGCTCGACAGGCACGGTGAGCCAGTGGCAAGTGTAGTCGCTTTCCGTTCGGTAATCGCAGCTCCGGAAATTATGGATGGTGACAAGATTGCCCTGAACACTCGCCCAAGCGGTCTGCGAGACATCGGGCTGCCACGGGCCTTGGTCCGGCGGCTTGATCTGCAGCCACCAAGCCAGGACGCCGCCGGAGCAAAGCAGGCAGACTAGCAGCCGCCGCCACGCCCTCCGCACCCAGATGCAAACCGCGACGACACCCAGGAAGTAAGCACCTGCCGCAAAATCGCTTAGCTTGGCGATGGGAAGATCAAAGTGCAGGGCCAGAAAAGCCCAAAGCGTAACCAGCGCCGCGACGAGATAAGCCGCCGCGCGGCCGGCAAACACGAGCCCACGCCGCGACCAATGAGCGCGCGCGAAAGCGCCGAATTCGCCTGCCGATTCCCTCCCCCGCAGTCTGATCTCCTCCGAGCCTCGCCACTGAAAAGTGAGGCGAATAGTCTGGTTCTGTACAGCAAGATGATATCGGCTCTCACGCTGTTTCCAATGCTTAAGAATGGAGAGAGAAAGCGATGACGAACATTGCGGCTTGGAAGAGGATTGCGGGGCTCTCTCTGTTTTGCCTGGTCTCCGCCGGCATGTGGGGCGAGAGCGCGCCCGCGCCTGCCACCCCAGATGCCGGCGTCCAGGCCGCCGCGACCGTTCCAAACGCGCAAACTGAGAAATCGAGTACTGGGGTATCGAGCGCCGGAACCTCAAGAACCGAGGGACCCAGAATCGAGGGCGCGCGCACGGCCACGTCGAACCTGCCGCCAGTCGTGCCGGCGGGCAGGCCCGCTATCGGTCTGGTGCTAGAAGGAGGGGGAGCGCTGGGCCTGGCCCACATTGGAGTGTTGAAGTGGCTGGAGCAAAATCATATTCCCATAGACCGGATCGCGGGAACCAGCATGGGAGCTCTAATCGGCGGCCTATATGCCAGTGGCCACTCCGCGCAGCAGGTGGAGGACCTTGCCCAAAACAGTGACTTCACTAAGATCTTTACCTTCAAGATTCCGTACACCGATCTCAGTTACCGCCGGCGTCAGGACCGCCGCGAGTTGCCCCAGGGAATCCAAGTCGGGCTGAAGGGCGGCCTGACCTTTCGCAATGCGCTTCTGACCGATCGAGGTCTCGACGGCTTCTTGCATGAAAACTTTTCCGGATACAACACCGCCGAGCTTGACTTCAACCGTCTCCCTATTCCCTTTCGCTGCGTTGCCGCGGATCTGAATGACTTGCAGATGGTGGTCTTTGCCGGCGGCCCAATGAACACCGCGCTCCGCGCCTCTATCTCCATTCCCGGACTCTTTTCTCCAGTCGCTTATCATGGCCATCATTTGGTGGATGGCGCGATTGTCGATAATCTTCCCACCGATGTCGCGAAGAGAGATTTGGGCGCTGGCGTCATCATCGCCGTCCACCTCAGATCCACTGCCTTTTCGTCCGCCGACATTGACTCCATCGTAGGAGTCTTCACACGCGCGTACTCTGCCGGCACGGCGCGCAACGAGCACGTGAGCGAGCGGATCGCCGACATCACAATCGATGTCGCGACGGAGCACTTTTCCACCACCAACTACTCACAGGTGCATCAGCTTATTCAGGCTGGGTACCAGGCGGCCGAAGCGCAGCGTGCGGAACTGCTGAAGTATGCATTGAACGATGCCGGCTGGGCCGCCTATCTTGCCGATCGCAATTCGCGCAAGCGCGGCCGTCCCGGCGTGCTCGAGACCCTCCGGCTGGCCGGCGGCTCGCCCGGTGCGCAGGCAGAGGTACGGCAAGATCTCGCTCCGTTGCAGGGAAAGCCAATCGCTCAGAGCACAATCTTCACCGCGCTTGGCAATGTACAGTCTAGCGGAAGCTACAACGCCGGCTTTGAACTCTTCCATCCCGAGCAGCACAGCAGTCCCAACAGTCCGGCCGCTCCTGGACCCGATACCGGCGTTCTGGTCCGCTTGATGCCGGCACGGAATGGTCCGCCCTTCCTGATTGTTGGCGGCGATATCATGGCGGCGAACTCCAACGTTACGCGTGGAACTCTCGACTTGCGTTTGATCGATCAGGATCTGGGAGGATTCGGTTCGGAGCTGCGGGCTGACCTGCGATTGGGATTCCTGACTCAGGCCTCGGGCGAATACTACCGTCTGCTCACTCCCAGCGGTTTCTTCCTCCAGCCGCATCTAGGCATCTTGCGCGAGCCGGTCTATCTCTGGAGCAACCAGATCCGCACCGCGGAGTGGCAGCAGCAGCAGGCCGGCGGCGGTCTGGACTTCGGCCGCACTTTTGATCGCAACATGCAGCTCGCCGTCCAGTGGCGTGACCAGATTGTCCGCTGGCATTTGGTACTGGGGCCAGAGACGCAGCCCGATCTTTCCGGAAGCTCGCAAACCGCGCTCCTGCATTTTGTTTACGATAATCGCCAAGCGGAAACCATCTCCCCGCGAGGCATCTATCTCGATCTTTCCGCCGGCGCCCTCTTCCATTCTCCGGCAAGCCAGAACGCTCCTCTGCTGCAGGGGAGGGCGGAAAAAACTATTACGCTCGGGGAGAAGAACGTTTTCGGCGCGTCGCTGGAGGGCGACACCTATTTCCGCCGCAATGTGGCGCAGCCTCTGCGCTTCACGCTCGGCGGCCCCCTGCGGCTCTCCGCCTCCTCCATCAATGAATACCGGGGAACCGACGACTATTTGGTCCACGGGGAGTACCTGCGGCGGCTGGCCGCCCTGCCCTCCGGTTTAGGACAGGGCCTCTACATCACCTTAGGCTACGAAGCGGGCGAGATCTGGTCGCCGGACGTTCCCGCCATCTTGCGGCAAGATATCTTCACAGGCTTGGTCGCAGCCACTCCCGTCGGCGTGATCACTTTCGGCGGCAGCGTGGGTGATGCTGGGCGGCGCAAGATCTTCTTTACCATGGGCCGCTATTTTTAGCGTGCGGCTCCCGATAGATAGTGTGAGAGGCGCTGCGCCGCATCGTCATGCGCGGGAGGCAACCGGCTTCCGCTCCTGGACCAGTCTGGCTTTAGGATCGACCAGCAGCCAAGCCAGACCGCCTAAAGCCGCCAGCACCGCAGCGGTCATAAAGGATGCCTGCCATCCAAAATGCGCGGCAATGAGCGGCGTGACTGAAGCGGTGACCGCCCCTCCTATCTGACCGCCCATATTCATCATTCCCGAGACCACTCCAGAGTGTCTCCCCGCATAATCGGCGGTCATCGACCAATAACAGCTCTGCGATAGATACAAGGCTCCCGCACCGCAGGCCAGGACAATGCTGGCGCTCTGCGCTTGATGGACGCGCGACCCCACCACCAGCAGCACGGCGGTCGCGATCAAAGCGAGGGCGGAGAGCCAGCAGCGGCCCAGCCGCACCCCGGCCCTTTGCGCAAGCCAATCGCTTGCCACCCCGCCCAGCAGGCAGCCCACCGTCATGGCGATGAACGGAATCATCGTGTACAAGGCGCTCGATTTCAGATTGAGCCCGCGCACTTGCACCAAATAAATGTAGAACCAGCTGAAATATATCCAGGCCACATAGCAGAAGGAAAAGTAACTCAAGAAGAGCGCCAGAACCTCCTTGCTTGCCAAAACTTTGGCCCATGGCGTCGGGCTCTTAACTTTGTGCGCGGCCGCGATTTCACTCTCTAAGCTGAGCCCTAACCCCGGCTCCAAGCTCTCGCCGGCAATCTGCCTGCCTACGGAAAACTCGCCGCCGACATCCTCGCGGCCCCGGACAATCTTCTCGAGCTCAGCCGAACTTACGCGCGGATGCTCCTCCGGGGTGTCGCGAGAGGAAAAATACCAGATCGCCCCTACCGCCAGTCCGACCAGTGCGCTAAACCAAAAGGACGCTCGCCAGCCCCAGTACAAAATGATCGCTGTGACCAAGGGAGGCGTCAGCCCGGAGCCGGCGCCTACCCCAGCAAAGATCAGGCCATTCGCTTTGCCCCTCTCATTCATCGGGAACCAGCGCTCGATAAACCGGTTGGAGGCCGGATACATTGTTGCCTCCCCCGCCCCCAGCGCAAAGCGGACCAGCACCAGCAGGAATAGCGCGCCGATCACGCCCGGAGGCACGAGGGCGGTCAGCGCAGTGAAAACCCCCCACCATATCACGCAAATTGCGAGCGAGCGGCGGGGGCCCAGCCGCTGGGCAAAGGCGCCGCCGGGAATTTGAAAGATGGCATAGCCAATCAGAAATGCACTGAAAACCCATCCCAGCCGGGTATTGTCGAGGTGAAACTCTCGCGCAATTTCGACGCCGGCAATTGAAATATTCGTGCGATCCAGAAACGCCACCGCACTCAAGACGAAGAGCCAGAGAACCAGGCGGAAACGCACTGGCACATTCGCTCGGGTCATTTTCAAAGACTCGCTCATTTATCCGGCTCCCTCATTCTCGATCCCTCATTTCCCGCGCCCTCTCCAATCCTCAATCGCCTTGCGGATGCCTTCCGGCGCAAGATTGCTGCAGCGCATCTTGTATTCGGGAATTCCGCCCAGGGCCTCGGCTACCGCCCGCTCCGAGATCCGGTAAGCTTCCTCAACCGTCCGGCCCTTGATCATCTCCGTTGCCATCGATGAGCAGGCAATCGCGACCGCGCATCCCATGCATTTGAACTTCGCATCGCGCACAATCCCGTCGGCGATTTCCAGGGTGATAAGGACGGTGTCGCTGTCGAACGGGCTCTTCACAATCGCGCGGCCCGAAGGCTCGGCGATAGCGCCCGCGTTCCGTGGATTGGCATAGTGGGAGAGAACCTGCTCACTGTACAACGCTCTCCCCCCCTCGTTTGGACTCTGCCGTAATGGGAGACTATGATACTCCCTCAGAGATGGTCTCTGACCTCTACAACAAGGCTGCCGCGCTGGTTTCACAGAGGCGGCCTTTCGCTTTGGCGACTGTCGTCCATGTAATCGGTTCCGCCTCTGCGCGGCGCGGGTCCAAGGCCATCATCGACGCGCACGGCCGCCTTCTAGCCGGATGGGTGGGTGGAGGGTGCGCCGAAAGCGCGGTGAAGAGCGAAGCGCTCGCCGTCCTGGAAAGTGGCCGGCCCTGCACCATCACCATAGATATGAGCGATGAAATGCTGGGAGTAGGAATGCCCTGCGGAGGGAAGATGGACGTCTTCATTGAACCGGTCCTGCCCGCGCCGGAGTTGCTCGTTGTGGGGCACGGCCGTATCGCCGAAACATTGACCACGCTCGGTCATATGATGGGCTTCTACGTGACGGTGAACGATCCTGCCGCCGACCGCGAATCGTTTCCCCTCGCCGACCGCCTGGTGACGGAAGATTTCGATCTTACGGAAACGGCCATCGGTCCCAAAAGCTATGTAGTCATTGCCACCCAGCACAAGCGCGATCATCTATGGCTGAAGAAGGCGCTAGAAGGGAGCGCAACCTATGTCGCCCTTATCGCGAGCAGTTACCGGGCCAAATTGGTGTTGGAATTCTTGCGCGCGGGCGGCGTTCCGCCGGAAAAAATCGCGACAGTTTGGGCTCCCGCGGGGCTGGACCTCGGAGCCGCGACGCCGGAAGAAATTGCTCTCAGCGTGATTGGCCAGATGGTGGTGCTTCGCCGTGGCGGCGCCGGTGGCGCACTTGACCAAGGCGAAAGCCCGCATCAGCAGCAGAACGCGGAGACCGATCGCGTGCTCCGCCAATGCGAGGCGGAGACCGCTCACTGATCTTCTGAACGCCCTCTGCGATCAAGCGCGGCGGCTTCTATCTCCGCTCGTTCCTCTTCGCCGGCTCGCTCCCACCGTTCAAGCTCTTCAAAGTCGCGCCTGCTGTCCACGTCCAGCAAGATCCCGCGGTCTTCGACTCGCAGCCGGATGATCTCTTCGCCATGCTTCGAGAAGATCGCGCGTGCTCCGCGATCGCCCGTGAGCGCCATGATCTCAGGAAAAAGTCTGCGCCCAATCAGCACTGGATTGCCGCGCGCGCCCTTGTACACAGGAATGACAATCTGGCGGCCACTGCGGAGAAATTCTCCCGCAATCTGATCGAGGGTCTCCGGCCGGACCAGGGGCTGGTCTGCGAGCACGATCAGCGCTGCCTCGGTTTGCCGATCCAGAGCTGCGAGCCCCGCCTGGAGCGAACTCGCCATACCCTCCCGATAGCGGGAATTCACCACTACTTTGAGACGACTTTTGGGAGGCAAGCTCAGCTCGCCGGCCCTCTCCGCGGCGAAACCCAGCACCAAAACGGTCTCGGCCACCGACGAGGCGTCGACGGTCCTGAGTACCCTGGCCAGCATGGGTACCCCGCTCCAAGGGAGCCACTGCTTCGCCTCGCCCATGCGGGAGGCGACCCCCGCGGCGAGAATTACTGCCCCGACTGATGCGATTTTATTCGTATCCATCA
>JANWJB010000096.1 GCA_025449575.1 Acidobacteriaceae bacterium
CGAGGAACTGCTCATAGCCAGCGTGCTCGCCGGGATGAACGGGATGGCTAGAGGAAATTGATAGTTCACGGTCACATTCACCATATTGCCGGGATTGTTGCAGCTGGCCAGCGGAGTGCAGGCGCCGCCGGCGGGATATGCCGACCACACTGTGTCGACCGTCATTGCGGTGGGATCGATGCCAGGAAACCCGAGGTTCTGGACATAGCTTTGTATGTCTGCCGGAGAGGCTGGGCAGGCAGCGGAAAAGCCCGTACATGAGGAACCGCGGACGATGGCATAGCGGGTGCCCTCGCGGGCCGCCTCGGAGACGAAGTGATAGGTGTAAAGCGCCAGACTGATTTCCATCATTCCGAAGAGCACGGTGAGCAGGACGGCCGCAGCCAGCGCCATTTCGACCAGCGCGGCGCCTTGTTCGCCGCGGGCATGGAAGGTGCAGCGCCGGCGCGGAAAATTGCGCACCGCCGGTTGCATCTCGCGAAAGAAATGCCAGCCGGCTCGATAGCCGGGTTCAGTTGTCATCGGACCACCCTCCTTCCTCCGCAAGGCGGTTTGCCATGCGCTTGCGGCGCTACTGCCATACCCGCATAACCGCTCCCCCGCTCAGGTTGAAAGTCTTCGGCAATCCTGGAAAATGAATCAGCGGATCGAATGCCGCGGAGGTGTTGACCCGCACATACTCCATGATGCGGGCTCCCGCGCAATCCCCGGCGGCGCAGCTGGAGGCGGCGCCATTGGAGCAAGCGCAGAAATTTGTCGCCGTCGCCGTAAGTCCGGAAACGTTGGGAGCGTCTTCGAGCGCGGCTGTCTCCATTCCCGGATAGTCGGAGGCTGTGATGTGGTTTTGCGCACCGTACTGAACGCCGGCGCGAGCGGCGTTCGAGGTCTCAATGGCAGCATAGGCTAGACGGCCGGCCACAGCCGCTCCGAGCAACAAGAGCACGAGCAGAGGCATGGTCAGGGCCAGTTCCAGCAGCGCCTGGCCGCATTCGAAACGACGAAACCGGCAATCGGTGGGCCGCGTTTCCAAACGGCTTCGATTGCGTACACGGGGATTCCGATTTGCGAAAATTTTCATATTTACTCCACCAGCGTCGCCGCCGTCAGGACGGACGAGTTGTTGATCAATGCGTAATCCTGTAATGTGCCGGCGCCGTTGAGCGTCAGCGAACCGGCGACGATGGGCGTATAGAAGGCTGCGCCAGACACCGACGAAATGGTGACGCTCGCGCTGGGGGCGTAGATGATCCCCTTCAGGCTCGAATTGGCCGCGGCGTTCAGGACCACCGGCTGGACGCTGCCGGAACTTTCGTACAGCAGCAGACCGTTATAAGCCCCGGAGGTGGGCGCCGAAAGAATGAGAGTGGGGGTTCCGGCGTAGGCGGAGGTGGCGCCGACGGGGAGATAAAAGGTCACGTTCGTGCCCGTAATTGTCGGCGATCCAGTAATGTTCAGCGCACCGTTGATGATGTAAGTTCCACTCTGAAGCGTGACAGTGGGGCTTCCTGGCGTGCCGCTTCCGGTAATAGTAAGCCCGTCGTAGCATCCCACCGGGAGCACAGTGTCCGTGGAAATGGCAGGATCGGGAAGACAGCCGGCGACCGTGTACGCGGGCGGCGCCAGATAGGCCAGCGGATCGCTTACCGGAGCAATGCCGGTAACTGGAAGTGGAACAAATTGACTGGCTCCGCTGTAGGAGCCCACGACACCGGTCGAGCGCGAGGTGACGACTCCGCTTCCCGCCGCTACCAGTGCGGCCGGACCGCCGGAGTCGTCGAGGATGGAGCAGTTGGGCACGTAGACGTTGAAGGTGTTGTTGACGGTGATGTCGGAACCGGCCGGCGCAAGGGCGAAGATGCAATTCTGTCCGCGGTCCAGGGTAGCCACCGCGTGGGCGCCTACATTCATCGATAGCAAATTGAATAACGATGCGAAGAAGGTCGGCTGCTTTTGCGTGACGACGGCCTCAACATAACCCTGCCGGCCCACGAAGGCGCCGTAGGCAGGTGGTTCATTGATCGCAACCACGTCACCGTTGGCTCCGTTGGTGACGCCGTTTTGAGCCGCAGCCGTCTCGCCCGCAAAATAGGAGTCGCCGTAGTTGAGTTCCGACGCTGCGGCAATGGCGGCGGCATCGGCTGCGATCTGCATGTTTCGTTTGGTGTGGAACATGACTCCGATATCGGCGGCGAAGCCCACGAAGCCGAGCAAGATGGTCATGCACAGCAGGGTAAGGATCATCGTCTGACCGCTCTCATCCTTCAGGTCCAGCTTTTTCATACCTTGCTCCGCTTTCCATCAAGCCTCCATGACCCCATGCGCCGCTTCCTCCGTCCCTCGGCCGGCGCCGGGAGTCTTATCCGGTCGCAAACGGCTCTCCATCTCCTCCGCGGTGCAGATTACGAGCTGGTCGCCGGTTTGCGTCTGAGAGGAATAGATGGTGTGGGGGGGCAGTTCCAAAACGCTGGCTGCCTGCGTTTTCAGGGGCGCAATCCGAAACGGGGGGAAATGTTCGGCGAGATAAATGACCCAGCAATTCTCATCCAAGTAAATCAAATCAAGAGGAATCAACACACCCAAGGTGTGCACTCCGCTCGAAGGGACGACCCACAATCCTTCGTCGGAGCGCAGCTTAAGCCTTCCGATCAAACCCTTGAGGCGCGAAAAAGTGGTGTCGGCAATATTGACACCAAGACTGAGAAAGCATTCGCGAGTACGGTTATAGACGCAGTATGTTGCTGTTTCCATTTCGGCTCCCCGCTAAGAATGCCCATGAATCCCGCGCTGCGGTCCGGCTCGTCCTCGCCGTGGTGCCGGCATGCTGCGTGAACTTCCCTTTGCCCCGGAGTTTTCAGGCGCGCCGCTGGGTTGCCTGCCGCTCCGGACTGACAACCGCGGCGCCTCAATCGGGCCGCGGCCCGCCCCCCAAGCCAAATGCCTTAGCGCACTCTGGTCCGGCGGCGCTGAATCAGAATGAACAGAACCACGACAAACAGCACTGCGGCCACTGCCCGGATTATGGTTACGTTATCCACGGTGACCTCCTTTCTTCACTTGTTGAAATATTGGTGAAAGGTTCCGACGATGATGATGACTGCTGGTCCGAGCGTCACGAGAAACAGCGATGGAAAGATGAAGAAAACCAGCGGAAAGACCAGCTTAACGGTGGTCTTGGCGGCCTGCTCCTCGATGTTCTGACGGCGCTTCGTCCGCAGGGTATCGGAATGGATGCGCAACGTCTTGGCAGCGCTGGTGCCGAATTGTTCGGACTGCACTAGCACGGCGACCAGATTGCGGACACTCTCGACGTCGGTGCGTTCGGCGAAATGTTTCCATGCCTCGCCACGGCCGCGGCCGGCGTGCTGTTCGAGCACAACCAGGCCGAGTTCGTCGGTGACGGCCGGATGGGCCTCGCGCAATTCCTCCGCTGTCCGCGCGGTCGCCTGATCAAGGCTCTGGCCGGCTTCAATGCAGATCACCAGCAGATCGAGGACGTCGGGCAGCCCCAGGCGAATCTTCGCCTGGCGCTTTGCAATCTGCTTGCTCAGCCAGAAATCCGGAGCGAGAAAGCCCAGGCCAAGACATGATGCGTAAATCACGAACGGGCTGTAATGCGCGACTCCTGAGACCGTCACCAGTGCGCAGAGGACAATCGGAATCAGGACCTTGGCCCCGTAGAAGTTCTTGATCGCGGAGTCCTTGCGGAAGCCGGCGCGAATCAGCCGCTGCTGAACGATGGAGACCTCGGCCTGACTCTTCGGGAGCGCCCGTTCCAGCCGCCCCAGAACCTGCCCGCCGAAGGCAGCTCCCGTCTGCTCAATGGTGGTGAACAGGCTTCCCCATTTGCGCCGCGGGGCAACGACGGCGGAGATTCGCTGGAGCATGGCCTCGCGATAGAAGAGGAGCAATCCCCCGCTGGTCACCAGCAGAAAGATCACGACGAATGTAAAGGCCGCGAATCCCATAGCACACCTTCAAACTTGCACATTGATGATTTTTCGGATGATCAGGGCTCCGATAACAGTCATAATCGCCGACGCGTAAAGCAGCTTGATGCCGAGAGGGTTTGTCCACAGAATTCTCATGGTGTCCGGGTTGATCAGGTACAAACCGATGCCGAGTACCAAAGGCAGAATCGAGAGGATCCACCCGGTTAACCGGCCCTGGGCCGTGTGGACGCGAACTTGGCGCTTCAGGCGGAAGCGCTCGCGGATGAAATAGGAGGCTTTGTCGAGTACCTCGGCCAGGTTGCCGCCGCTCTCCTTTTGAATCAGAATCGCGGTGGTGACGATTCTCAAATCCTGCAAGGGAACGCGGGTGACGAGGTTCGCCATCGCAACTCTAAGATCCAGGCCGTAGTTCTGCTCCTCGAAACAAATGCGGAATTCGCCGCCGGCAGGATCCGGCGATTCCTGCGCCACCAGACCGAGAGCGGAGACCAGGCTGTGTCCGGCGCGAAGCGCGCTCACCACCAAGTCGAGCGTTTCCGGCAACTGCTCCTCGAGCTTGTTGAAACGCTGCCGACGCTTCGTGTAGACGTATGCCAGCGGCGCCATGCCCGCCAGCACCCCGATCAGCAGCCCCAGAATTGCGGCCTGGGTCCGCAGGTAGATCAGATAGGCGGGGATGGAAAAAGCCGCGGCAGACATGAGAATAACGGCGCCGGCGGTCCACTTCAGATTCGCCTGATAGAGGAGAATACGCAGGCGCGGCGCGACTTCAAGCTTCAGCAGCCAGCGATTGAGCCAGGGAACGGCGCTGAGCAGCTCCTGCTTGCGCAGGTCGACGATTTGGTCCTCCGCATTCGGTCTATTCGAGGCCAGCGCCGATTGCAGGACGGCGAGCGTCTTCTTGGTCTGCTCCGAAGCGCCGGCGCCGCTTGCGATCAGCAGCAGCGCGGTGACGATGAACACGCCTAAAAACACCAGAATCAGCAGTAGTAACATTTTCGGAATCCTCGCTCAACTCACTTCCAGCGTCTGCTCGAACAACTCGGCCGGCATAAAGATTCCGGCTACGCGCAGCTGTTCGAGGAATTTTGGGCGAAGACGGCTGGGCTGAAACGCACCCACGACGCGACCGTCCGGACCGATGCCCTTTTTTGTAAAAGTGAAAATCTCCTGCATGCTGATGATGTTTTCCTCCATGCCGGTGATTTCCGAGATGCTGACCACCTTGCGGGTGCCATCGCTGAGGCGGGATACCTGAGCGACGATGCTGATGGCGGAGGTCATCTGATGGCGCACTGTTCTCTCCGGCATATTAAGGTTGCTCATGGCGACCATGGATTCCAGACGCGACAACGCGTCGCGCGGCGAATTCGCATGGATGGTGGTCATCGAGCCCTCATGGCCGGTGTTCATGGCCTGAAGCATGTCAAAAGCCTCTTCACCGCGCACCTCGCCAATGATGATGCGGTCCGGCCGCATGCGCAGGCTATTGACCAACAACTGGCGCTGGCGGATGGCGCCGGCGCCTTCGATGTTGGGCGGCCGGGTCTCCAACCGCACGATGTTCTCTTGAGCCAACTGCAGCTCGGCCGCATCTTCGAGGGTGACGATGCGCTCGTTCGAGGGGATAAATTGCGACAGGATATTGAGAAGGGTCGTCTTGCCGGCGCCGGTTCCACCCGAGATGAGAATACTGATGCGCGCGCGCACGGCGGCGGACAGGAGCTCCATCATCTCCCGGGTAAGGCTCTTCATCGCCACCAGTTGCTCGGCGGCGATGGGGCCGGTGCCGAAGCGCCGGATCGATAGCGCCGGGCCGTCCAGCGCGAGCGGCGGAATGATGGCGTTGACGCGGGAGCCGTCCGGCAGGCGGGCGTCTACCATAGGCGTGGATTCGTCCACCCGGCGGCCGACCCGCGACACGATGCGGTCGATGATCTGCATGAGATGGCGGTCGTCACGGAAGCCGGCATCGACCCGTTTCAACACGCCTCCACGCTCGATGAAAACGTGGTCCTTGTCGTTCACCAGGATGTCGGAAATCGCCGCATCGCGGAGCAGCGGTTCCAGCGGTCCCAGCCCAAAGACCTCATCGAGCAGAGCGGCCTGAATCTTCTCCTGTTCTGCAAAGCTCAAGGGCACTTTCTGACTGCCGATGATCTCGTCGATCAGGCCGGAGACGGCTTGGCGCGCCTGGCCGGAGTTGACGCGCGACAGCTTCTCCAGGTCCAGCTTCGCGAGCAGAACCCGATGTACTTCGGATTTGAACTTCTCCAGGTTCAGCTGTTCCACGCTATGCCATCCCCGTCGTCATCGAAAGGACTCTGATGCCCGCTTTCATCCAAATAAACCAAAATTCTTCCTCTTCCCCGGCTCCCTCGGTAAACCGCATGCGGCTCTCGCCATCTGCCGAATCATGCGGGATATGGCGGAATCTTGGAGCACCAGCGCATTGGCCGTATTCTGCGCGCGCGCCGCGGTGGAGTAATCGCTGGGAATTTTCCATTGCGGCGAACGGTTCAGCGCCTTGCTGACCTCTTGCTCGTCGATGCTGAGCGAACGCGGAGTAAAACGGTTCAGGACCACCTCGAGTTTGTCGCCGGAATTTGGGAAAAACTCTCGAATCAGGCGGTTGGAATTTCTCAGCTCAGAGATGCTGACCTGCGTGATCAGGTAGATGGTGCTGGCGGACTCGAAGAGAAGCTTGCCGACCCTCCCGAGATTCGACCCGGCGTCGAGCACGACATATTCGAAGTCCTGCCGCGCGATCGTCAGCAGTCTCTCGACGCGCTCGGTTGTGACTTCGACCGGGGCATACTCGTCGGGCGCGGCCAGCACCGACAATCCGGAGCTGTGCCTGACAAGCAGTTTGGAAAGAAAGTTCGAGTCCATGCGATGAGAGCTCTCGAGAGCATTCACCGTCGAGTACTTGGCATGGAGCCCGAGGCCGAGCGCTGCGTCTCCCAGAGGAAGACCGAGATCGATCAGGACCGTTTTCTTGCCCGACTCCTGGGCCAGCGATACAGAAAAGTTGGTGGCAATCGTGGTTGCTCCGGAACCGCCTTTGGCGCCAATAAAGACCAGAAGTTCGCCGACGGCCTTTTTCGAGGGGCGGACAGTGGGACGGCGGACGGAGGCTCGTACCATGGCCTCGGCCATCGCACCTGAGGCGAGGGGTTGGGTGAGATATTCGCGGGCGCCGGCGCGCATGCAGCGGACCAGCATCTCCGCATCCGACCGCGCGGAGTACACCATGACGGTGACCGAGCTCACGCCGCAGATATTTTCCACCAGTTCGAGCGCGTGCTCCGGGTTCGAATCCAGCTCGACGATGATGACGTCGTAGCTGCCTTCGAGCAAGTGCGGCACATCGTCCAGAGGAATGTAGGAGGAGAACTCCTTGGCGACACTTGCCTGAGAGCCGGCCAGAACCGAGGCCATGGTTCGGCGGGAGTATTCCTCAGGGCCAATCAATGCAACGGAAAGGATGCCGGCGCCGAAAGCATCGCGCTCCGGCGCGGAAGCAGACATGGGCGATTCGCCTCTCGCTGCTTGGAACCTTGCGGCCGGTTGGAATGCTTTGGACATTTCACTCGTGAATTCGTTTTGAATTTCGCTCCCGCGATTCCCCTCAATGGGCGAAGAAGGAGATAAGCGTTCCGATTGCAATCGCCGGAGCATACGGCATTTTGCGCGTCAGTGGATTGTCCAGCACCATTTGGGGATGGGGGCGCACTCCCCGCTTGCGAAAGCTGGCAAGCAGATCGCCAGTGCCGCTCAACATTTCTCCCAGGAACCCTCCGGCAACCGCCCAGCAAAGCGCCATGATGCCTCCGGCAATGCCCGTCAGGACAAGTGCGAACAGCAGCTGCGACGGACCGATCCAGGCTCCGATGGCCGCGCACAGTTTGACGTCGCCCATACCCATTCCGCCGAGCCAGCAGAGAATCCCAAGAATCACCGTGCCCACAGCGATACCGAGAAAACTCTGCCCGACTCCGTGCCAGCCGTGGGTCCATCCCGAGACAGCGATCCCGCCAACCAGGAACGGCAGCACCAGCCAATTGGGGATCCGGCAGCTACGTAGGTCGGTGAACGTCGCGATCATGAGAACAAGCAGCGTCGGCCACCAGGCGATCGAATGCATGCACAGATCCTCTTCTCCCTTTTCAGGGAACGGTCATGAAAGAGCAATCCTTCGCCCAAATCCAAAACTGCCTGTGCAAACCCGCAATTCAGGGGCTTACGGGCCATCTATTCGGGTGGGTGTGCACGGATGTTTACAGGCGGAGCGGAAGAGTGACGCGCTGCATATACACCCGCTACATCGCCGCATGGAAACAGCCACGCCAAATCGGCGATCGGGCCAGTGATGTAGCCGCATTCTCGGGCATGGGATGGTGTGCAGACTATGAAGCTTTGCTTCCGTGAGGTGAAGGAAGCGGCGTAGGAGGGAGGTGAAGGAAGGGCCGTAGGAGGCGCTATCCCTAACTTTCTATTCGGAAATCAGCAGGAAGCCCTTCGGGGTAACGAAATTCCCCCCAAAGAGACTCTCTAGAGTTACCAAAGTTTCCTCGACGACGCTTCCTCTATGCTGATACACCAGAAGCTCGCTCATGCCGGCACCAGACCAGTTTCCTGGCGAGATGCATCCGGCAGCGAACGACGGACGAGTGCAACACCGTCTGCGGCCCCCCTTCTGGACAGTTGGTTGATTCATATTCAGGCGCGTGGAGGAGTATTCCACACCATGATCCGAATTGCCTTGTATTCAGACGACCGCAAGTTGCAGCCGCTACTTTCTTCCGCGCTGGGGCAGGATTTCCGAGTCGGTCTCGAGGCGACCGAGGATGGAATCAGCAGCCTGGTTTCCGCGCAAGAATGCGATGTCGTTCTCCTCGATCTAGACGCCTATCAAAATTCAATGGAAGATCGCCTGGCCAGCTGTCGGCGCATCGTCGCCTCTCCGGCGTCGGCCGTGGTGTTGGCGGATGACTCGCTCCGCGCCGGCGCCGTCGAGTTGGTCCGGCTGGGGGCTCAGGGGTATTGCCGCAAGCCGCCCTCTATCCGCTACCTGAAGGCGCTGCTGCGACCCGCGCACGAGAACTCCTCGCTGAAGCGGCGGCTGAAGACGGTGCAGCAGCAGTTGGATGCCGTAAGCAGCTGCGATCAGATGATTGGATCCAGTCCCCAGTTGCGGCAGGTTTACGATTTGATTCGCAGGGTCGCCAGCCTCAACACCTCCGTTCTTGTGACTGGCGAAAGCGGCACCGGCAAGGAGTTGATTGCGCGGGCCATTCACAATCTGGGCAGCCGCGCTGCCCGCCCGTTTGTCGCAGTCTCCTGCGGTGCCATTCCCGAGACTCTGATTGAAGCCGAATTGTTTGGCCATGAGAAAGGGGCATTTACTGGGACGGTGGGTATGCGCGAAGGCTACCTGGAGCAGGCTGCGGACGGAACGCTTTTTCTTGATGAAATTGGCGAACTCAGCCTGAGCACGCAGGTAAAGTTGCTGCGCGTGCTCCAGCAGCGAGAATTCAGCCGGCTGGGCAGCAGCCGCTTGGTTCCATTGCGGGCGCGCTTGGTCTTCGCCACCCATCAGGACCTGGAAGAACTGGTGGCGCAGGGCAAATTTCGGCAGGATCTTTACTACCGCATCAATGTCATGAAGATGGATGCTCCACCGTTGCAGGAGTGCTCGGCAGACATTCCCCTGATTGCAAATCATTTTCTTCGGTATTACTCGGACTTGCAGCAAAAGC
>JANWJB010000097.1 GCA_025449575.1 Acidobacteriaceae bacterium
GTGGGAGTTGGGCCGGGAGGCGGCGCCGCGGCGCGCGCCGCCGCGCAGAACGCGGGCTCCGCGCAGGCCGCCGCCTCTGCGCCGCGAACCGAGGGAGAGGAAGATCGATCGCGCTAGTCAGGTGACCGCGTAGATTTGTACCTGCCCAGGTTCCAAAACGAGACCTGGAGCACCCGCAGTGCCAGCATCGATATGTACTTACCCAGGGCTCAAAACGAGACCCGGGGCGCCCACAGCGACCGCATAGATATGTACTTGCCCAGGTCCCAAAACGAGACCTGGAGCACCCGCAGTGGAGGTGAAAAGAACATAACCTGTTGGCGCGGTTTTCCCCTCGCACGACAAACGAAGACGCTCGACGAGGAGCGAGAGATGGATAAAGGCAGCATTGTCGGAGTTCTGGTTGCCGTGGGAGGCATTGCCGCGGGCCTGCTGCTTGACGGCGGCAACATCAGGCAGGTTCTGCAGCCAACCGCGGCGATGATTGTCTTCGGCGGAACGCTGGGAGCGGTCATGCTGCAATTTCCGCTGGCCACGGTCGTCGAAGCGGCTAAGAAATTCCTTAAGGTTTTTACCGGAGGCGCTCCCGACGGGGAGTCGGCGCTTCATCAACTCGTCGAGTTCTCCAACAAGGCGCGCCGCAGCGGCATCGTCTCTCTCGATCAGGATCTTGGCTCCGTGCAGGATCCCTATATGAAGCAGGCGCTGATGCTGGCGGTCGATGGCACCGATCCAATCGAACTGCGCAAGATCATGCAACTGGAGCTGGATAACCAGACGGAATTGGAAGAGGGCGGATCGCAAGTCTTCGAAGCGGCAGGCGGCTTCGCGCCCACCATCGGCATTTTGGGCGCCGTGCTGGGCCTCATCCAGGTGATGCAGCACTTGGACAAGATCAACGAAGTGGGGCGGGGAATCGCGGTCGCCTTCGTCGCTACCCTTTACGGGGTGGCAAGCGCCAATCTCCTCTTTCTGCCCTCGGCGGGCAAATTGCGGATCCGAATGCAAGAGGAACAACGCGTGAAGGAGATGGTGCTGGAAGGCGTGATCTCGATCCTGGAGGGACTCAATCCGCGCATGATGGAACTCAAGCTCCGCACCTTCCTGGCGGAGAGTAAAGCATCGGACGGGACCGCCACATGAGGCAAAAGAAAACTCGCTCGGCGCCGAGCCATGAGCGTTGGCTGGTATCGTATGCCGATTTCGTGACTATGATGTTTGCTGTCTTTGTGGTGCTCTTCGCCAGCGCCCACTCCGATCATCGGCGCCAAGTGAAGATGGCCGCGGCCATGCGCGCGGCCTTCTCGCGGCTGGGCGTCTTTCCCCCGGAGTCGAGGGTTCCCCCTCTGCCCCTCGGCGCCGCCTCTTCCCTGAGCTTGCTTCCTGTATTGCCGCTGGACGATGGCGCCAGCGAATTTGCCGGGACGCCATCGCAGCGCGCCGGCCTGCTTGCTCTCAAGAAGAGACTGGAGGCTGCCCTGGCGCCGGAAATACGGCGGCGGACTGTCGCCCTGCACTTCACGCGCGACGGCCTGGTGATCTCTCTGATGGAGATTGGATTTTTCGACAGCGGTTCGGCGGCTCTCAAGCCGGGGTCGGCGGCAACGATCCGGCGAATCGTGCAGCAACTCCAGTCTGTTCCCAACGACCTTCGCATCGAGGGGCATACCGACGACGTGCCCATCCACAGCGCGCTGTTCGCTTCCAACTGGGAGCTTTCCACGGCCCGCGCGACCACTCTGGCGGAGCTTCTGATCCAGGGGTATGCGCTCGACCCGGCCAGGCTTTCGGCCGCGGGTTACGCGCAGTATCATCCGGCGGCTTCCAATGCCGATGCCGCCGGCCGCGCGCGCAATCGCAGGGTCGACGTGGTGATTCTGCCGGTCGCGGTTCCGGCACGGCGCCGGCCCGCCGAGGGACGATCGAACGCTCTGCCGCGCGTGGGAGCGCACGGCTATTTCAGGTAGTTGAAGAGGTTCGACTTGTTCATCGCCGCGATCACGCTGAAGAGGGCGTTTTGCTGGACCTCCGCATTCGAGAGCGCGGTGGCCGTCTGCGCCGGGTTATCCTGAACCAGCGTATCCTCCGACGACTGTAGTTGCACCTGCTGATTTTGGCTATAGGTGTCCTGCGACTGCATCTGGTTCAGCGCGCCGTCGAATTGGGCGCGAATCGCCCCCAACTGGCTCAGGCCGGTACTCAGAGCTTCCGTATCCGCGACCGCGGAGGTATTCGAGCTGAAATCGTAGATCAGGTTGCTGAGAATGCCGAGCAGGTTCGCGCCTCCTCCATTCCCGCCAAAGAGCCGATCTCCCGGAATGGCGGTCTGCACTGTTCCTCCGGAAGGCGTCGCGTCGCTAAGAACCTCGCCGTCGCCGTTGTAGGTCACCGTAGCCGGACTGGTCGAATGGTCAAGGGTGAACGGAGCGCCACCGGTCTTGCTGCCGGCAAAGAGCGCTTGCCCTTGATAGGAGGTATTGGCCAGGCCGAGCACCTGGCTCTGAATGCTGGTGAGCTGGGCGATGATCGAAGACTCATCGGCCGCGGTGAGCGTTCCATTGTTGCCCTCGGTGGCGACGGAAATCGCCTGGGTGAGCTGCTCTGCCACGCTACCCAGGGTCGAATCGACGACCTGCATTTTGCCGACCGTGGTGGCGGCGGACTGGGTGAAGCTGGCGTCCGCGCTCATCTCGGCGGCAAGGAGCGAATCCTGGGCCGCGGCCGAGGGATTGTCGGAAAGCGAGGTCACGCTTACGCCAGAGGAAAGCTCTTCGGTGAGCTGTTGCTCGGTGGACTTAACCTGGTTGAGCATGACCATCGTATTTTGCGTGAAGAAGGGATCGGCTCGCATTTGCTTTGGCTCCGCTAGAGCATTTTCACTTCAGGTCCGTATAGAACCGATACCCCATACGCGGCCTTTCCATCGAAGAAAGGCCGCTCTCCGCAAGTTCTCGCTGTATCCACTTAAAGTGAAAATGCTCTACGGCAGCGTCGCTCCTTCGACCCCGAGGTTCAGGGTTGTGTTCAGAAGCGTGTCGAGGATATTGAAGGTCTGCGAGGCCGCCTGGTACGAACGCTCGTAGGTTTCCAGATGCATTGCTTCTTCGTCTTGAGAGACGCCGGAGAGGCTGCCCTGCTGTGTCGTCAGTTGTCCCAGGGAGGCGGTGACCGAGGAGACTTGTGTTTGCAGGCTCTGGACGTTGGAGCCCAGTGTGGCGAGGAACTCCGCGTAAAAGCCGGAGGGCGTTGCGCCGGCAACGACCGTCTGGTTGGCGAGGTTGGCGACAAGCTGGGCATTCGAACCGTCGCCTGCGCCGCTGCCCGCCGCCGCCGCGGCAATCTGCGTGGGATCGGTAATGGCGACGGAGATGCTTGCCGCGCTGCCGGTGGCGCTGGCGGGCAGATTGAAGAGAGGGACTCCCGTGGTCGCGTTCCCATTCTCGTCCGCCCCCGACTCCTGAATCGCGTTCACGCTGCTTCCGACCGAATAAGCCAGGGAATCGAGCTGCGACTGCACGGCGGGAATGTCCTGGTAGAGATTGGCAAGAATTCCGCCCAAGGCTCCGCCCTGGATCGAGGAGCTGATGTCCTGCGAATTGGCAAAGACGGCCTCGGCGCCGGGTACGCTGGTCGATGGCGAGGCGCTGAGGGCATAGGACCGATCGCCGGAAACAAGCACGGTGCCGTTTGCCGTGGTTAGTGTGAGGCCGTTGTTATCGGTCTGAATCTGGTTGACGTCGATCAATTGCGAGAGCTGGGAGAGGTCCTCCTGGCGCTGATCCTCGAGCGTGCCGGCATCGCCTTGCGGGCTGGTGGTGGAAATCTCCTGGTTCAAGGCCGCCAGCGTTTTCGTAAGCCCATTGATTCGATCCACCGAACCGGTGACCTGCAGGGTGAGCGAATCGGTGGCGGAGGACAGTTGCGAGGCAGCCGAATTAAAGCTTGTGGCCAGGCTCTGGGCCGCGCTCAGCACCGTGGCGCGCACGCTATTTTGGGCGGGGTCGGCCTGCAGCGTCGAGAAGGCGTTGAAGAAGCTTGACAGCGCGCCACCGATGCCTCCGGCGCCGGCGGCGGAGGACCCGGTCGTGACCTGATCGAAGATATTCTCGACCTGCGTGAGTCCGTTCTGCCGCGCCTGCGCCGCGGAGAGCGTCTGCTGCTGCTGATCGATCGCCCGGTCCAGGATCAAGCTCCGTTCGGAGCTGACCGAGGCAATCGATGCCCCAGCTCCAAATTGCTGGCCGTGGATGGTGACAGGGTCGTTCTCCTGCCAGTTCACCACCTCGCGGGTGTAGCCGGGCGTGTTCGCGTTCCCGACATTGTTGGCGGTCACGTCGATCGCCTCCTGATCGGCGCTCAGCGCCGCACCCATGATCCCAAATGCCTGGCTCAGTCCACCCATGGCCTTCTTCCCGGTTTGTATCCGAGCGAGTCCGGCGCGCCCATGGCGGCGGCAAAGACCCGCAGGTTTCTGCGCGTTTCGGCCAGCAGCGCGGAGAGAAGCCGCATCTTGGCCTCGATTTCGGCGATCTCGGCCGGCGCCAGCCGAACCACCGCGTCCTGGCGAAACTGGTCCGCTGCCGCCGCCAAGGCCTCCAGGTGCTCCGCGTCCAGGTCAATCAGCGCACGGATGGTTTCCTCGACGAATTGCGAGCCCGGCACGGCAGCCGGCCGCCGCCCCGCGCTGCAGCTCTCGGCGCCGGAGTCGTCGTCCGGGAGCGCCTGTTCCGCGCGGCTCATGCGCCTTCAGCCATGTTGTCGAGCAACTTCGCGGCAACCGCCTGCGCAGCGACTTGATATGTGCCGCCGGCAATCTGCCCCTGTAGCATCTGCACGCGGCTCACGCGCGTATCGTCTCCGGAGAGCGCCGAGCCGAGTGCCAGACTGGTCACGTCCTGCTGCACATGCTGGCCGGGCACGCGCGAGGCTGCCGCGCCGCCGGGCTCGCTCGTGCTCTTGACTGCCCCGGCCGAATCGAGCGGCTGCAATGCTGGCGGTTGGGAGCTGATTTCCATAGACCCTCCTCTGGCTTTGAGTGTCATCGGCAAACGGAGAGCATTCTTTTAGAGCAGTTCCCGGATTTTCTCTCCTTCCTTCGGGGTAATTTGTTCTTTGGCCTCCAGCGGAGCAAGCTTGGCCAGCACCATTCTGGCGATGCCGATTCCGCCGCGTTCCGACAGGCATTGCGCCATCGCTTCTGTTCCATACTCCCGCAGGGAGGCGCCGGCGCTGGAGTCATCGTCGCCGTCGTCCGGACCGGAAAGCGCGGAGCGATCGCGCATCGGCTTCAGCAGTTCCGCCAGCAGCGAAGCTTCAAACTCGTGCGCGGCATTTTTCAGCCGCGGGCTTGCGGCCGCGACGGCTGCGTTTTGCGCGGCCGCGGCGGAGGATCCCACCCGGTTCAGGTTCATCTCAAATAACCTCCAGATCGGCTTGGAGAGCGCCCGCCTGCTTCATGGCCTGCAGAATCGAGATCACGTCGCGCGCCGTCGCGCCGATGCCTTGGAGGCCGCGCACCAGATCGTCCACCGTCGCCCCTTGTTTCAGGCGAATCTGGTTGACCGGCTTGTCTTGGGCGGTCACCGTGGTCTCCGGCACGGTAGTGCTCGGCCCATTGAAGTTGGGAACAATCGCCATCTGCGTCACCACCTGAATCGACAGGGAGCCGTGCAGGATGGAAACCGGAGAGAGGCGTACGTCTCCCCCGATCACCACGGTTCCCGTCCGCTCATTGACGACCACGCGCGCGCGTGTGGAAACCGCCACCGGCAGCATCTCCACTCGCGCCAGCAGCGCGGGAACGTCCTCTCCGTGCGGCACCTGTAACTGGATTCTGCGGCTGTCCAGGGCGCGCGCGTCGTCAGCTCCAAGATTCAGGTTGATCGCCGCGGCGACGGACTCCGCGCTCTTGAAATCGGCTTGCGCCAGCAAAAACGTGATCTCGCTCATATGCGAGATATCCAAAGGGACGGCCCGCTCGGTGAGGGCGCCGTTGGGAATGCGCGCGGTGGTGGGGTAGTTCACGCGCTGGGCATTGCCGTTCGCGCTCACGCTGTAGCCGCCCAGCACCAGAGGCCCTTGCGCGGCCGCATATACCTTGCCGTCGGCGCCGTAGAGCGGTGTGAGCAGGAGCAGGCCGCCTTCCAGGCTGCGGGCATCGCCGGTCGAGGCGACGGTGACGTCAATCGGCGTGCCTGGCTGGGCGAAAGGAGGCAGCGTCGCCGTCACGAAGACGGCGGCCATGTTTTCCGTTCGGATGGAGCCGGCGCCGGGGCCGCTTCTGGAGATGTTGACGCCCATACGCGCCAGCATGGAGGTTAGCGTCTGGATAGGGAAGAGCGTCTGCTGACTGTCTCCGGTATTCCGCAGGCCGACCACCAGGCCGTAGCCGATGAGTTGGTTGTTGCGGATTCCCTCGATCGAGGCTATGTCTTTGATGCGCGCCAGCTTGGAGGATGGCGCGATCGCCATCGTATCGGCGGCGCGCGCAACCGGAACGGCGGCAGCGATCGACAACGCGAGAAGCCAGAGGAACGTTCGAGAGGTCATGCCTTCCTTCCTAAAAGATGAGCAGGCGTTGCAAGGCTCGTACGATGAAGTTCGGCCGGTGAGTGTAATCGTCGAGAATGCCCTTGCCGCGGACCTCCAGTTCCAGGTCGGAGATCGCCGTCGACAGCACCTGGTTGTTTGCGCTCACATCCTCCGGCCGCACCAGCCCGCGCAGAACGATCGTCTGCGTCTCCTGATCGAAATCGACCTGCCGGGCCGCCTCGATCACCAGCACCCCATTGGGCAAAACTTCCACCACCTCGCCGCCGAGCGTCGTCGCCAGGGTCGAGTCGTGAACGCTCTGGGCGGTGGCGTCCAGCGAGTCGGAGGAGCTTTGGCCGATTAGATTGGCGGCGGCGCTGGAGGGAGCGAAGGCCTCGAGGAGCGAGGTGATCTGTGAGTTGGCGGCCGAGGCCCGCGATCCTTTGATGGTGCCGTCGGTCTCCGACGAAAGGTTTTCCGAGACCACGACGGCGATCAGGTCATGCGCCTGGAAAGCGCGCACGTCGCTCGAAAGCCGGGCCAGACGCCCCGTGTCGCTCCAAGTAGAGCCGGGTGAGGTTGGCTCGCCCAGATTCTCCGCCCGCACCCGGCGCAAATACTGGTCCAGCGAAGAGTTCGCAGGGCTTCCATTGTGCGGCTTTGCGGCTTTGACCTTTTCTGCCCGCGCGGCGGCTGGGCCGAGCAGCGGGGCGGCAAGCGCCAAGAAAGCCCCGGAGAGGAGCAGCGCGCGCGAGAGATGCCCGGAAAGCAGCGCCCGGAAAGCGTGGCGGGGGCGCGCAGCCTTGGGGCCGGCCTGCCGCTGCTTCCTAGCCAGGGATGCCGTCGTCCGCCCCGCCGTCGTCCGCCCCGCAATGATTCCGTCTGGTCTCACTTTCCTCCTAATAAAGCCTCCTCGGATCAGCCGCCGGCGCGGCCTAAGGCTTCCTTCTGCGGGTCAGTCTTGCGAGCCGCCCTCAGGCAGGTCGTTCAAGCTCACCTCATCTTGGCCCGATACAGTTCCGGATACGATTGCGCCATTGGGCACCGCCGTAATGCGAACCCGCACCTGGTCGCCTCGTCCGCCTGCTTCCATGGCCCGCCCCGAGAGGCGCATCGAGATGACCTTCCCCGACTCCAGCACCACGACCGGATCGCCGGGGCGCACCAACGGATGGGTCCGCGCCGCCGGTGCGGGAGGCGGAGGCGCGCTCCCGCGTACTGCTGAGGTCGAGAGAGGAACCCAGGTCAGCAGCGCGGGCCCGGGAGCGTCGCAAGCGCGGATCCAAACCCATCGCCGTCCCAGCTCCGCATCCGGCTCGGTGCGCCACACCTCAAAGCCGGTTCCCGGCATCTTGGCGAGCGCGGTCGCCGGGGGCTGGCCGAACCTACTCTGGACCGCCGCCGCCGGTGTCGGATGGCATGCAGCGGCCAGCGGCGAAGAGCAGACCGGCAGCAGAAAGCAGGCTAGGGCGAAGGTCTGGCCATGCCGTCCCCAACTACTTAGGCAGATTGTTAACTTCCGAATACATTTCATCGGCGGCACGGATCACTTTGGAGTTGCTCTCAAACGCTCTTTGGGCCAGGATCATCTGAACGAACTCGCTTACCACATCGACGTTCGAGTTTTCCAGATAGCCCTGCTGTAGGGTCCCAAACCCGTTCTGGTCTCCTGGATTTCCGGTAATCGCGCTGCCGGAAGAGAGAGTCGGGGTAAGGAGATTGTTGCCAATACTGTTCAATCCCCCAGGGTTGGGGAAGGTGGCAAGCTGGAGCTGCCCAACCTGCTGTGGATTGGTTTGACCCGGCAGCGTCGCGTTGACCACGCCATACCGGGTAATGGTGATGGAGGTGGCATTGGGGGGGATTGTGATCTGCGGCTGTACCATATTGCCGTCCGCGGTCACCAGGTTGCCCTGATTGTCTAAGTGGAAACTTCCGTCGCGCGTGTATGCCATCGTTCCGTCGGGAAGGGTCGCGGCAAAGTACCCCATTCCCTGAATTGCTACGTCGAGCGGATTGCTGGTTTGCGTCAATGTGCCTTGGGTTTGAATGATCTCCGTCGCCGAGGAGCGCGTGCCCAGGCCGACTTGCAGGCCGGCGGCCACCGTCTGCTGGCTCTGCGCCGCTCCGGGCGTCACCATGTTCTGGTAGATCATGTCCTGGAAGTCGAGGCGGCGGCCCTGAAAGCCGGTGGTCGCCGAGTTAGCGAGGTTGTTGGCGATGGTATCCAGATCCAACTGTTGCGCTTCCATCCCGCTGGCCGCCGTGTAAAGTGCTCGAATCATATGGCTCCTCCACTGTGACTTGTCTGCTGTGCCGCTATCAGACTCTCGGCAGATCTTCCGTCGCGGTTTTGTTGAACTCCGAGTAGAAGAGGCTCAGGGCCCGCTGCATCGTCTCGGCCTGGCGCTGGACCATCATCAGGCGCATGGTGGCCTCGACGACCTTGAGGTTCGAGCCTTCTAAGTTTCCCTGATGCAGGACCGCCGAGGCGGCCGGCTTCGCGGCGCCCTGCGGAGCCCGGTAGAGCGTGGTTCCTTCCGGCGTGATGTGCGTGCCGGCAGGGAAGTCCATCACCGCCAATTTGCCCGAGACGCCGCCGCGAACCGAAATCGTTCCATTGGACGAGATATCGACCTTGCCCTCGGGCA
>JANWJB010000098.1 GCA_025449575.1 Acidobacteriaceae bacterium
GAGCCGGGACAGTTGAGTTCCGGCCGAGATTGCGCGCTTTGCCATAGGAAACCGCCAAGCGAATCCCGGCCCAGAGCAGGAACACAAAATATCCAAGGGCAACGGCCCAGTAAAGAGCCGGCGTCAGGTGAAGCAGGCGTCCGCCTAGACCGCCGGGCGGCGGTTGTGCGCCAGCCGGATACGTCGAAGCAGCGACGAGCAGTACCTCCGTTCCCGCCGTGCCGTGCCTGAGGCCGCCGAGGGGAGTAAGCGCGGAAAGCAGTAATGTGGCAGCCCAGACGCGATGCTGGATTCCCGGTCCAAGACGGCGAACCATCCGGCTGACAAGCCATCCGGCAGCGGCCAGCAAGGGAAGCTGCCAGAGGGAGTTCACAAAGTATTGCACCAGGGACTGCGCGGTCCATCCGATAGGCCCCATCTGGCCGATCTGCCCAATCCATCCGCCGATCTCATTTGTGCCCATGGCTCTCCTCCTCCTCCAGCCGCCGCAATAGCGCCGCGATGCGTTCCGGATCGGCCTGCCGGCTTTGGATCAGGCTCATCACCAACTGTTCCGCCGACCCGCCGAACATGCGGTCGACAATGTCGCGGAGAGCATAGCCGAGAGCCCGATCTTGAGAAACCGCGGGACTATATTCATACGCTCGCCCCTGCAGCTTGCGCGTCACTTTCCCTTTGCGGTGCAGGACGTTCAGCATCGTTTGCACCGTGGTGTAGGCAAGATCCTGCTGGGGGCGAAGCCTCTCTTGGACGGCCTGCACGTTCCCTGTGCCGTCTTTCCACAGCACCTGCATAATCTCCAACTCGAGCGGCGTGAGGGTCGGGGATGCTTTCTTGCGCGGGGTCACGGTTCATCTCCTAATGTGTTAGGAGATTAGTCCGCCGGGTAGAACTTGTCAACTAAATCTTTAGGACTCATTTGCAGCTCGGTTTCACGCTGGGCAGCCCCGTCCCGCAAGGACTCGTCTCCCTATGGGCAAGCCGATTGGGGGTAACGGTACCATGGGCATGAAAGACTGCTCCTGGAAAGGAGATTCGATGGCAATGCCGGCTGCCGCCCAGCCTCAGGCTCGCGAAGCGCCAGCGACGGCGCCTGAAGTCCCGGCCCGCATTCCCTGGTATCTCTGGTGGGGAGTGGCGGCCGTAACTTCGGCGGCGGTCGGAGGCGCTTGGGATGTTTCCTGGCATCGCTCCATCGGCCGCGACACCTTTTGGACGCCGGCCCATATGGCGATCTACGCCTGTGGCGTGCTGGCCGCGGTGGTTTGCGGATATCTGGTCGTCGCCACCACGTTCGGCGCCGACCGCGATGGGGCTCCGGCCACTCCGGCGCGACTCCGGTCCATGCGGCTTCGCGCTGCCTCGGTGAAAATCTTTGGGCTGCGCGCGCCCTTCGGCGCCTTCCTCGCCGCCTGGGGCGGCATCGCCATGCTCACCTCCGCTCCCTTCGACAACTGGTGGCACGCGGCTTACGGCCTGGACGTAACCATCGTGAGCCCGCCGCACACGCTGTTGATTCTGGGAGTGCGCGCGGTCGAATTCGGCGTTCTCTTCCTCGTGCTGGCAGAGATGAACCGCGCTGCCGCCGCAGGGGGCGCGATCTTTGTTCGCTTGCAGCGTCTCTTCCTCTACGTCGGCGGCCTAATCGTCGGCGGAATGATGTTTTTCCTGATGGAGTACACCTCCGAGATCCATTTGCACTCGGTGCTGCCCTATTTGGCCATCGCCATCGCGCTGCCCCTGGTGCTGGCCGCTCTCTCGGAGGCCTCGCGCCACCGCTGGGGCGCAACGATCGCCGCTTCGATCTATATGCTTTTCGTCATCGGCGAGATCCTGATTCTCCCGCTCTTCCCCGCACAGCCGAGGCTGGGGCCCGTCTACCATCCCGTCACCCACATGGTGCCCGCCCGCTTCCCGGTATTGCTGGTGGCTCCAGCGGTGGTGCTCGATCTGCTATGGAGGCGCGCTCGCGGCGGCAGATCGGCCCTGGCCCGCGCCTGGGCGCCGGCCATCGCCTCCGGCGTCATCTTCATCGCCGTCCTGACGGCGGTCGAGTGGCCCTTCGCCAATTTCCTGATGTCGAAGTGGTCAGAAAACCGCTTCTTCGGCACCATGTATTTTGGCTACAACGCGCGCCCCGGCAGCTTCGCAGTAACGCATCAGTTCGAAGTCATTTCGCGCGGATGGGCGTTATGGTCGGGCTTGGCGCTCGCGGCCGCTATCGCCTCCGTGGAAAGTTGGCTCGGACTCCATCTCGGCCGCTGGATGCGGACCATGCAGCGCTAAAGCGGATTCACGATCGCTGTACCCCGAGGCAGATGCGCCATACGCGGTTTTTCCGTTGAGAAGAGCCGCACTCCTCGAAACAAGGGTGGGGCATAGCAAGTGTGAATCCGCGCGAAGCCTCCCTAGCGTGATTGCCGTGCCCAGCTTTCCACCGGCCGGTCCGTGCTACCGTGAAAGTGGCTGCTATCGCCAAGGAGTTTGCCGTGTCCTCCAGCGCCGCCGTCGCCCCTACCCTTCGTAAAACCGCGCTCCACGCGCTCCACCGCCGCCTGGGCGCGAAGATGGTTGAGTTCGGCGGCTGGGAGATGCCGGTCGAGTACTCCGGCATCTGCGCCGAACACTTGGCCGTCCGCACCGGAGTTGGACTCTTCGACGTCAGCCACATGGGAGAGATTCAGTTCCGCGGCCGCGGCTCACTGGCCGCCGTGCAGGCCGTCTCCATGAATGATGCCGAGAAGCTTTCCACCGGACAGGCGCACTACTCCGCTCTGCTCACCCCTCAAGGCACTTTTATCGACGACATCCTGGTGCACAAGCTGGGCGACAACGATTATTTGATGGTGGTGAATGCGGGTACCCGCGAGCGGGATTTCAAATGGATCCGCTCCCAGGTCGGCGCCTTCCCCGGCGTCCACATAAGCGATTACACCGACTATTACACCCAGCTCGCCATTCAGGGGCCATGCGCCTTGGAGACGTTGGCCAAGCTCACCAAAACCGACCTGCGCGGCATCAAAAACTACTGGTTTGCGTGGGGAACTGTAGCGGAGATTCCCAACGTGCTGATCGCTCGCACCGGCTACACCGGCGAGGACGGCTTTGAGATCTACATTCCATCCGACGAGGCGACAAGCGTGCGAGCCTGGGAAGCACTGAGCGAGGCGGGCGCGGAGTTCGGGCTGCTTCCTTGCGGCCTGGGAGCGCGCAACACGCTGCGGCTGGAGGCCGGCATGGCGCTCTATGGACATGAAATCTCAGAAGAGATCAATGTGTTCGAGGCGGGTCTGGAACGTTATTGCAAGCTGGAAAAGGGCAATTTCCTCGGATCGGCCGCGCTGCAGCAATTCCACATGCACGGCACGCTAACCCGCCGCCTGAAGGGATTGGAGATGATTGAACGGGGTATCGCGCGCGATGGCTATAGGGTCTTCTCCCTTTCCGGAGAGCAGATCGGCCAGATAACCAGCGGCTCGCCTGCGCCCTTCCTCGGGAAGAACATTGCGCTCGCCCTGTTGCCGCCAAGCCTGGCTGCCGGCGCCGAGGTCGCCGTTGAGGTGCGCGGCAACCGCGTCAAGGCGAAGGTTGTGCCCACTCCGTTTTACCGCCGCCCCAAAGCGCAGCCATAACCCGGACCGCCGGATTTCCATATGGCTTTGGCCAAGCCGGCGAAGGCGGTTTGCACCAGCTCCATAGCTTGAACCCTTAAACTCTCAAGGAGAATCCAACCAGATGGCGTACCCGGCAAGTTACCGCTACACGCGCGAACACGAGTGGATAGAAGTGCAGGGCAAGACAGGCAAGGTTGGCATCACAGATCATGCGCAAGAGTCGCTGGGCGACATAGTCTTCGTCGAGCTTCCCCAACCCGGATCCAAGGTTGAACAGGGAAAGGTCTTCGGAAGTGTCGAATCCGTCAAGGCCGTCTCGGAGCTTTTCTCTCCGGTCACCGGCACAGTTCTTGAAGTCAATAAGGAGCTGGAAACGTCACCGGAAAAGATCAATAAAGACGCCCATAGCGCGTGGATGCTCAAGCTGGAGATCAGCGATCCGGCCGGGCTGGACCGGTTGCTCACGGCCGACCAGTATGAGGCCTACGTGAAAGAGGAGACGGCGTAGCATGCGCTATTTGCCAAAATCGCCAAGCGAGCGGAGCGAGATGCTGCAGGAGATCGGCGTACGGTCGATCGACGACCTCTTCTCGACCATCCCGGGCGAGTACCGGCTAAATCACGATCTCGAGGTGCCGCCCCAGAGGGGCGAACAGGAGATTGTCGAATATTTTCGTCAGGAAGCGGCGCGGAATGCGACCGGATACACCAGTTTTCTGGGCGCAGGGGCCTACCGCCACTATCGTCCAGTCGTCATCGACGCGCTGGCGCAGAGGGGGGAGTTTCTTACCTCCTACACGCCGTATCAGGCGGAAATTTCACAGGGAACATTGCAAGCGATCTTCGAATTTCAGACCATGATCTGCGAGCTGACCGGCATGGAGATCGCGAACGCCTCCATGTATGACGGCTCTACCGCGGCGGCCGAAGCAGCCGCTATGGCTCGGCGCATTACGGGGCGGCATCATGTTCTCGCGGCGGCAACCCTCCATCCGGAATATCGCGAGGTGCTGACGACGTATGCCCGGCAGCAGAGGCATGACGGGGCGGCAACGGGCGCGGACGCCTCGGGGGCGGGCGCACTTCCCTATGACGCGAATGGCCGGCTCGATCTGGCGGCGCTCGAGCAGCGCTTGGACGGGCAAACGGCATGTGTCCTGGTGCAGTCGCCCAACTTCTTCGGCGTAGTGGAAGACATTCCGGCGATCGCGGAGCTGGCTCACAAGCATGGCGCGCTGCTGGTGGTCTCCATCGCGGAGGCGCTTTCGCTGGGCGTGGTACGCCCCCCGCGAGAGGCCGATGTGGTCGCGATGGAGGCGCAGTCCTTCGGCGTGGCGCTCAGCTACGGCGGACCTTATTGCGGCGTGATCGCAGCCAAGGAAAAGTATCTGCGGCAGATGCCGGGGCGGCTGGCGGGGCAGACCCGCGACGCGGAGGGCCGCCGAGGCTTCGTGCTTACGCTCGCCACCCGCGAGCAGCACATCCGGCGCGAGAAGGCCACATCGAACATCTGCACCAATCAGGCACTGGTAGCGCTGATGGCGACCATCTTTCTGACCGTGTATGGACGCCAGGGCATCCGCGAGCTTGCGGTGCAAAATCTTTCCAAGGCCCATTACGCCGCGCGCCGGTTCAGCGAGGCGGGTGCGGAAGTGCTCTTCGCCGGGGCGCCGCGCTTCCATGAATTCGTACTGCGCACGCCGGAGCCACCGGAGCAAATGAACGAGCGTCTGTTGGAAAAGAAAATTATCGGCGGATTGCCGCTCGGCCGCTGGTATCCGGAGCTCGGCAACGCCAGCCTTTGGTGCGTCACCGAGCTCAATACCGCCGCAGAGATTGAAAGCGCCACCGGTTTGTTTCGTCATGCGCGGGAAGGAATTTTGACTCGGGCTTGAGATCCTCGAGCAACGGAATACGGGAGCTTGAACTGGTGACGGAGATTGGGATTGGAGACTGGCCAAATGGCAACTGAAGACACCGGCAAGGAAGCGGCCATTCCCTTCGAAGGGAAGCGGCGCAAGGTTTCCTCGCACCCGAGCCAGAATGAAGCCCTGATTTTTGAGAAGTCCTCGCCCGGCAAGAGGGCCTACCGGCTGCCGCCCCTTGACGTTCCAGAGGCCGATCCATCTGCGCTTCTAGGCACATCCGCCCGCCAAGATCCGGGAATGCTGCCCGAGCTGAGCGAGATTGAAATTGTTCGCCACTTCACACGACTCTCTACATGGAACTACTCCATCGATCTCGGCATGTATCCACTGGGAAGCTGCACGATGAAGTACAACCCACGGGTTAACGAATTCGTCTCCCGCCTGGAGGGCATCGCGGAGGCCCACCCGTACCAGCCCGAATCGCTCTCGCAGGGCGCGTTAGGGATCCTCCATCTGCTCGAACGCTGCCTGCTTGAGATCACCGGCATGGACGCCATCACCCTGCAGCCTGCCGCGGGAGCGCATGGGGAGTTTACCGGCATTCTGCTCGCTCGCGCCTATCATCAGGCGCAGGGCGACCCGCGCCACAGAATCCTGATTCCCGACTCCGCTCATGGCACGAATCCGGCCACAGCGGCACTCTGCGGATATGAGGTCGAGAATCTGCGCTCCAATTCGCTCGGCATGGTGGATCTGGCGGAATTAGAGCATCTGGTCACCGGCGACACGGCCGCGCTGATGCTCACCAATCCCAGCACCATCGGCGTTTTTGAGAGCGAGATTCACAAGATTGCCGACATCTTACATGCGAAGGGCGCGTTGCTCTATATGGATGGCGCCAACATGAATGCACTGGTCGGCAAGACCCGGCCGGGCGACTTCGGCGTGGACGTGATGCATTTGAACCTGCACAAAACCTTCTCTACTCCCCACGGGGGAGGCGGCCCCGGGTCGGGCCCCGTGGCGGCGAAGAAGATTCTCGAGCCGTTTCTGCCCACGCCGGTGGTAGTCGAGGGGCCGCGCGGGGAAGATGGCCGCGCCACCTTGCGCTTGGATTATGACCGTCCCCGCACCATCGGCCGGGTGCGCGCCTTCTATGGCAACTTCGGCATGTTCGTGCGCGCGCTGGCATACATTCTTGCGAATGGTCCCGACGGCCTTCGCCAAACCACCGAAGACGCCGTGCTCAATGCCAACTATCTCCGCAGCAAGCTCGAAGATCTCTATGAGCTGCCTTACAAGACGCCCACCCTGCACGAGGTCGTCTTCAGCGATCGCCGCCAGGCGCAGAAGGGCGTCAGAACCGGTGACATCGCCAAGCGTCTGATTGACTATGGCTTCCACCCCTACACGACCTCCTTCCCCATCATCGTTCCGGGCGCTCTGATGATCGAGCCCACCGAGAGCGAGTCACGTGAGGAACTGGACCTCTTTATCGACGCAATGCGGCAAATCGCGCGAGAAGCTCAGGAGAATCCAGAGCTCGTGCTGACCGCGCCGCACAGTACCCGCGTCTCGCGCCTGGATGAAGTCGCCGCCGCGCGCAAGCCTATGCTGCGCTATATGCCGCCCGACGGAGCCGTAGGACAATAGAAAGCTCTTCCTTCGAGGGCAATTCGATATCACTCGCGGGCACTGTGCGATGCGGCGGAGATCCGCAACAGCACCACTCCGTGGCGGGGAACAACGGCGGAGAAGCGATCCCCGTCCACCGCGATCGCTTGATGTTTCCAAAGATCGCGGGCGAGCAAGCGGCTCGATGGCGCGCCAAGATTCAAGCTGCTCCAGGTGAAACTGCCGGTCGCAGCATCGTCGCCGCGATTGAAGATACCCACGGCTACCGAACCATCCGCGAGCGGCCTCCACAAAGTCTCGACCTTGCCTTGCCGGCTCAGGATCTTGACCGGCTCGGCGGCCGGATCCTGATCGATGGCGATCACCTCTGCATTCATCAGGATGGACCTGGTCTCCTCTGTCATGCTGCGCAAATCGTTGCCCGCAATGAGGGGAGCTGAGAGCAGAGACCAAAGGCTCATGTGAGTGCGGTACTCGTCGGCGTTCATGCCGCCATTGCCGACCTCCAGCATGTCGGGATCATTCCAGTGTCCCGGCCGCGGGTACCCGGCAATGTCGAGCTGGCTGAACCCGATTGTGTCCATGCGCGCCCACTTATCTTGAATATCTCCGGTTGTCCGCCACAGGTTGCCGCCGGCCTTCGCTCCCCATTTCCAGACGTCGGCGTCGCCATACTCGCACAGGCTAAAGACAATGGGCCGACCCGATTTTTGCAGTGCCTCGCCCATTTTCTGATACACAGCCTGCATCACCTCCGGCGTTGTCTTGTAGATTCCTCCGGCACTGCACCAGTCATACTTCAAATAGTCGATGCCCCAGGAAGCATATGTCCGCGCATCCTGTATCTCGTGTCCGAAGCTGCCTTCGTAGCCGGCGCAGGTTTTTGGACCGGGCGAAGAGTAAATGCCGATCTTCAATCCTTTTGAATGCAC
>JANWJB010000099.1 GCA_025449575.1 Acidobacteriaceae bacterium
AAAAGCAAGAAGGAGATACTGAGACAATTGGATGGAGTGGGGGAGGAGATCAGCATGAGGGCCTTTCTGTTTCTGTTCTCTTACATGAGTCACAATTGCGACTTATTTGAGTACAGTATGCAGATGCTCTCCAACTCCGGCAAGACGCGAAGGGCCGTCCTCCTATTGTCCCGGGGTAACCGCCAAACGTAATGTCTCCTGATACTTTTTGCCTTACGGCGCCTACCGGGCCGCAGGCCAAGCGGCGGTGATGGAGAGTAAGCTAGCTGCTATCAAACAAGAAGGCAGGTGGGGATGAGATCAGTGCCGAGCCGTTCTCTAAAGGCTCTTCTTCTAGCGGGAACGCTCTTGCCGGTGTTTCTGTTGGCCAGCGGAGCGCAGGCAGCGAAGCGCATTTCGGTCATGTTGCTGGATGGTCAGAGCGCCGGCCCCTATCATGACTGGCGGCATACGACTCCAGTTCTAAAAAGGGAACTGGAGGAAACCGGACTCTTCGACGTCACGGTTGTCACCGCTCCAGTATGGCCGGGAGGGGACTTCGCGGATTTTCATCCGGATTTTTCAAAGTATCGCGTCATCGTCTTCAACTACGATGCGCCGGACTGGCCGGCGGCTCTCAAGACCAAATTCGAGAACTACATGAGGAATGGCGGGGGCTTAGTCGTGATCCATGCGGCCGACAACGCCTTCCCCAATTGGCGTGCCTACAATCTGATGATCGGAGTGGGGGGCTGGAGAAATAGGACAGCTAGCGCAGGGCCATTCTGGTACTTCAAAGCCGGCAAGCTGGAATCGGATGATTCGCCGGGCAGGGCCGGCTCGCATGGAGCGCGGTTGCCCTTTCAGGTGACCGCCCGCGATCCCTCGCATCCCATCCTGCGCGGTTTGCCGCCCGTGTGGATGCATGTTCCAGACGAGCTTTATGCCCGGCTGCGCGGACCGGGGCAGAGAATGACGGTGCTGGCGACCGCCTATTCTGACCCCGCGAACCGAGGCACCGGAAACGATGAACCCATCTTGATGGTGGTTCGTTACGGCAAGGGGCGAGTCTTCCATACCACTCTAGGACACGACGTGGCGGCCTTGAGCGGCGTGGGTTTCATTACGACATTTCAAAGAGGAACCGAGTGGGCGGCAACCGGACGAGTCACGCAGAAGGTTCCAACAGATTTCCCAACGTCGGATAAAGTGAGCGTGCGCGCAAATCTTGCGCCGGCCGCTGCTGCGCCGCATCCCTGAAGCAGGATTCTTCGCCCGGGATCCAGCCGGCACGGCGAATTTATCATAGGTAAAAGTAGAAAGCATGGGGAGAACGAATGTCGCAGGAACAATGGAGCGCTGTAGACAGCTACATCACGGAAGAGCTTATTCCCGCAGACCCGGCGCTCGACGCCGCGCTTGCTGCCATCGTGGCGGCAGGGCTGCCACCCATCGGAGTCTCCCCCACGCAGGGCCGGCTGCTGCACGTACTTGCCCAACTTGTCGGTGCGCGCAGGATTCTCGAACTGGGCACGCTGGGTGGCTACAGCACCATCTGCATGGCGCGAGCGCTGCCTCCGGATGGAAAACTGATCACACTGGAAGCCGACGCCCAGCACGCGAAAGTCGCGCGCGGAAACTTCGCCCGCGCCGGGGTAGAGGGAGTGGTTGACCTGCGGCTGGGCAAGGCCCTCGATACTTTGCCGAAACTCGCTGCCGAAGGGCAGAAGCCGTTCGACTTCGTCTTCATCGATGCCGACAAGGAGAACATCCCCGAGTACTTTACCTGGTCGCTCAAACTCTCCCGCCCCGGCACGGCCATCGTTGTTGACAACGTGGTGCGCAAAGGAGAACTAGCGAACGCATCGAGCGCCGATCCCGATGTTTTAGGCGTTCGGCGGCTGCATGAGATGCTGCGCGGGGAGAAGCGAGTCACCGCTGTCACGATGCAGACGGTGGGCTGCAAGGGGTATGACGGCTTCACGCTGGCAAGGGTGAATAGCTGAGGCCGAGGGGGGTGTAAATCCAATGATTTGTTTCCGCGACCCGCGTGACTATCTGCCCTCCGGCCTCTGTGCGATCGCCAAGGGCGCGCGCAGCGCCAGGGCGCTGATCGGGCTGTGTGGCGCTTCCGGCGATGTGTTGTGAGGTAGACACCATCCCTTGCGCACCCGCGCAAGCGGTGCCCACTAAAGCCGCCCTTACGCATCAAGAGCGTGAGCACGAAGGTCAGCGAGGCGGAGTTCGCCATGCTGGAGGAGCGGGCGCGAGCGAGCAATCTGACACTCTTCCGGGGACCGGGTCAGCCGCCCAGCCGCACCAGTTGCTCGGCTTCAATCTTGGAGCCGAGAATGGAAACCTTGGGAAGATTTCCTCTCGCCATAGCGACCTCGTCGCAGCGGTGCAGCCGAGGGCAGTTCTGGCAGTCCTTGTAGATCTTGTCCGGAAGCGCCGTCCGCTCTTCGACCACGCGAAAGCCATAGCGGAAAAAGAAGTCTGGAATGCGCGTGAAGAGGCAGACACAGCCCACGCCGTGGCTTTCCGCCTCCTGCAGCAGCGCCTGCAGCAGCTTGCCGCCGGCGCCCTTGCTCTTGGCCGGGGGACGGACGACGATGGAGCGCACCTCCGCAAGGTGCGGACCGTAGAGGTGCAGCGCGCCGCAGCCCAGGAAAACGCCCTCATCCGACTCGGCCACAGTAAAGTCGCGGACATTCTCGCAGATTTCGGCGAAGGCGCGCCGCAGCAGGGTGCCGTCGGCCGAGAGGCTGTTCACCAGTTCGTAAATGTTGGTTGCGTCTTGAAGCCGCGCTTTACGCACCAGCATGGGCCGGCTCCGTCTGCGGGGTATCGTCCAGCCGGGTTGCGCCATAATCGCTCATCAACACCCCGACGCGCCCCTCCGCCTCCCGCAATGCATCTGCAACGCGGCTCCGTGCGGTGCCGCCCTGCACGTCATGGCAATCCACCGTCGCCTCTAAGGAAATCGCAGCGAAGAAATCCTGCGCAAACTCCGGACCGAATTGCTTCAACTCGTCCAAGGTAAGATCGTTCAGCTCGCAGCTCTTATCCAGGCAGTAGCGCACCGCGTTGCCGATCTTCTCGTGCGCCTTGCGGAAGGGAACTCCCTTGTGCACGAGATAGGTGGCAGCCGCCATGGCATTCAAAAAGCCGCTCTGGCAGGCCGCCTGCATCCGGGCAGAGCGGAAGCTGAGAGCGCGGGTAAACGGCGGCAGTAGCTGCAGCATGCCTTCCAGCGTGTTTGCAACTTCGAAGACCGGCTCTTGCGTCTCTTGCAGGTCTTTGTTGTAGGCCAGCGGCAGGCCCTTAACCAGCGCGCCGACGGTCGCGGCCGTTCCCAGCAGACGGGCGCTCTTGGCGCGCAGAAGCTCGGTGAGATCGGGATTCTTCTTCTGCGGCATGGCGCTTGAACCGGTAGAGAACTGCTCGGGTAAATCGAGAAAGCCGAATTCCGCGGTCGAGTACAGCGTCAACTCCTCGGCAAAGCGCGAGATGTGGAGGCCGAGTGCGGCGGCGGCCTGCGCGAACTCCAGCACGAAATCGCGGTCGGAGGTTGCATCCATGCTGTTGGCGGTCGGCCCGGTAAAACCCAGTTCGTGCGCGGCGATTGTGCGATCGAGCTTCAGCGTCGCTCCGGCAACCGCGCCCGAGCCGAGCGGGCAGAAGTTGAGCCGCTTCTTGCAATCTTCCAGGCGCGACGCGTCGCGCAGAATCATCTCCACGTATGCCAACAGCCAGTGCGCCACCAGGACCGGTTCGGCACGCTGCAGGTGAGTGTAGGCGGGCATCACCGCATGGCCGGCTGCTTTCGCCTGCCCGAGAAGAGCACGAGCCCAATCTCCCAGGCCGCCCAGTGTGACATCGATCTGCCGGCGAACATAGAGCCGCAGATCGGTCGCAATCTGCTCGTTGCGGCTGCGGCCGGTATGCAGCTTGAGGCCCAGGTCCCCCACGGCCTCGACCAGTTTCAACTCCACGAAATGGTGAACGTCTTCGGCTTCGGAACCGATCGGCTCAAGCGGCTGCGCGGATCCATACGGCCGCAGGATGCCGTCGAGCGCAGCGGCGACTTGCAGGCGTTCGTGCGGGCTGAGCACGCCCGAGGCTTCCAGAGCGAGCGCGTGCGCCTTGCTCGCCGCGATCTCTTGGGGAAGCAGCCGCCAGTCGAAGGGAAATGACCGCTGCCAAGCCTCGAAGAACGGGTCGAGGGGCTCCCGGAAGCGGCCGGACCACATCTTCACTTCAGCGCCTCCTTCTTGCCCTTCGTCTTCTCCTTGCCCAGCAACCGTGCGCGGGTACGCGCCGGCAACCCGAGAATCCGGATGAAGCCCTTGGCGTCTTTCTGGTCGTAGCTCTCGCCCATGGTGAACGATGAGAGATCGTCAGAGTAGAGCGAATACTCACTCCTGCGGCCCATAACACTCAGATTGCCCTTGTAGAGCGAAAGCTTCACGGATCCAGTGACGTTTTGCTGCGTGTTTTCAACGAAGGCATCAAAGGCCTCGCGCAGCGGCGTGAACCATAGCCCGTTGTAGACCAGGTCGGCATAGCGCAGGCCAATGTGCTGCTTGTAGTGGGACACCTCGCGGTCCAGCGTAAGCGCCTCCAATTCGCGGTGGGCAGCTACGATCAGGGTGCCGCCCGGCGTTTCATATGCGCCGCGGGACTTGATGCCGACAAAGCGGTTTTCCACCAGGTCGATGCGGCCGACGCCGTTGCGCGCGGCAATCTCGTTCAGCAGTTCCACCAACTGCACCGGCTCCAGCTTCATGCCGTCGACCGAGACGGGCACGCCGCGCAGAAAGCCGATCTCGACCTGCTCTTCGCGGTCGGGAGCCTCTTGAGGGCTTTTCGTCCACACCCAGGTGGTGGGCAGAGGAGGGTTGTTGGCGTCTTCCAGTTCGCCGCCCTCATGGCTGATGTGCCATAGATTGCGATCGCGGGAGTGAATCTTCTGCCGGCTGGCGGCCACCGGAATGCCATGGGCTTCGGCATAGTCCAGACAGTCTTCGCGCGATTTCAGCGTCCACTCGCGCCAGGGCGCGATCACTTGCAGCTCCGGCGCGAGCGCCTGATAGGCGTGCTCAAAGCGTACCTGGTCGTTGCCCTTGCCGGTGCAGCCGTGAGCAACCGCCTCGGCCCCTTCCTCCAGCGCCACCTCTACCTGATGTTTGGCGATCACCGGCCGGGCGATTGAGGTGCCGAGCAGATATTTGTTTTCGTAGACCGCGCCCGCCTTGACGGTGGGGAAGACGTAATCGCGAACGAACTCCCCGCGCAGATCGCGCACGACGGCTTTCTTGGCGCCGGTGGCGTAGGCCTTCTTGACCACCGCGTCCAGATCCTCGCCCTGGCCGACATCGGCAATCATGGCGATGACATCCATTCCGTAGTTTTCATTCAGCCAGGGGATGATGATGGACGTATCCAGTCCACCGGAATATGCGAGAACGACCTTCGGCATACGACTCTCCTTCAAGAAAATGTGGAAACGCGGCGGCGCGGCTTCTTGGCCTCGGACTTATTCCCGGGTGTCCAGCGCTGAGCCTTCAGCCGGCCGCCCAGCAGCAGCAGCATAAGGGCCTTTTGTGTGTGCATGCGGTTTTCCGCCTGGTCAAAGACGGCCGACTGGGGACCGTCCATTACCGCGTCGGTGACCTCCGCGTTGCGGTGCGCCGGCAGGCAGTGCATGAAGATGGCTCGCGGCGCGGCCAGCGCCATGAGAGCTTCATTCACCTGATAAGGCTTGAAGACCGGCGCGCGCTTGGTGGCCTCATGTTCGAAGCCCATGCTGGTGCATGCGTCGGTGTAAATGGCGTCAGCTCCGCGCGCCGCCGCCGCCGGATCGTGAGTCAAATTAAGCGTAGCGCCGGTTTGCTCAGCGATCTTGCGTGCCTGAGCCACCATCTCCGGCCTCGGCCCATAAGCTTTGGGGGTGGCGATCGTGCAGTGCGCGCCCATTTGCGCCGCAGTCTGCATCAGGGAGTGGCAGACATTATTGCCGTCTCCCACGAAAGTGAACTTCAGCCCTCGAACGCTGCCAAAGCGTTCCTCCAGGGTCATGAAATCCGCCAGGGCCTGGCAGGGGTGCTCCAGGTCGCTCAATGCGTTGATTACCGGCACGCTGGCGCGCTCAGCCATCTCGGTGATGGTCTCGTGGGCATAGGTTCGCAGCACGATCAGGCTTACCCAGCGCTCCACGTTACGGGCAATATCGGCAATCGACTCACGCTCGCCCAGCGGCGATTGAGTTTGATCGACGAAGATCGCCGAGCCGCCGAGCGTGTTCATCCCCGCCTCGAAAGTGAGCCGGGTGCGCAGCGATGCCTTTTCAAAGAACATCACCATCTGCCGGGCGTCGAGCGAGAAGCGGTAGTCGGCCGGCGACGCCTTCATCGCGTGAGCCAGCTCCATCACCGCGGCGACCTCGACGGAAGAAAGATCGGCGACCGAGCAAAGATCGCGTCCCGCTAGCGAAGCGGAAGCCGCGGCTAGCGCGCCTGATGGCGGGGAGGTGAGCGAATTTTCTTTTTCAACGCAGGCGTTGGTGGCCACGCTTTCGATCCTTTCTGGGCTCTTTCTCCCGCGCTGCGGCGGGAACGGTTTGCCGGCATGCTGCGCCGGTTATTTGGAGGCCAGCACCGGCGCTTCGGCGAGAACGCCGTCCAGAGCGGCGATGGCTCGATCGACATCCTCCGTCTCCAGAATGTACGGCGGCAGAAAGCGCAGCACCGTCTCGCTGGTCCGATTGATCAGGATGCGCCGCTCCATCATCTTGGCCGTTGCGTGCTTCGCCAGCTCGGCGTGCTGCAGCTCCAGGGCCAGCATGAAGCCCATTCCGCGAACCTGCTTCACGGCCGGGTGCTTGGCGGCGAGAGACTCCAGTTGAAGCTTAAAGTAGCCGCCGACGCGTTCGATGTGCGCCAGCATCTGCTGTTTCTCCATGGCGTCGATTACCGCGATGGCTACCGCGCAGGATAACGGGCCGCCCCCGAAGGTGGTTCCGTGCAGCCCCGGATGCATGGCCTGAGCCGCTTCTTCCGTGCACAGCATCGCGCCCAGCGGCAGGCCGCCGGCCAGCGGCTTGGCCAGCATCGTCACGTCCGGTTGAATGCCGAAGTGCTGGTAAGCGCACCAGCGTCCGGTGCGGCCCATGCCGGATTGGATCTCATCGGCGATCAACAGAGCGCCGGTAGAGGCAGTGAGCTCGCGCGCCGCCTGGAAAAATTCCTGCGAGATGGGGCAGATGCCGCCTTCGCCCTGGACCGCTTCGAGGATCACGCCGCAGATCTCGGCGGAGAAGCTGGCGCGCAGGTGCGCGACATCGTTGAAGCGGATGAATTCCACTCCCGGCGTCAACGGCTCATAGGGCTGGCGATACTTTTGCTTATGCGTGGCGGAGAGCGCGCCCATGGTGCGCCCGTGGAAACTGTTTTCCAGAGCCAGAAATTTGGCTCCTGTGCCGCTGCCTTGGCCCCGCTTGCGCAGGGAGTGGGCGCGGGCCAGCTTCATGGCTGCCTCGCAAGCCTCCGTTCCACTATTGCAAAAGAAGGCGCGATCCAGACCGGTGCGTTCGGTCAGCCGCAGCGCCAGCTCCGCCTGCCCTTCGTGGAAGTACAGGTTGGAAATGTGGACCAGCTTGCGGCTCTGGCGGACAATCGCGTCTTCGATCACGGCGCTGCCGTATCCCAACGCATTGACCCCAATACCGCTCACCAGGTCGAGATATTCCTTACCCTGGTCGTCGACCAGATAGACGCCATGTCCGCCGGTAAAGAGGATCGGGATGCGCTCGTAGGTCGGGAGCAGCAGCTTGTTCTCCGCTGCCCGAACCGCGTCTAGATTCATGCCACCATCACCTCGGTTCCTTCAGAAATGCGGGTGCTGCACAGATCGGGCAGCAGAGCGGCAGCTTCGGCGGGAAGAATGCGCACCCGTTTTACGCCGGCCAGCAAGGCTTCGCGGCAGGCTCCCAGCTTGGGCAGCATTCCTCCGCTGATGACTGCGTCGCGAATGAGCCCGGCGATCTGGTCGACGGTGAGCCAGCGCATCACCTCGCCATTGGCTCCGCGCACGCCGGGCACGTCGGTAAGGAAAACCAAGGCATCGGCGTGGCAACTGGCGGCGCAGGCGGCGGCCATCTCATCGGCGTTGATGTTGTAATACTGGCCATCGAAACCGAGCGCCATGCTGGAGAGAACGGGAACCGCGTTCATCTTCCAAATGGCTTCCAGCCAGCGCGGATCGGAGGCGGCAATCTCGCCCACAAAGCCAAGGTCCGGCGCGGTGCGCTTTTTACGCGCGCGGAAGACCATGCCGTCGCCGCCGGAGAGCCCCATTGCGGCCTGCCCGCAGGCGCCCAGCGCCGCCACCAGTTCCTTGTTGACGCGGCCGCCCAGCACCATCAGCGCGGCATCTCTCGTCTCAGCGTCGGTGATCCGCAGGCCGGCTACAAATTCACTCTGCTTGCCCAACTGCTTAAGCGTGCGGGTGAGGGCCACCCCGCCGCCATGCACCACGGCGACTTGATTGCCGCCGCGGGCCAGCTCGGTGATGGCGCGCGCACAGACGTGGAGCAGGCTCTGGTCTTCGAGCGCAGCGCCGCCTAATTTGACGACGAATCTCATACCAATCCCTCCGCCTCTTCCCATCCACACATCAGATTCATGTTCTCCACTGCCTGTCCGGCCGCGCCCTTCAGCAGATTGTCCAGGCATGAGACGACAATGCACCGGCGTCCATCCTGGGCCAGGCGAAAACCCACGTCGCAGTAGTTGGTTCGCACCGAGTACTGGATTTGCGGCAGTGTGGAAGCCCGGTGAGCATGTCCCGGCGCGCCTGCCGCCGTGGCCGCCGCCCCGCCGGAGCCAAACACCCGCACCAGCGGGCTGCCCGTGTAGAAGCTGCGAAAGCATGCTTCCACATCTGCCGCCGTCTTCTTCTCGCGCAGCGTGAGGTAGACGGTGGAAAGAATGCCGCGCGGGATTGGCAGCAGGTGCGGAGTAAAAATCAAGTGTTCCTCGCCGACGCCCAACTGCTCCAGCATCTCGCCCAGGTGGCGATGGCCGAATACGGCATAGGCGGAGAGATTGTCCGCCGCATACATGAAATGGGTGGTGGGTGAAGGCGCCTTGCCCGCGCCCGAGACGCCTGACTTGGCGTCACAAACGATTCCCCGTTCCACGTCCACCCAGCCGGCGGCTACCAATGGCTTCAGCGCCAGAATGACGGAAGTTGAGTAGCAACCCGGGTTGGCGACCAGCTTTGCTCCGCGGATGCGCTCGCGATGCAGCTCCGGCAATCCATAAACGCTGCAGGCCTGCACCTCGGCGGCGCGGGCCTCATCGTTGTCGTGGAAGTTGTATACGGCCCGGTGGGCATGGTTCTCCACTCGCCAGGCGCCACTCAGGTCGATCACCCGCAGCCCGCGGGCCAAGGCCTCCGGCGCCAGAGCGCGCGATTGCTCGTGCGGCGTAGCCAAAAAGAGAAGATCGACTCCGCGCTGCTTGAGCAGATCCCAGGAGAAGGGCTCAATCGCCAGCGAAGCGCTGCCGTTGTTGCCGGCCAGATGAGGATGCAACTCGGTGAGCGGGACCGGCTGCTCGCCGCGTCCCAGCAGCAGGGGAGGGCTTTTGCGCAGACGGGGATGGTGCAGCAGGAGCCGCGCCAGCTCCATCCCGGCGTAGCCGCTCACTCCCAGTACCGCGACTTTCACTTCTCCCTGCCGCTGCATTGCTGTCTCCATCTTCTCAGAGAATCTCCCAGGAAACTTCTGGCGGCCGGAAGCCGCCGGTGAAATCTTGTGGATCAAACAAAATGCCTAGCCTATTGCCGCGGTGAGACGCGACCTCAGCGCCGCCGCCCGCTTGGGGTCGGGGCAGATGATGAGTACCGTATCGTCGCCCGCGATCGTGCCTACCACCTCCGGCCAGTCTTCGCTGTCGATCGAGAGCGCTACGGCTTGCGCGCTGCCGCTGGTGGTGATCAGCACCAATTGGTTCAGGGCCTGCTTGACCTTCAGGCCGAAGCTCTTGAGCATCTCGTCGATGGCGGGCAGATCCTCCTCGTCCGCTACCGCGCCATTGGGCAAGGAATAGCCATTTGGCCCTTTGTACAAATGCAGTTCATGAATGTCGCGCGAAAGCGTAGCCTGCGTCACATCGAAGCCGCGCTTCACCAGCCGCCGGCGCAGCGCGTCCTGGCTGCCGATGGGCGAGGATGCAATCAGCTCGCGAATTGCATTGTGACGGGTATGCTTCACGCTTCCTCAAGAGCCGCAGAATCACCACGAATACCGCGGATCCTCATGCTGCATAAAGATACATTCCAATGTATAAATATACATGAGTCGCTTGTCAACCGCAAAACAGCTTGCGCGGGGCGAGGCTCCTCCAGCCGAGTCGTCGGGTCGCAGCGGGCATTTGCGAGCCCGATGGAAGCCTCCTTCGTGCGCCGTGCAAAAGCATGGGTTGCAGTTTTAGGATAACTCTGGATGGATCGGCACCATCCTATGAAACCAGCCGCGGGCCGATAGCAGATCAGCGGCAGCGAGGACACCCTAATGACCAGCGACGAGACGCCAGGCGCCGAGAAGACCCAACCCGAGGCAGAAGAGCCAAGCCCAAACAAGCCGATCGACGAGCGGTTGCAGAAGCTGGTCGATCGGGCCTTCTATGGGGGCGGGTCAGAGTCTGCGCAGGCCATCAGAAACTTTTTGAATGGAACATGGCTGGGGGAGCCGCTTCACGCCGCCCTCACCGATGTGCCCTTGGGGGCATGGTCCGCGGCTCTGGCCTTTGATTTGCTCGACTGCTTCCGTGAGGGACCTGAGTTTGCCCAGGCAGCCGATGCCTCGATTGCAGTAGGACTCGCTGGAGCCGCGGTCGCCGCGGTCGCCGGATTGGCAGATTGGTCCGACGTCGATCCACCGGCGCGGCGGCTGGGAATGTTTCATGGGCTGCTGAATGTGGGTGCGACGGCGCTGTTTGGAGCGTCATTCCTCTGCCGCAAGAGGGAGAAAAGGACCTGGGGACGCCTCTCTGCCGGAATGGGTTTTGCTATGGTGCTCGCATCGGCGAAGTTGGGCGGAGAGATGGTCTACAAACACCGCGTGGGAGTTGACCGCACCAATGGACAGAGCTTTCCCGAAGAATTTGTGGAAGTGATGAACCACTCGGATCTGGAGAACGAGAAGCCGACTCGGGTGGAGCACGACGGCGTCCCTATCCTGCTGGTCCGGCGCGGCTCTCGCATCTTCGCTTTGGCGGAAACCTGCTCCCACTTTGGCGCGCCACTCTCGGAAGGAACGCTGGTGGGGGACAGCATCGTCTGCCCCTGGCATATGTCGCGCTTTGCGCTGGCCGACGGCAGCGTCATCAATGGGCCGGCCGTGCATCCGCAGCCGTGTCTGGAAGCCCGCATCAGGGATGGAAAAGTGGAGGTGCGCAAGTCAACCTGTGGCCGGATTCAGTATGCGTTGCCCTTCGTGCCGGCCAATGCCCTTACGGGTGAAGGAAGCTGACCGGCTCGCAGAAGGAAACGGCTGGGTGCTTGAAAATACTTCGGTCGGCCGCATTCCGCGCAGCAAATGGTATCGCGCCATTCTGCTTCTGCATAAACATGCATTCTGATGTATAAATATGCACAGGGGTAGCCGCTGGATTGGGGCAGCCCTCGCGACATGGTTTCCGCATTGTTGCCGTCGAAGTTCGGTGCGGAGCCTCGCCAAATTAGAACGGATTCACGAGATTGCCAGGTACACCTATCGTGGATTCGTTCTATCGCTGATTCGCATTTTTGGGTGTTGTCTTTTCGATGCCCTGAAAAACTTTCATCTTCAAGTCGCTTGCCAAATCAGAAGGGCTTATAGTTACGTATGGGCCACATTTACAGACCTGCGGGGAGCACTAGGGCGTCACACATGCCCCAACCTCTTGCGGCTGATCTGTCTGGATTGAAGCCGGCGGGTGTGAGTTTTGCCGGTACGAATCCTTCTGGCGCGAAGCTGGCCGAGCCCAATTTACTCGATCCGCGGTTTGAGCATGACTCCTGCGGGGTCGGGTTTGTGGCCACTCTCCGCAATCAGCCCTCTCACCTCATCCTCACTCAGGCATTAACCGCGCTTGCGCGGCTGGCGCACCGGGGAGCCATCGCGGC
>JANWJB010000100.1 GCA_025449575.1 Acidobacteriaceae bacterium
CCAAGGCGGTGGCCAGTACGGGCCAATCGTCGTCATCGCGTCCCGCCAACCGAGCCTTCGCCTCTGACTCAAAAAGCCCATAGGAATCCCGCTCGACCGGCTCCACCTTGCTTTTCAAATACTGGAGCGCCGCCGCAACATCGGTGTCAGGCTTTCCCTTTTTTCGAAGCAAGGTCGGCAAATACTCTTCGGCTTCCGCATAGGCGGTCTCCGGCGCGTAGAATCGGATGCCCCGCTGCGAGTACTGGTCCAGAAGCTGGCTGACGCGCTGCCCGAGGACGGTGCGAATCAGGATGTTGGCATCGAGGACGATCATCTCAACGGTTCGCAGCTTTCTTGCGTCGGCGCCACTCCTTGAAATCTGCCGAAACGTCCTCTTCACTTATGCCGGCGAGAGCCGCAGCCAGACGGTCGGCCGCCGCCTTGAGCTCTCCAAGATCTGCGGACTTTACACCCTTGCGCGGCGTCGGAACGTAGACTCCCAGCGTTTCGCCCCGGCGCGTCACGGCCACAGGCGTATCGGATTCGAGATAGCGCGCGATCTGTTCCCGGAACTCGCGAACTCCTACCTTAACTGCGGGCATGCGTCCTCCCATGTGTACACTTAAGTGTACGCAATTTATGAGAAGATTGCAAGCAAGATGGAGGGATGCGCCCACCTATAAACGCAGCTTTCATGTGCGCGTTTCGCAACGTCTCTCGCTCCTCGTCCCTCGATCGCGAGCATGAGCTTCCGTATGTCGGCTGCCGTTAGGTCGTCGATGAACTTGTGACCGAATGCAGGGAAGACGTCTGTCTTCAGGCGTTGCATGACGTAGTCGGTATGGCGCGGGGACTTTCCAACCGCCCACCATCCCCACCATTTGCAGGCGACATTTGCAAAGCTGTTTTCTACCTCACGCTCTCGAGCTTCGGCCTCTCTCTGTTCCGCTTCGGCTTCCTTTTGTTTGGCTTCGTATTCGGCCCTGCGTGCGACCATTGGATCGGTGCCGGCGTCCAGCAATTTGCGAGTTGCAAAGTGCCCGTCGCGGGCTTCCTTGAGTCCGACGAATGGGTATTCCCCGATGCTGAGAGTTCTTTCTTTCCCGTCGAAACGATAGCGGTACCACCAAAGCTTTGACCCGTTCGGTTTGACTGTCAGACACAGCCCACCACCATCGGCCAACTGGTACAGCTTGGCATTCCGTTTTGCGTTGCCGATTTCCTTAATCGTGAGCCCCATTCGGGTGTCTCCAACATGGACGACTTTTCTCGATACCCACAGCCAATGTCCATGATACCCACGATATTACCCACAGAAGAGTCAGGCAGCAGGAGACCTCCGGCGGACGCCTACGAACTTGATTAACTGCGTTATTTGGCTGAAGATGCGAGATTTACAACAGTGCTGGAGAGTTCGGGAAGGTGCGGAGCAGTGCGGGAAGTGCTGATTTGGTTGCCCCCCAGGGATTCGAACCCCGATATGCTGATCCAGAGTCAGCTGTCCTACCATTGAACGAGGGGGCAACAGGACCAACATTTGCCTGGCGGCGATGGACTTTGCCTCTCTCATACTAAAAGCAGCTTCTCTTTCCGGTCAATCCGATGGGCAACTCGCAATCCCGGAGTGGCCACCACTCCGTTAAGGAGCCATGTGATCCACGATCATCCGGCTGGTCGCCTGATAGAGGTGGTACTTGGAATAAACATGCTGCTCCTGCATCACCATCCCATTTGCTTCGCAGTTCACATCGACTGTCAGAGGCAACCACAAAGTCAGATTAAGCTGCTTGATACGAACCGGGCCGAAGCGGATTTCGGAGGTTAGCCGCATGAGCCGCAGATCCAATTGCGGAGCTAGCAGATCTGTTCGCAGCTGAAGAATCTCGCCGTCCCGCTCATCGATCCAGACGATTCCCTGCAAGAGCAAGGGGACGCTCTCGTTACCATCGGCAATCTTGCCGGGGAGACGAACCGTCCCGGGAATTTGTGCATAAGCAACCACTGAGGCCCAATGTCCATGGATCTTCTGCCTGCCCAGATAGCGAAAGCGGGCCTCTTGGGCATTGCCGGGGGCGAAGACCACCCAGGCTTCCACAAATCCCAGAAAATTCGGCTTCATCGACTCCTTTCCCAACGGGTGATTCTTGTCATCGGTCCGCACCTCCTCCAACAGCCGGCCCTGCGCCGTCTGATGAACCAGGATGAGATAGCGAAACATCTGGCGATGTTCCACCGCCGAAGAATTCCCACACAAAATGCGGCGGCCGCAGTCGTTGCTGGCCGTGCCCACCCACCCCGATTGCGTTACTTCTTCCTGGGCAGCCAAACTTGGCATCTTTTGAGCTAAGTTTGTAACGTTGGCGCCCAGTCTTTCCAGCAACCGCGGCAGCGGGTCGCCGGGACCGGTCTGTCCGGCACTCGCTCCCGGTAACGACTCGGCTGGCCCCTCCAGCCCATTCAGCTCCGGCACTCGCTGCTTCAGCTCAGGGAGAGAATCGTCCATATAAGGATGGGCGTTGGCATAGAGCGAGCGCTGACGGCGGGGATTCACAGCGGTTTCAGGAATTGTGGGACTCTGGGAATCTGTCGCGGGCGCAGCCGGATTCGACGCCTGCGGAAGCGCCCGACTGCCGGCAGCCAGCAAAAGGGCGCCAAGGAAGAGGCACGCGCAGATTCTCATTTGGGCTCGCATTGAACTACCGCGGCTGGCCCGCTCGAGGGGACCGAGCGCGTTGCAGCCATGATAGTCCCTCCGCCGGCCCATCGCGCAAAAACCGCCGCTATCGGCGAATCGGGCGCGGGCGTCCTCATGCCTTCGCGGCGCCGCTTCGGCATCGAACGTGCGCAGAGCGGCTCGCACAAACCTGCCTCACCTGCCATGAAGGCCGCGCGACATCGGAAAATATATCTTCGCAACGGTCAACCGTTTTCCGCGCGTGCGGTTCCAATGAAAGTGCGGTCCAACTCCAACTTCCGCTTGCTGCACGATCTCTTTGCCTCCATCGAAGGCCACTATGAAAAGGCCGTGGACCGCCCGGGCGTCGGAATCCAGTCTCCCATTTTTGGCACAGAGCATCTTCTGATTCCACTGAAGGATAGAGGTAGAAAAAAGCCATGGATGATACGTTAGCTAGACCCGCCGCTCCTCCGATAGCAGCAGCCCTGTTTCTCGATCCGGCATGTCTCCATGATGCTGTGGCTGATTTGCGAGACGCCGGGTTTGACGACATTTCGATCGCCTTCTCCTTGGAGGCCAAGCGTGAGCCACAGAAAGACGCCAAAGCTCAACACGCACGGAAAGAGGCTCTGACTGGTGAGAAGCATACATTTCACTGGCGGGCGAGACATGGCATCGAAGAGGATGCGCATCGAAGCGGCTCTGAGATCCTGGCTGGGCAAGGAAGAGACGGCAAAGCCTCGGGATCTCCCACGAAAGAGGTAGATCTGGAGGAGACGTTGCGAGACATGGGCGTTCCGCAGTCCCGGATCGATCTTATAAGTCGCGAGATTGGCATTGGTGGCTCCCTGCTCCTGATTGACGCCGGCGAACGTTCCGAGGAAGCGCAGGCAATCCTGGAGCAGAATTGCGGCATCAATCGGACGGACACGGCGACGGAGCGCGCCCCCGCAGGGGCATAGAGAAATTCGCGGAGCAACGTGATCCATTCAACCGCAAAGAGACGTTACTTGGGTAACGCGAGGGGAACCCTCGGTAGAAAAACACTGCAACCGTAAGATCTTCGTTGACCGAATAGCGGTTTATCCCCTACAGTGCGGTAGTGGTCCGTCAGCAAGGTACATGACGATCATCCCCCCCGAAAAGCACTACTTCATTTTCCGGCGAGAACAAGCCGAGCCGGCGCTTTGCTCCGGATCGTCTCTTTCTTGCCATGGCGTCTGGAGTGGAAGAAGCCCAAACTCTTGCGCCTGTTCGAGTTGAAGATCTGAATACCATGCGCCTACTCGCCGACACACAGAGCGCTGAGCGAATAGGCCCCACTCAGTGCAGATCGACGGGAGACTATGAGGACGATTTATACCAAGGAAGATCGGCCCCAACGTTTAAATTCTGCCCAACTGATCGTCGAAGAGATACACGACGAGACAATGGTTTACGACCCCGCTCGAAACAAGGCGTTCTGCCTCAATCAGACCGCTGCTTTTGTTTGGAAGCATTCCGACGGAAAGAAAACCATAGCCGAAATCGCCGAGATGATGGCGAAAGAAATCAGCAGACCTGTGAACGACCAGGTGATCTGGTACGCATTGGACATATTGGCGAAAGACGGTTTGCTTGCGCCATCTGAGAAGCTTCCCACAATTCCGGCGGGCGTCACTCGGCGCGCTTATGCAGAGGCTTGGCCTGGGCGCGATGGTGGCGGTAACCGTGGTAAGGGTACTGATTGTGTCGCCAACGAAGGCTCATGCCTCGAATACACATAACAAGGGGCGGCAACGGCGGGATTTTTTCTGCCCTGAGGCCCCTCGCTACGACAGACCTCAGAACCCCAGGGCATTCCTGAATCCTTTTCGTTCGGCCGGGACTTCCGGCCGGGCGAATTTCTCCAATCCACTCATCGCAGTCTGCCGTTCGAGAGATTTCTCAGGATACGTGACGTGTCTGCCCAACTTTTGGATCGCAACGCCCAACTTAACCTCGAACGGATTCCCACTCTAAAAACCAGGAATCGGACTCAATCGCGTCTTGATTCTCTGGCCTGGAATTCCGGCCTATCCTTCATCGCCTACGGAGTACGCGTCGGCCTCCGTTCCAATCGCGCGGATACTCTCCGGAAATGTCTTGATTTTCTGCCATTAGGCTGGAAGCCCTCTACCTCGTCCGTCGTCGAATGCCTCTACTCGATCGTTTCCGGTGAGACGGCCGGTTCTCAGCCCGCCCCTCTATTTTGTCTTTACAAAGACAATGAACTTCTCTCCCGTTCCTCTACCCCGGGTGCGGTCCTGGAGCGATTCGAATCGGACGTCGCGCTCCACATCGCAGACGTCACCCGACAACGGGTTTTTGTTCATGCCGGGGTGGTGGGGTGGGGGGGAAGCGCGATCCTGATTCCCGCCAGGAGTTTGAGCGGCAAGACGACCTTAGTGATCGATCTGGTTCGAGCCGGAGCCACTTACTATTCCGATGAGTTCGCGGTTATCGATCAGTGCGGCTTGGTGCATCCTTACGCTCGCCCTCTACAGGTCAGGGAGGATGGCTCCCTTCATCAGAGCAGGTGTCCGGTAGAAAGGATCGGCGGTATCGCCGGCCGGGTCCCTCTGCCCGTAGGACTCGTCCTTCTCACCCGCTTTAAAGCTGGTTCCAAGTGGCGTCCCAGACATATCTCGGCCGGCCGGGCGATCCTCGGCATCCTGGACAATACCGTGTCCGCAAGAAGAGCGCCAGCGCAGGCATTGAAAACCCTTAAGCTGGTGGCTAGCAGGAGCTTCGCAGTCCAAGGGGTCCGCGGAGAGGGTGGAGAAGTAGTGGATTGGATCTCGACATACTTTCATCCTCAATCGATATTCCCGACCCCGGGAGACTAGAGCGGATTCACGATTGCTATGCCCACCGCGGTTGGAGAAGTGCAGCTTTTCTTAACGGAAAGGTCGCGGCGTAGCGGTGGCAGAGGTGGCCAAGCAAGGACAATGCGCGCATCTTTTTTCCAGGGAAGTCCTAGGGAAGGATGGCCGTTTTAATGTCATCGGAGCGATCCATCAGGCGGCGCAGCACCATCTCCAGATCGCCCAGCCCTGCTCTCCCCGTGATGTATTCGCTACACTTAAATCGCCCACTGGCCAGCAAATCGAAGGCCTTGCGGCACGCCGCCGGCGTGTGATGAAAGCTGGCCCTGAGGCAAATGTCGTTGTAGTGCAGGCGATTCGTGTCGATCTCAACCTTTGTGCCGGCCGCGCAGCCTCCAAAAAAATTGACCGTTCCGCCGCGCCGCACCATATCCACCGCCCACTGCCAGGTAAGAGGCGTGGCCACTGCCTCGATAGCCACGTCTACTCCTCGATGCAGCGGCGTCAGTGCGCGCACGTCGGCCACGGTGTTGCCAGGGATGGCAGCTTGCACGACCTCTTTGGCGCCAAAGGTCCGAGCCGATTCAATTTGCTCGTCGCGTTTGACGACAGCGATCACCTCCATCCCGGCGAGTTGGGCAACGTGCATAAACATCAACCCAATCGGCCCTGCGCCGATTACGGCAACGTGATCGCCAGGCTTGGCGCCGGTCTCCTCCAGGCCGCGCATCACGCAGGCTAATGGTTCGGTGAGCGCGGCATGCTCCAGAGGCAGGCTTTCTGGAACGACAAGCGTATTTTTGGAGACGATCCGCGCTGGAATTCGAATGTATTCCGCATAAGCCCCGTTGTTGAACAACAGGTCCTCGCAAAGATTTTCCTGCCCGCGTACGCACCAATAGCAGTTTCCGCACGGGGCGGAATTTAGGGCGACAACCCGCATGCCCGGCGCAAAAGCGCGAACGCCGCTGCCCACGCTATGCACGACGCCGGCCATTTCATGGCCAAACAGCGCCGGCGGAACAAGCATTTTGGCGTGATAGCCTCGGCGAAATACTTTCAGGTCGGTCCCACAGGTTAGCGCGGCATAGACGCGGACGACGATCTCTCCTATGCCAGGCACGGGGAGCGGAACCCGTTCAATCCGAACATCCTCTTTGCCGTAGAGCACGGCAGCGTTCATGTCGCCGGGCATAGGATTCTATTCTCGCTCAACTGGGTGCGATATGCCCGGTTGAATCACTATCTTCATGGATTCCGCACTGGGCCGGGACGCCAATTCAATAGCCGCGGCCGCTTGATCCAGTGGGAACCGATGGGAAATCAGGCGTGTCAGATCGTAGCCATGGTGGAATTCTTCGAAAGCGATGCGTGCACATTCATCCTGCACCTCGATGGAAGCGCTGTAGGAACCCAGCAGGGACTTCTCATCTACGCAGATCGCTGCCGGGTCGATCACCGACTCTCCGTGTTGCGTTTGGGCGAAGAGAAGAACGCGTCCTCCAGGACGGGCGGCATCCATGGCGGTCCTGATCAAGGCGTTCCCCGCTGCGGCGACCAAGACGGCGTCGGCGCCCCGTCCATCGCTCGCGGCGCGCGCAGCGGCTACCGCATCCTCGCGCGACGCGTTGATGGGCATATCCAACCCGAATTGTCCTGCTATCCTGTGCCGCTCGGGATAGAGATCCGCGGTAAGGACATTGCGCGTAAAGCGTTTCGCCAGCGACGCAAGGAGGATCCCGATCGGCCCCTGCCCTATCACCAGCACCGTTTCGTCGGGAGCCAGGTGCAAATTGCGAATCCCTTTGTAACAGGTGTTGAGCGGCTCCACAACTGCGGCCTGCTCAAAGGGGACGCCATCGGGTATCTTGACCAGTCCCCGCTCAACGATCCAATCCATCACCCTGACGTACTCAGCAAAACCGCCCCCGGAGGGCTCAAACCCCGCCGTGCAGCCCACCCGTTTGTATGTGGGACATTGCGCGAAGGTTTTCTTCCTGCAGTAATAGCATTCGCCGCACGGAATGTGATGATAGACCATGACGCGGTCGCCCACGCAAAACCGGCGAACCCCGGAGCCCGTTGCGGCAACCACTCCGGCCGTTTCGTGTCCGAAAATGCGCGGTGCGGAATGCGAACCAGTGTGGATTTTCTTGAGATCGGTCCCGCATACGCCGCAAGTATCCACCCGGATCAGCACCTCGCCGGCGGCGATCGCAGGCACTGGCACGCGCTCCACCCGCACATCGTCGATTCCCCGATAAACGGCGGCCTGCATTGTCGCGGGGATCTCGGCCGGGTTTGGACGCGACCGGAATGCGGGAACCGAAAGCTGACGGTCGCCGCCGGGCTCGCCCTGGCGCCCACTTGGAGAATCAGCCATTGGCTTGATTTGCATGGTGCTCCACCAACTCTCGAAGGGCGCAGGATGCCGCCTCCGCGCCAGCCTTACTATTCTTGCTCATATCCGCAATGGAGCGCCAATACTTGGGCCGTACTGCAAGATGCGCCAGCAATGCGCGCATCCGCAATCCACCTTCAACGTCGGTGAATCTGCTGAAGTCGGGCAGCCTGTCGCCGGGGGTATCGGACACCCCCTTGAGGCAGTAAAAGGCGATTCCCTTCGCGCATGCTGCAGCGGCTACCGTTGCTGCTTCCATATCCACCAGCACCGCCCGAAATTGCTCTGCGAGTGCACGCTTCTCTTCCGCTTGGGCCACATGGTCGATGGTCAACAGCCTGAGCGGGGTTCCGGCTCGCGGCGCTGAAGGCGCTCCGAGGCCCGTCACGGCAAACCGCCGGCCTGTGGCTGCGTCAATTACTTCATCCACCGTATAGGCCTGTCCCCCCTGCATGCCGCAGGAGATCGCTCCCGCCCAGCCAAAGGAGATGAGACCATCCAAATGCCCAAAGTTTTCCGCGAAGCTGCATGAGCGCACGGCCGCGTCCTTGCCCATGCCGGAGCAGATAGCGATGCACTCCGTCGAACCGATGGCTCCCCGCCAGGCTCGCTGCCCTCGATCCCGGGCCTCCGCTCTGCGCCATCCTTCGACCAGCGGCAACAACTCGCGCGGGAAGGCGGCAATGACGCCCAAGCGTCTCATGCCGCAGGCGGCGCATACCCGTGCGCTTGAAACCAGTCGATCGCCCGCCGCAAAGCGCCCTCCACCGGTACTACCTTGAAATCCAGCTCAGCGGCCGCCTTCGCTGAGGAGGCGAACATTTTCTTCTTCCCCATGCGTACCTCCTCCACCGTAGCTCGCGGCGTGCGCCCTCGCAGCCTTCCCGTCACAGTCTGGTCAAACCACGCAAACAGCATGGCCGCACTGTGAGGAACACGGAGGGTGGGCGATGGCAGGCCGGTGATCGCCGACATCTTATCCAATATCTGCTTTAGAGTGAGATTTTCTCCGCCCAGAATATACCGCTCTCCCGCGCGGCCTGCCGAAAGAGCTTGCACATGAGCGCGGGCAACCGCATCCACATCCACCAGATTCAGACCGGTATCGACATAGGCGGGAAACTTGCGATTCAGGAAGTCAACCACAATCTGCCCGGTCGGCGTGGGTTTGATATCGTGGGAGCCGATAGGGGTGGTCGGATTGAGCACAATCACCGGCTGGCCGGCCCGGCCGGCGGCAATCGCCTCTTCCTCCGCCATAAATTTCGATCGCTTGTAGTGGCCAATCATGTCGGCGAGTGAAACCGGCGTCTGCTCATCAATGATGGTCCCATTGGAAAGAAACCCCATGGTGGCGACGCTCGAAGTGTAAACAAAGCGAGGGACGCGTTCTTCGCGCGCAATGCGAAGCAGTTCCCGTGTGCCCTCTACGTTCACCGCGTACATCCTCTCAGGGTCGGTTACCCAAAGACGGTAGTCGGCGGCAACATGCATCACGGCATCGCACCCGGCGAGGCCGCGGCGCAACGCCTCCGGCTGCAGGAGATCGCCCTGCACTGTCTCGGCGGCCAAGCCTTCAAGGTTATCCAGCCGGCTGGAAGCACGCACCAAGAGCCGCAGCGACGCGCCTTGTTGCGCCAGCGCGCGCGCGACATGGCTACCCACGAAGCCGGTGGCGCCAGTTAGGAAGATATTCACAAGAGCAGGATTAGCTCCCAGCCTTCAGCTTGCGTTCTCCACGCAAAGACAATTCAGAATCCTCCAGGCGAAAGGATAGAGACTAGGAACTTGGATTCTTCTTCTCCTTCCACTTTTTCACCCAAGCCTCCCAGCTCGCACCGGCGGCACGGTCTTTTCCCGTGAATGCCAGCGCGGCGATGTCGCCGTAGGCTATGGTCTCCTTCTCTTCGGAGTCTTTGGGGAAAAGCCGGACGAATGAGTCCGCCAGAGTATCTCCGGTGTGACGATCGAAGACATACCCCTCGACGACGCGACTGTCCTTGCAAGTGATGGTGACATCGCCGCGGTAGTCGAACGCCTTTTCCAACGCATCGCAGACCTCTTCATTCGTGGCCAGCGACGGAATCCATCCCTCACGAACCTCGTGCTTGGTGCCAGGGGACAGTTCCAGGGCGTCTGGATCTATCGAGGCATGGTCGTGCGCGGAGGCTATCTTACCCGTCATACCTGGGTCTCCTCAAACTCCTTGCGGGAGTCATTGACGATCTGCACCAGTGGAGAGGGAGGCACGTCGCCCGAGTAGGGCTCGTTGAGGAGATCCCGCGCGCCGTGGTCTTCATGCCGGTCGAAGAGCGTGGAGCGGATGGTTGATGCAAAGCCGCGCAGAGAACCAAAAGTGTCGTTCACGGCAGAAGGCTCGTAGCCGCAGCTCACCATGCAATTGGCGCACTTGGGATTGCCCGATTCGGTGCCGTATTCCTCCCAACGCGTCGTTTCCATCAATTCGGCAAAGGTGGCGGCATAGCCATCCTGCAGCAAATAGCAGGGTTTCTGCCAGCCGAAGATGTTATAAGCCGGGGCGCCCCAGGGCGTGCAGCGATATTGCCGTTTGCCCATGAGAAATTCAAGAAATAGAGGCGACATATTAAATTTCCAGTTCGGTTTTCGATTGGAAAGAATCGCGCGAAAGAGCCGCCGGGTACGGGCGCGGCCGAGGAATCTGTTCTGGTCGGGAGCTTTTTCGTACGAGTAGCCGGGAGAGAGAACCATGCCCTCAACACCCATCGCCATCACCTCGTCGAAGAAGGCACGAACGCTGTTGGCGTCGGCGCCATCAAAAAGCGTGGTGTTGGTCGTGACACGAAAGCCGCGCTTGACCGCCTCCCGAATACCTTCGACCGCTAAATCGTAACCACCCTCGCGACAGACGGAGAAATCGTGATGCTCCCGCTGCCCATCCAAATGCACGGAAAACGTCAGATATTTGCTGGGCTTGAACTCTCCGATTTTCTCCTTAAGCAGCAGCGCATTGGTGCAGAGGTAGATATACTTCTTCCGCGCCACCAACCCCTCCACGATTTCGACGATTTGGGGGTGCATCAGCGGCTCACCGCCGGGAATCGAAACCATGGGCGCTCCACACTCGTCGATGGCGTGAAAGCACTCCTCCGGCGACAGATTCTTCTTGAGAATATGGCCGGGATACTGAATCTTACCGCAGCCGGCACAAGCCAAATTGCAGCGGAACAGCGGCTCCAACATGAGCACCAAAGGATAGCGCTTCTGACCGCTCCATCGCTTCCTGAGGACATAGCTAGCAACCGTCCACATCTGGGAAATGGGCACTGCCATAGTTTTCGATTCTCCTTCTTCAGTCCCGCGTCAGCGCACGGCGATAGCCGCTGAGCGCCAACAGAGGAAAATAATTTCGATATAAGTGATAGGCCAGGTAGAAGACCCGAGGGAATCCGGTGCCGGTGATAATGGCCTGCCGGCTTGGCCCGTTTCCCATACTTTCATCCCAGGAGCCGTCCGGCTTCTGCCGCTCGATCAGCCACCGAATCCCCTTGGCGACCGAGTCGCTTCGATTATCTCCGGCGGACAGCAGCCCGAGAATCGCCCAGGCTGTTTGCGAGGGCGTGCTGACTCCTACTCCGCGGGTCGACGGCTCGTCATAGCTCGCGCAGCTCTCGCCCCATCCGCCGTCGGCATTCTGCACCGAGCGCACCCACTCAGCCGCCTGCTGAATCTGGGGCTCATGGTTCCAGACTCCAATGGCCTCCATGCCGCGCAAAACCAGGAACGTACCGTAAAGATAATTCACACCCCAGCGTCCGAACCAACTCCCGTCGGGTTCCTGCTCGCTGTAAATGAACCGGATGGCCTTCTCTACCTGGCGATCCGCGCGAGTATAGCCATAGGTGGCCAGCATTTCCAAAATTCGCCCGGTGATATCGACCGTGGGCGGGTCCAGCATGGCATTGTGATCAGCGAAGGGCACATTCTCAAACACCATCTTCGTATTATCTTTGTCGAAGCTGGCCCATCCCCCGCTCTTGCACTGCATAGCGAGGATCCAGGCGATGGCTCGCTGGCAGACGTCGTACTGATACCGCTCCCGCGCGTTGTTATCAACCTTATTCAGCGCCAGCAGCACCTGGGCGGAATCGTCTGTGTCGGGATAAAACTCATTGTTGAATTCGAAGTACCAGCCCCCAGGTTGAGTATCATGCACCTTCACCGCCCAGTCGCCACGAATGCGTACTTCCTTCGTCAGCATCCAGTCGGCCGCTCGCACCAGCCGAGGATCAGTGCGCGAGATTCCGCTCTCTCCCAGGACATAGAGAGCATAAGCCGTGTCCCAGACCGGAGACATGCAGGGCTGCATGCGAAAAATTGTCTCTCGATCGCCATCCGCTCCGGGAGCGCCTTGATCTTCGATACCTAGCTTCTCAAACTCGTCCATCGCGCGTATGGTCTGCGGATCATCGATCGAATAACCCAGGCAACGCAAGGCCAAAATCGCATTCAGCATGGCTGGGTATATAGCGCCTAAACCGTCGCTCATTTCCAGATGCTGCAATATCCAGCGCTCCGCGCTTTTGATTGCCACTCTACGCAGCGGGCGAATGTGGACGCGCTCCGCCCAGTGGAGCAGCCGGTCCAGTAAGAGGAAGAAGTTGCGCCAGCCCACAATCCGCTTACGATCCCAGCGCAGGTGCAGATTGGCGTTTGCCCTGCCCCCCACGAAAAGTTCCGAGATATCGTGTTCGGGCGCCAGCTTCTTGAAAGGCTTTTTCGCATAGGCGATAGACAGCGGAACGAGAATGGCGCGCGACCAGGAGGAAATCTCGTAGATATTGAAATAGAACCACTTGGGAAACAGCACAATCTCCGGCGGGATGGCCGGGACGGCATCATATTCATATTGGCCAAAGAAGCAGAGATAAAGCTTGGTAAAGGTGTTGGTCTCCACCACTCCGCCATGCTCCAGGATCCAAGCGCGAGCCTTGGCCAAAACCGGATTGTCCACCGGCCAACCCATCAGCTTGAACGCAAAGTAAGCCTTCACGGAAGCGCTGATATTTGACGGGCCGCCAGCATAAATGCTCCAACCACCGTCTTCATTCTGCCGCCGGCGAATCTCCGCTAAAGCTCCCCGCATTTTGCGCTCATCACCGGTACCGAGCAGGGTGTGCACCATGATGTAGTCAGAGGCCAGCGTCGAGTCCGCTTCCAGTTCCCCGCACCAGTAGCCATCGGGGCTTTGCTGGGAGAAGAGATACTCCTGCGACCGCCCAATTGCCTCCTCCACTTGATCCAGCCCGGCGTCTATACGGCCGAAGCGCGGCGTCACAGTTTGTGCACCCTGAAGCGATTGACTCATGCTTGTCCTTGAAGGATCTCTATTTCAAAGCAATCGGTTTTCTGCACATATAGATTTCAAACCACGACAGACGGACACTTCAATTTCGATGCCAGTTTTTCCGCCCGTGCCACGGAGGTTAACGAGCGCCGCCGCCTACGGGCGCCGGAGCGATGGCCTGTACGATCTCCGGAGGTAGACCAAAGCGCACATTCTCGGGCATCACCTCAACTTCCTCCACAGACGAGAAGCCCTTGCTGCGCAAATACTCCAAAACCTCTTCCACCAAAACTTCGGGGGCTGACGCCCCGGCCGTCACCGCGACCGTGTTGGCTCGCTCCAGCCAGTGGGAATCGATCGCTCGCGAGTTCTCGATCAGAAATGCGTTGGTGCTAAGGTTTCGGGAAACCTCCACCAAACGATTGGAATTGGAACTATTGTTCGATCCCACCACCAGCACAAGATCCGCCTGATGGGCCACATTCTTCACCGCCACCTGGCGATTCTCCGTGGCATAGCAGATGTCCTGTGAGTGAGGACCGACAATGTTGGGGAACTTTGCTTTGAGCGCCTGGATAATATCGCGCGCTTCATCCAGGCTCAGTGTGGTTTGGGTAAGATAGGCCACCCGGCTCGAATCGGGCACCTGCAGAGCCGCCACATCGCGGACGTTGGAGACCACTTGGGTCACATCGGGAGCTTCGCCCAATGTTCCTTCAATTTCATCGTGATCCCGATGTCCGATCAGCACCAGCGAATAGCCTTGCCGCGCAAACTTCACCGCCTCGACATGAACCTTGGTGACCAATGGGCAGGTGGCATCGATCACCTTCAAATAGCGGAGCTTGCTGCGCTCCCGGACCGCCGGCGAGACGCCGTGCGCGCTGTAAATCACCCGCATGCCGGCGGGAACGTCGTCGATATCGTCTACAAAAATTGCGCCCTTTTCCGCTAACTCATTCACCACGAATCGATTATGAACGATTTCCTTGCGCACATAAATAGGGGCTCCGAAGGTCTCCAGAGCAATCTTCACCACGTCGATCGCACGCACCACTCCGGCACAAAACCCACGCGGCTTCAGGAGCAACACGCGTTTCACTGGAGGAGCGGAAAGGTCGGCAGAAGGGCTCATAAGGATTCCTTGGTCACCTCTGTCAGTATACCGCGCCTTCCCCTTGGGTCATCGCCGTAACCTCAAGGGGAATCAAGGGATTCTCCCTTCGGCGAGGCAACCGCGGAGCACCGGCTCGGCAGCGATTTGGCTCAGGAACTGGACTTCAGCATCTGCTCAGCATGGCGCAGCGAGGTCTCGGTGAGCGTGGCTCCGCTCAACATGCGCGCCAACTCCTCCGTGCGCTGCTTCGCGTTCAGCAATCGCACTGAAGTGGTGGTTCTTCCCCCGCGCTCCCGCTTTTCGATCGCGAGGTGTTGGTCCGCAAACGCCGCGATTTGCGGCAGGTGGGTAACACAAATCACCTGCTGGGAACGGGAAAGAGTCTTCAGCTTCCGCCCCACGGCCTCCGCCGCCCGGCCGCCAATGCCGATATCGATCTCGTCGAAAATCAGGGTCCGCGGCGCCACTGCTTTCGTCCGCTTCCTGGCCGCACCCGCACCGCGCTCGACCGTGACCTTCAGCGCCAGCATCACGCGCGACATCTCTCCTCCGGAGGCGATCTGATCAAGAGGCTTCAAGGGTTCCCCGGCGTTCGTCGCGATGCGGTACTCCACCTGGTCCCACCCCTGGCGACTCCAGAACGCCTCGTCTTGCCGCGGAGTCACCTGGACAGAGAAGCGGGACTGTAGCGCCAAGTCGTTGATCTCGACCACCGCCAGCGTAGCCAGTTTTCCGGCCGCCTCAACTCGTTTGGCGCTCAGCCGCCGGGCCATGCCCTCATATGCCTTTGCGGCCTCTTGCAGAAGTTGCTGCAATTGCTGCAGCTTCTGCTCCCGATTTTCGATTGCAGCAAGTTTTTCCCGCGCCTCGTCGCCATGCGCGATTACGCCGGCCAGGTCGCCGCCATACTTCCGCTTCAGCCGGTCCAGCAGCGCCAAGCGGTCTTCGATCTCAGACAGGCGCTCCGGCGAGGAGTGAATGCCACCGGCGTAGTTGCGAACGCTTGCGCTCACGTCGCTCAGGACTGCCCGAGCCGATCGAACCTGCTCGACAGCCTCTGTAAAGCGATCGTCATATCGCGCCAACTCCTCCAGATGGTGCAAAGCTGCCCGCAGGGACGTCTCGGCGGAGCCGCTCCCCTCATAGAGAACCTCATGAGCGTTCATGGCCGCTGCATACAGCTTTTCCGCGTTCGCCAAGATGCGGCGTTCGGCGTGGAGGGTTTCGTCCTCTCCTTCCTTCAACTGCGCGCCTTCGATTTCCCGCTGTTCAAAGCTCCACAGTTCCACCTGCCGCGCGCGGTCCTGCTGGTCGGCTTCCAATTCTCGAAGACAATCTCCAGCCAGCCGCCAGCGGTCGAACGCCGCTGCCAGTTCTTCTGTCTCCAGGCCCGCAAAACGGTCCAGCAATAATCTCTGCTGGGCCTGATCAAAGCTGCTCAGGGTCTCGCTCTGCGAGTGGACCAGCGCCAGTTCCGGAGCCAGTTGCCGCAGCACCGCAACCGTCGCCGGCTGATTATTCACATAGACACGACTTTTGCCGCCGGCCTGGATCTCGCGCTTGAGGATGATTTCCGACTCTTCCGGGTCGATTCCGCAATCCTGCAACGCCGCTTGCGCCCCGGGTGTGCTTTCAAACACGCAGGCCACCACCGCCCGGTCCGCGCCGTGGCGCACCACATCGGAGGACGCCTTGTCTCCCATAAGTAGAGCCAAGGCGTCTACCAGGATCGATTTGCCTGCTCCCGTCTCCCCCGTCAACAGATTCAATCCCGGGCCGAAGGCGGCAACTGCATGGTCGATCACGGCATAGTTTTCCGCGCGCAGTTCGAGCAGCATGGCCGGTCCTCACAGGTTATCGAGCGCAGCATAGCACGAGGGCCGGTTGGCGGCCCGGCTGAGCCCCCAGCCGCGTTCCCGCCCGGTTACTTGGTCCCACACGCGCATCTCTGCTAACGTGATTGCAAAGGATGACTCCTCTCGCCCACGTCGCCATGTGGCTTTTTCAGGTCCAGGATGCGAACGCCGCTCCTGCCCCAGCGCCCAGCACCGGATTAAGCTCCCTGCTGGACATGCTTCACCACATCGGGCCTATCGCGGTGGTGGTGCTGGGAGTGCTTGCTCTCGGCAGCCTGTATTCCTGGGCGATCATTCTAGCCAAGTCGTCTCAGTTCCGCCGCGCGCGCGCGCAGAGCCGCCGCTTTCTTCGCGCCTTCCGCAAGGCTGACCGCCTGCAGGAAATCTCGACTGTCAGCGACCAATTCCGGCCCAGTCCGCTGGTCAAGATCTTCGACGAAATCCATGACACCTATCGGCGGCAGACCGGCGGATCCGGACCGCCCCGCAACGCTGTTGCACTGGAGCGTGCCTCCCAGGCCGCGGCAGGCGAATCTCTCGCAGTCCTGGAAGGACGATTGACCTGGCTGGCCAGCATCGCGCAGGCCGCGCCATTTGTCGGCCTCTTCGGCACCGTAATGGGCATCATCAGCGCATTTCAAGGTTTGGGGAGTGAAGGAGCGGCGACTCTGCGCGCGGTGGCGCCGGGCATCTCGGAGGCGCTGATTACCACTGCAGCCGGGCTGATCGTTGCCATCCCCGCCCTCATTGCCTACAACCAATTCACCTCTTCGCTGCGCGATTTCGGTTCGCAAATGGATGATTTCTCGCGCGAGATGCTGAACAGCCTGGAGGAAATCGCGCAACGCCCCAGTCCCGAGCCGCTCGAGAGGGAGGCCGCGCGTGGCCTTCACAACTAATTCCGGCCGTACCAGGACCTCGCTCTCTGAGATCAACATCACGCCTCTGGTGGACGTGGTCCTGGTGCTGCTCATCATCTTCATGGTGACTGCTCCCGTGCTGCAGTCGGGCATCGAGGTCTCCGTACCAAAGACGCGCACAGTAAAAGCGATCACGCAGCAGCGCTTGGTGGTCACCATCGACCGCCACCAGAACGTTTTTTTGGGAGACAAGCCAGTCAACCTGGCACAGCTTCCCGCTCTGCTGCACCATTCCAACGAGGACGCGGCCCATCAGATCATCTATCTGCGGGCCGACGAGCGCGTTCCCTTCGGCGCATTCGCTTCGGTCATGGATGCGGTCAAGCAGGCAGGGATCACAAACGTCAGCATCGTGACTCAGCCGATCACGTCGACTGAAAAGTAGGGCGCGATGGCACTGTCACAGATGGGCGGCAGCCTCGCGGAGCGGCGGGAACTCAGGCCCGAACCGATTGGTCCGCCCCTGGCGAAATCCGCGTTGTTGCACGTGCTTGCCGTGATCCTGCTGCTCGGCTACGCATTGGTCCACCACTTCTTTCACGGCAATGAATGGGGATCGAACGATTTCCAGCAGGGCGCGATTCAAGCCACTTTGGTCAATTCCGCAGCGGTTCCCTTGCCCCAGGAGCATCCGCCAACCGACAACGTTCTCGAGACACAGACGCCTAGCGAAGCGCCGGAGCTTCCCCAGCCGAAAGCCGCTCCCATTCCTTTGCCCGAGGCCATCCCGATTCCGGAAAAGCATGCCACGGTGAAGAAGGCTCCCAAGACCTCTCCTCGCAAGCCTCTGCCGCGCCAGCAACCTCCGCCCAAGCTGCAGAACAAGGCGAACTATGGCGAGGCTGCGCCGGCGAATCTGCCCAAGGCGGCGACCGCGAACCCAAACGCGAGCAGCACGGTCCAGGTGGCCGGAGGCGACTTCGGCTCGCGCTACGGCTGGTATGTGGACGTGATCAAGACCAAGGTAGCGCAGAACTGGCTGCTGCCGGAGGTGGCCACCAGCACGCCCACGGGAGCCACGGTATATGTCCAATTCAGTGTCCACCGCGACGGCTCGACCTCCGGGGTCAGGGTTGCGACCTCTAGCGGATACTCTTCCCTCGACCAGTCGTGCCTGCGCGCAGTGCAGCGCGTGGACACGTTCGGGGCCCTCCCTTCCGGCTATAACCAAAGCACCCTTAGCGTTCTCTATCACTGCACCTATCCCGGCCATCAGTGAGGCGGGCCGTGCCGCGGCTCGGCAACCGGCTTCGGTCCGCGCCTCACCGGACCATGGGGTGTTTTCGAGGAGGATACGTCCGTTCGATAGGTACCCCCAGCGGGCGCGAATTTCTTGTATAGAATGGTGGTGCTATAAGAATGCGAAAAAGCAAAACAGATCTGTCCTCCCTCTGGCGTGCGCTTTTGCTGATTCTTCCGCTACTCTTTCTGAGCTCTTTGCCTGTATTGGCTCAGGACTGGGTGCGAACCGGAACCAACCTTGGTGCGCCGAAGATTCGCCTCGCCGCCGCCAGCTTCAATCCGGCCTCCGCCGATCCCCAGACTCCAGCTCTAAAAACCACCTTTGACACCGTCTTCTACAACGACCTAAGCAACGCCGGTGTCTTCGATATGGTTTCCAAGAGCATGGCTCCTCCGCTGATGCCGGCCAATCCTCAGCAGATCAATTTGGCGCAATGGGCAGCCGCTCCCGCCAACGCAGCCATGGTGGCCTTCGGTTCGATTGCCGTGAACAACGGTCGGTTGCAGGTGTACGGCTGGCTCTACGACGCTAAAAATCCCGGCGCGCCGCAGATTCTTGGCAAGCAGTACGACCAATCCGCCAGCCAGGAAAATGCGCGAGTGATCGCGCACCAATTTGCCGACGCAATCATCACCCGGCTGGGCGGGGGCATCCCGGGCATCGCGGAGACGCACATCTTCTACATCGCATCGCGCGGCGGCGATAAAGAGATCGGGGAGATGGACTACGATGGCGCCAACGCGCATCCGCTCACGCACCTGGGAACCATCTCCCTCTCTCCGCGCGTCTCGCCTGACAACGGCCGCGTGGCATTCAGTTCGCTCGGGCGCAACGGCTGGGCGATCCGCATGTATTCGCTGGTGCTGAATCGTATGGTCAGCTTCCCCAATGTGGGCAGCAACCCTTTCTCGCCCGCGTGGTCGAGCGACGGAACGCACCTGGCCTTCTCCTCCTCGCGCACCGGAGACCCGGAGATTTATATTTCCGATGCCAGCGGTGGAAACATCAAGCGCATCACCGCCTTTCGTGGTCCCGACGTTTCTCCCACCTGGAATCCAAAAACCAACGATCAGATCGCGTGGTGCAGCGGCCGTACCGGCCTGCCGCAGATCTATATCATGGCAACCGACGGCACCAACGTGCAGCGCATGACCGACGGCGGCTATGCGACTTCGCCCTCCTGGTCTCCCAATGGACAGTTCCTCACCTTTGCCTGGAATCGCAGCTATGGTCCGGGCGCACCGGGAGGAGAAGACATTTACATCATGGATATCGCCAGCAAACGCTGGACCCAGCTCACGCACGGTGAAGGGCGCAATGATTCCCCTTCCTGGTCTCCCGATGGAAGACACATCGTCTTTCAGCGCGAGGATGGGCACGGTTCGCAGATCTGGACCATGCTGGCCGACGGAAGCGACCAACAGCAGATCAGCCATGGCGGCGGCGATTCTATGCCCAACTGGAGCTGGAAGTAAGTGGAAAGACGCTGTACGGAAAACAAAACGAGTTTAAAAATCGATCGTCCGCGGCTGAGATCGCTTGATCCCAGCCTTGTCTTGGTAAAACCGCGTTTCCGATACCGTGCCCAGCAGGAGGGACCGAAGCGTGGCCTTTCTCTTACCGGAGAAGGCTCTTTTCGCTTCAGTTCACACGCCGGGTGCGTCTGGAGGAGATCGGGCATCAGGCCGGGTCTCGCAGAGCGAGACCGCCAAAGGAGAAGACCGTGAATACGCCCCATGGCAATCGTCTGGTTTCACTCGTCGCTTTCGCCTCCCTGCTGATTCTGGCCGGGTGCCATAAGAAGGAGACGGCTCCGCCTCCACCCCCGCCGCCGACCGCCACATCGCCGGAGCCGACCGCCTCCATCACCGTCACCCCAACTACCATTCAGCCCGGCGGCAGCGCCGTGCTCGCCTGGAGGACGACCGACGCGACTGACGTCTCGATCGACGGCATGGGAGCGGTGAAGCCCTACGGAACGCAGAATGTTTCGCCGACTGAATCGACGACCTACCACCTGATTGCACGCGGTCCCGGAGGCTCCGCGGATGCCACCGCCCGGCTCACCGTCACCGTGCCCCCTCAGGCGCCGCAAGCCGCACCTGAGGCCATCAACGAACAGGTCTTCGAGCAGAACGTCAAGCCGGCGTTCTTCGATTACGACAGCTACGACATCCGTCCCGATGCCAAAACCACCATGGCACAGGACGCCGCGTATCTCACCCAGCACCCCGAGCTCAAGGTCGTGATCGGCGGCTACTGCGACGAGCGCGGCTCGGTGGAATACAACCTGGCGTTGGGAGAGAACCGAGCCAACTCCGCCAAACAGGCCCTGGTCGCCGACGGCATCTCCGCAGACCGCATCCGCACCGTCAGCTATGGCAAGGAAAAGCAATTCTGCACCGAGCATAACGAGGCCTGCTGGCAGCAGAACCGCCGCGCCGGCTTCTCGCTGGACCAGTAGAGCAATCCACCGGCGCGGCTTGGAACACGACAAGCCGCGCCGGTCTTTCATCG
>JANWJB010000101.1 GCA_025449575.1 Acidobacteriaceae bacterium
GCAAATGTCTCCTTCACGGTCTCCAATAATCAGTTTACGATCGGGCGTCAATCCCTCTGGTGGGGACCCGCGCGTAGCGGCGCGACTCTCTTCAGCAACAATGCCGAACCGATCGATATGGTTCGCTACGACCGCGTTCGTCCATTTGTCTTGCCAGGCTTCCTTAAACTTCTTGGTCCCATTCGCGCACAGCTCTTTATAGGCCGTCTTTCCGGGACTCAGTTTGTTCGTCCGTCGAATCTGCTCTTCGGGACCTCAGGCGTTGCACTCGGCGACCAACCTTTCATCCACGGAGAGAAGGTCTCCTTCAAACCCACGCCGAACTTTGAGTTCAGTGTCTCGCGCACGGTCCTCTTCGGTGGTACAGGCTCACCCGTGAACAGCTCCACATTTTTGCGCAGCGTATTTTCAACAGCGACCCTAAACGGAAAAAATGATCCCGGAGATCGCCGCGCCGCCTTCGACGCCCAATATCGAATTCCAGGGCTGAGGAATTGCCTAACGGGCTATTTCGACGGCTTTGCGGATGACCAGCCTTTCCCGCTGGCTTACCCAACCGAAAGCGCCTGGCTATCTGGATTCTTTCTTCGTTGTGTGCCGCATCTACCACGTCTGACGTTTCGCACAGAGGGTCTCCTCTCGCCGCATCGTGATCTGACCTTTCCAGGTTTCTTCTACTTCAACGTTCACTACCTGAGCGGCTATACGAACAATCGACAACTGATTGGCAGTTGGATCGGGCGCGAAGGAGACGGCGAACAAGGGTGGGCAACCTGGAATTTCTCGCCGCATTCTTCGGTGGAACTGAGCGGACGCAACATGACGGTCAACCGGGAATTTCTGCACGGCGGAACCCTGAAGAACCTGCGCGCAACCGTTAATATTGCTCTTCGTCCTGAATGGCAACTGCGTCTGGAGGAGCAGACCGAGTGGTGGCGATTCCCTTTGCTATCCACGGCTCCGCAGCACGATGCAGCGTTCACACTTCAGCTTACCTATCACCCGATTGGGAGGACGAGACGATGATTCCCAGCTCGGACCTTACAACGCAGGAACTGGATCAGACGACGCAGATTGGCCAGGAACCAACCTGGGCAATCCGCGCCATGTTGCTCTGGAAACATCGCCGCGAGCTGGCGCGAGTTACGACAATTTCTCTGCTGGCAAGTTTAGCGATCTCGTTTGTCATCCCCAAACAATACAAGTCCACCACCAGCATCATGCCACCGGATGAGCAGGGATCCAGTGCGATATTGTTGGCTGCGCTGGCAGGACATTCCGGGACGCTTGGGGCACTAGGCGGTCTCGCGAGTGGATTGCTGGGTGAACATACCTCCACCGCTTTGTTCGTTGACTTGCTGCACAGTGGAACCGTGAGTGGTCACCTCATTGACCGATTCAACCTGCAGCATGTTTACCACAATCGCTATCGCATTGACGCGGCCAAACATCTTGCGCGATGCACCAAGATCACCCAGGACAAGAAGAGCGGCGTAATCACGATCGCCGTGGAGGATCGAAGCCGGGTGCGTGCTCGTGATCTGGCACAGGCATATCTTGATGAACTCAACAAACTCGTCACGCGGACGAATACTTCGACCGCCCATCGGGAGCGCGTCTTCATCGAAAAGCGCCTAAGTGCGGTTCGAACGAATCTGGAAGACGCCGAGTTGCAGCTGAGCCAATTCTCGAGCAAGAGCAGCGCTATCGATATTAAAGAGCAGACCCGCGCCATGGTCGACGCCGGCGCCCGAGTACAGGCGGAACTCTTGGTCGAGCGGTCAGGCCTTCAAAGTCTGCGCCAGATCTATGGCGATGGCAATGTCCGGGTGCGGGAAACAGAGGCTCGTATTGCCAGCGTGCAGAACGAGCTTGCAAAAATGACGGGATCTTCGGCGCCCCAGCCCGCACATGCGATGGATGATGGCGATGCGAACTCCAGTGGCGACGACAGGGGTGAACTCTACCCCCCCTTGCGCCAACTTCCACGGCTTGCGGTTCCATATGCGGACCTCTATCGCCGCGTGAAGGTACAGGAGGCTGTGTTTGAACTTCTTACCCAGCAGTATGAAATGGCCCGTATCCAGGAGGCCAAAGATATCCCGCTTGTGAGCGTGATCGATGCTCCGGGCATACCGGAAAAGAAGTCGTTTCCCCCGCGTTTGCTGCTCACTCTGTTCCTTACGTTCCTTTCATTCGCAGCCACATCCGCACTGATCCTGGTCCGTGATCGGTGGGCAAAAGTGGATCCGCGTGATCCGCGCAAGATGCTCTCGGCCGATGTTCTACCGGTGTTGCGCCGGCGGATTCACTCCATCCGCCTCAAACGAGGTGGCGCATGAAAACACACTTGGCGGATGCAGCATACGACGTTCTGGACTCTTGCCAGAGGCAGGAGGGCTCGCAATCGTGAAGATTCTCGTTGCTGCCGCCTCATACGCCTCGAATATCTCTGGCATTCAGCGACATGCCTGCAATGTGGTGCGTTGTTTATTGCAGCAGCAAGACGTGTCCTTTGTGCATCTTGTTATCGCGCCCTGGCAGCGCAAGCTGGTACGGGCTGCGGGCGTCAAGCCCGACGTCCGGCTTTCAACGCATATTGCCGAGATGGCGCCGAGTTCGCTGAGTCGAAATTTCTGGCACTACCGAAGGCTCCCGGAGCTTGCGGCTCGACTGGAAGTCGATCTCGTCCATCTCACCTATCCCGTGCCCGTGAACGCTGCTGCGTTCAGTTGCCCGACGGTCGTGACGCTGCACGACATGTATCCCTACGAGATCCCGATGAACTTTGGGTTTCCGAAGTTTATCTTCAACCGCTTGATCTTGATGCAGTGCCTGCGCAACGTTGACGCCATTGCCTGTGTTTCCGACATTACGCGCCGCCGCTTAGAGCAGTACTCATCGGCCTCTGTATGGCGAAAAGGAATCCGGATCTATAACTGCGTCGAGGCACAGCCGGTCTGCGCCTCGCAGTCACCCCTGCCCAACTGGAACGATGACCCGTTTCTGCTTTGTGTCGCGCAGCATCGCCACAACAAGAATCTTCCGCTGCTAATCCGGGCCTTCGATCGGCTACGGTGCTCCGGCCAGATTGGTTCGAACATGAAGCTTGTCATTCTTGGAATCACTGCGCAGGACACCCGCAATATTTACAGACTGATGTCAACTCTGAACCTTGGCGAGAGTATTTGCTTTCTTGAGGGGCTGTCCGAAGCGGAACTGCAATGGTGCTACACCCGGTGTGAAGCGGTCGTGGCTCCTTCTTTGACTGAAGGGTTCGGATTGCCGGTTGCCGAAGGGCTTCTTGCTGGATGCCGGATTGTTTGTTCGGATATTCCGGCCCATCGGGAAGTCGCAGGCGGTCAATGTCGGTTTGTGGTGTTGGGGCGAGACGCAGAGATAAGGCTTGCAGAAGCAATCGTGGAAGCCCTCAAGGCCCCGAAGGGGAAGCCTGCTGCTTTTCCCCAGTTTTCCGCTCCCATTCTCGCAAAACAATACCTCAGCCTCTACCGCCGGCTCATAACGTCTGCGGTGCCCGTGGAGAATGCCGGCAACTCCGCTTCGATCAGCGTGGCGACGTCGGAAAGGCAGTCTCTATGAGGATCAAGAGTCGCGTATCCGCCATGCGCTGTGGGAGGAACGGACATGGGCGCATCTGAATCCGTTACACCACATCTCTATGCCGAGACTGTCGCGGTTTCTCGCCCGCAATCGCGCACTGCTTCAACCCATGTGTTTCAGAACATGTTGGCGGCGATCGAAGCGGTGGCCGACTTTCTGATGTGCGCCCTCGGCGTCTTCGCGGCTTATTGTGTTGACCCATCGCTATACATCGGAGGGCACATTCAATATCCATTGCGCGAAGCAGCTGCAGTGGGGCTTGCTGTCTCGTTATTTGCGGTAATTCTTCTGCAACGGGACGGGGCGTATCGCGGAAGTAGCGGCCTCCTCCGGATTCGGGAAACGGAACGAGCAATTCGCATCCCGATTCAGGCCATGTTGATCATGCTTCCGTTCAGCTTTCTCCTGAGACTGAAGCTTTCCGGAGTGGACGTTCTGGTTGCACTTGTCCTCATTCCATCTTTGCTGATTCTGCAAAAGCATGCGTTCGTTGCGGTCATCCGTCGATTGCACCTAAGGAGATCGGGTGTAGATCGAGTGATCGTGTATGGAATCGGGGACATGGGCAAGCGCATCCTTTCGGTCCTTTCTCATTCAGTCACGCTCGGATTCTATCCCATAGCAGTAATCGCCGAGGATGTTGCCTTTGATGGTAAATGGATCTCTGAAATGGGCTACCGCCGCCGCCGTTCTGTTCCGGTACAGCGTGGGCCGATTACATCAGCTCTGCTGACCTCTTGTCGGTGCAGCACGCTGATCGTGTCGCTACCGAATCTGTCCGTAGAGCAAGTCGCCGCAGCGGTAGATGCCGCAAAGCAGGCCGGATCGAGAGTCATGTTTCTTTCTGCGACTGAGCTTCAGGAACAGAAATGGACAAAGTCGATCGATGTCGACGGCCTATCTCTCACCCCCATGCTTGAGTCGTTCGAGCACTGGCACTACTCAACCGCAAAGCGTATGGCGGACCTGATCGGCTCCTCGCTGCTCTTGGTATCGCTCGCTCCTCTGTTCTCCCTCATTGCGCTCTTCATCAGACTGGATTCCTCCGGTCCCGCACTGTTCGTTCAAGAGAGAGTGGGCCGCAATGGAAAGCTCTTCAAAATGTATAAATTCCGCTCGATGCACAAAGAAACGCCGAAATACGAGCCATCTCCGACCACGCCGTTCGATCCGCGAATTACGAGGAGCGGCAGGTTTCTCAGGAAGAGCAGTCTGGATGAGCTGCCGCAGCTGATCAATGTTCTCCTCGGAGATATGTCCCTGGTGGGACCCCGGCCTGAAATGCATTTCATCGTGCGGACCTATACCTCCGAACAGCGGCAGAGGCTTCAGGTGACTCCCGGGATAACAGGTCTATGGCAGCTAAGCGCTGATAGGGCCTTCCCAATCCACGACAACATCCAGTACGACCTCTATTACGTCCGAAACCGCGGCTTCTTTATGGATATCGCGATCCTGATTCATACATTGTTCTTTGCGATGCGGGGGGGCATATGACAAATTCTGTTTCCCACGCGCCCGCCCGCCCCACGTGTACTCGAGGAAAATAATGAGCGTTGCAATCATCACCGGATCATCCGGACTAGTTGGATCGGAAGCTGCCGCATACTTCACAGCGCTCGGGTTCGATGTGATCGGGATCGACAATGGTATGCGCGAAGTATTCTTCGGCCAGTTGGCTTCCACCCGGTGGATGACGGCCAAATTGAAAAAAGAGCTGCAGGGCTATACGCATTACGATCTGGATATACGCGACGCGCCGGCCATCAACCGCGTCTTCGCCAAATATGGCACGGACGTCGAACTGGTCATACACGCTGCGGCGCAGCCGTCGCATGATTGGGCCGCCACGGATCCCATCACCGACTTTACGATCAATGCGAATGGTACGTCCATACTGCTCGAAGCGGCGCGGACACATGCCCCTGAAGCTGTATTCATCTTCATGTCGACGAATAAGGTCTATGGGGATCGCCCAAATCGCTTGCCTCTCGTGGAATTGGATACCCGTTGGGAAATTGACCCTGCGCATGAGTATGTCGATGGAATACCCGAGAGCATGTCCATCGACGGAACCCTGCATAGTTTATTCGGTGCTTCCAAAGTGGCGGCGGATACGCTCGTCCAGGAATATGGCCGTTATTTTGGCATGAAAACAGCTTGTTTTCGAGGGGGATGCTTGACGGGACCGAATCATTCGGCGACTCAACTCCACGGGTTTCTCGCCTATCTGATGAAGTGCGCTGTTATGGGTACGCCGTATACGATCTTCGGCTATAAGCGAAAACAGGTTCGAGACAACATCCATAGCGCTGATTTGATTCAGGCGTTTCATCATTTCTTTCTGAACCCACAATGCGGAGCGACCTATAACATCGGCGGCGGCCGCTTCAGCAACTGCTCGATGCTCGAAGCTGTAACGCTCTGCGAAACCATCACCGGCAATGAACTGAATTGCGCCTATATCGACGAGAACCGCAGGGGCGATCACATCTGGTGGATTAGCGACCTGTCTCGCTTCAAAGCTGATTATCCGGCCTGGTCGCTGCGCTTTAGCGTTCCTGACATTTTGCGGGAGATCTATGAGTTGAACATGGGGCGATGGAGAGCTAGATGCTTAGTCTAGGAAAGAACAATGTGCTGGGAATTCTGATCGATGCAGTAGATTACGAAGCGGCCGTCTCGTTTGTATTCGAGCGTGTTCGGCAAAACCGTGGAGCGATCATTTCCGCTCTAGCCGTCCACGGAGTTATGACGGGCGTGCTGGACCCGGAGCACAAGTTCCGCTTGAATGGCTTCGACCTGCTCGTCCCAGACGGCCAACCCGTCCGCTGGGTAATGAATTGGCTGCACGGCACTGAGATGGTCGAGCGAGTTTATGGACCTGAACTCATGCGAAGAACCTGCGAGCGAGCAGCGGGCGATGGCGCCTCGATTTACCTATATGGAAGCACACGACCGGTTGTCACCGCGCTCGCCGCGTCACTTACGCGAATGTTCCCAGGAATCAACATTGTTGGAAGCGAACCCTCGGTATTTCGCAAGCTGAATCCGAAGGAACGAGCCTCCCTTCAGCAGCGGATCCAGTCATCGGGTGCGTCGATCGTCTTTGTTGGGCTGGGTTGTCCCCGACAGGAAATTTTCGCCTACGAATTACGGGGTGGTCTTTCAGTTCCTGTGTTGGCAGTTGGCGCAGCTTTTCCGCTCCTGGCCGGGATGTTGTCCCAGGCCCCGCCTTGGATGCAGCACTTTGGATTGGAATGGTTGTTCCGTCTCCTTGTCGAGCCCCGTCGATTGTGGCGTCGCTATTTGTTGCTGAATCCCGCGTATCTCGTACTTGTGGCCTTGCAGCGTTGTGGTCTCATGCATTTCTCTCCTCAGGGCCGCCCACCTTCCGAAGAACTCTTGCTTGGTTAATGTGTTTTCTGGATGAATCGAGGGTCGTACTGGTAACGCATGGACCGATCAACCACCGGGTATGGAACTATGACTCCTGTATGCATTCAACGAATTGCGACCGCCACTCCGCCCCATGATGTGCATGCGGCGTTCATCGAATATGCATCCGGAATGCTCCGCGACCTTTGAGCATGGCGTCCTCGCGCAGGAAAGCAAAAGGCCGGCCGCAAAAGGCCAGCCGAAGCTGGCCTCTTGCATGGTTTGGAGTTGAAAGGACTTTACGTCTGAGACAGGAGACTGGCTCTTGAGGAGAGAGCCTTTACTCGAACTTCATGGGGCGGCTGCCTGGGCAATACGCCCCCTCTGATCGCACCACTCGCGGAACTCCGTCTCAGCGCTGACCTTCGGCTGCAACTCAATCGCCATGTCTACGTCACCCAACCGTTCGGTCGTCGAGAGCATACTGCCAAACAGAACCGCGCTTTCTACCCGGTACACGTAATCGGGATTGTCATTCACGGCATGGAGGCGCTCCAGGAATTGTCGCAGTACGAGTTCTGCGGTCTTGCGGTGGATCGGTGCCGCGGCAGAGGCATTGGCGAAGGCCAGGCCCGAGGTCGTGATCTCAAATGCTTCCTCAACGCCCACAGGGAGAAATTCTGCCGACTCGATCAATCCCAGCGACCTTAACTGGCGCAGAAAAGTCGATGCCTGGAGGGAACTAATTGTGAGCGCGTCTTCGGCGGCCCCTGCGACAAATGAGCCGAGACGGTAGCGCCGCAGAAGGTGCGTACTGTGAGCGCCGGATATCCGGCAACGAGTTGATCTTTCCCAATTCTCATCCGTATGCCTCGACACCCATCATAAGGGGCAAGCCGCTGTGCGACACTCCATATCGCCGGTAAAAGTCCTGACGGCTGTTGTCATTCGTGACTACACTTGTATTGAGAATTTGCCGTGATGAGCCAATGACCAGACAGACGCGGCCCATTTCCTGGATCAAGGCGGCCCGCAAGGAATTCGAGAAGTTTCCGCCGGGGCGCAGTCGATCTGCTTGACGGCTTTGACCGTTGCGGCCGAGGGCCGAAAAGCGGATATTGCCAAACCGCTCCAAGGCTTTGGCGCGGGAGTTTTGGAGATTGCACTGCCCCACCGCGGCAATGCATTTCGCGTCATGTACGCCGTACAGCTTGGAGATGATCTCTGGGTCGTGCATGCCTTTCAGAAGAAATCGACCCAGGGCATCAAAACGCCGAAGCATGAAATAGATTTGATTCAAGATCGGTTGAAGAGGTTGAAGGAGGTGCTCCGATGAGAAGCAATCGGGTGGAAGTGGTGCGTGGCAGTGGAAACGCGTTCCGCGATTTTGCACATGCTAACCCAGATGTGGAGCAACTGAAGGCCATACTCGCTGCAGAAATCATCAAGATGCTGGATCGTGAAGGCCTGAGCGTGCGTGGCGCTCACGCCCGCACGGGGATTGCGGCGGCGGACTTTTCACGTATCCGTAATGCCGATCTTGGACGGTTCACACTGGATCGCCTGGTTTCGATCATCAACCGGCTCGGTTCACGGGTTGAGGTCAAAGTGAAGGTGCGCAGCATACGACCCGTACAATCCGTCGTCGCATGAATTCGGGGATGAACCATCGGTGCCGCTCCCGGCTGCGTTGGTGCGGCTGACGATCATTCTGCCCCGCTTCAGCGCGCCGGGCCAATACCTGGTGGCGGTGACCCACGATCAGAACGGAAATGGTGTGGTGGCCGAAGGCAACACAACGGCAAATGCCAACGGTGAGCAGGAAGAGGTTTCTGTCGAACTCGACTTGCGGAGTGCCAAGGCGGGAGCCTACTTCCTCTCAACGACCCATGAACAGGATCAGGCCTCGTACTACTACCCGCTCCAAATCAAATAGGCCGTCGCACAAATTTGGCTCGTTTCCGGTTGAGCGAGCACATAGAAATCGCCCGAAGCGGCGCGTGTCATGCGCTCAATGGTCCCCTCAATTCCTGCGCAGATGATTCTGGGGTCTTTTCGTACGACAGGAGGTCGGCTGGCTGGCAATCAAGCACTTCGCAGAGCCGCTCTAGCGTGCTGAAGCGGATGGCCCTGGCCCGACCGGCCTTGAGGACGGACAGGTTTTGTGGAGTGATCCCGACCCGTTCGGCCAGTGTGTTCAGCCGCATCTTCCGCCGGGCGAGCATCACGTCCACATTGACGACAATCGGCATGGTTGTTCTCCCTCCGCTTAAATGGTGAGATCGTTTTCTTCGCGCAAATCCACGGCCATGTCCATAAACCAGGCGATCACGATGATGACCACTCCGATGCCCAAGGAGTCGGCGTGACCTTGAAATGTCTTCGACGGATGTGACGAGATGGCGAGCGATGAGATCCAGAGGAAGCCCACTACACCCCACAGCAGACAGGCGATGCCAAATTGACGGAGCTGCCCGACTGACTCCCGCGTGAAAATCTCTCCGCGAGAATAATTTCCAAAGAGCCGATGCAGGTGGTAAACGCATTTGAATAAGACCCCGAACGCCAGAGCTGTCACCACGCCCAAGAAAAGGCGATGACCGATCGGCAACCCGGCAGTCTCGAATATCACATTGTTATAGTTGATGCCGCCCACTCCAAAGATCACAGATACAACAGCACCAAGGCCTGTGAACGTAATCAGCGCCAACAACACTTTGCAGATCGCGCGGAGGAGGGTGCTGACTTTCTTGATCTTTTGAAGCTTTGTCTCAACTTCGGGTCGCATAACTGCTCCTTTTGAAAAGCTTGAAAAGCTTTTGGATCTTTCCCTGTGTTATTGCGTTGTGACGCCTGGGCGCTTGTGAGCGAGGCAATTTTGCCGGATAAACGGGAAGTAGGCCGTAAAATCAGTCCGCTTAGGCACCACAAGCATAGGGTTTTCGGCACCACTCACAATCTGCCGATCGAATTCCTTCATCGTTCCTACTCCCGGCAATCCCATTAACGCCATTCGCTTCAGCAATTCCGTCATGTAATCGCCATCCAGAGCAATGTCAGCGGGCATTTGCGCCTTCAGTTTCAAATCCTGAGGACCGAGGTAAAGGAAGGCGTCGACCAAATCTGCCATAGATTTTTGCTCGTTCTTCGGGAACTCGTTGTGCACATTGCAGTCTTTGTCCGTCCAGATGGTTGGCGGAATGAAGTGACCTAAACCGAACGCGCCAAGCCAGGTTCCCTTGGCCCGCACAAGGGATGGGACCGGCCAGGTTGCAAATGGGCTGCTGGACAGGGCCGGCAGCTTCGCGTCGAAATCGCCGAGGTCGCTAATGACAAACGTGCGGTTTGGATAGTCTCTCTCATAGATCGTCACGGCGTTGCCAGGACCGACGCCGCCTCCGTGCAGGAGATGAAATTCGCCGAACAGCATGAGAGCCTTGCGATGCTTTGAGAGAACATTTTTTTCCATTACAGAAGCGATGCTGCCA
>JANWJB010000102.1 GCA_025449575.1 Acidobacteriaceae bacterium
ACGGCGGGCAGCCAGAGCGCCAGCACCCGCGCAAACCATTCCTGAACGCCGGCGCCGGCCGCCGTGGGGTCTTGCGGCAACCAGCCCCGCTGTGAGAATCCCGGCCACGCTAGCGCCTTCAGCACATCCGGCGAAGCCTCCTTCATGTAATGCCGATTGAGCCAGTGCAGCTTGTCGGCGTCGAAGACCGCGGGAGAAGGAGTCACGCGCTCCAGCTTGAACTCGCGCGCCAGCTCGGCGAGCGTGAAGGTCTCGCGCTTGCCTCCTTCGGCTCCCCAGCCAAGCAGCGCGAGGTAGTTGGTCAGCGCTTCAGGCAAGATACCCATCTCACGAAAACTGGCGACGGAGGTCGCCCCATGCCGCTTGGAGAGCCGCTCCCGGTCGGGTCCCAGAATGGTGGACAGATGCGCAAACTCCGGCAGGTCCCAACCGAAGGCGCGGTAAATGGCCACTTGCTTGGGAGTATTCGAGAGGTGATCGTCTCCGCGAATGACATGCGTGATCTCCATCAGCGCGTCGTCGATGGTCACAACGTAGTTGTAGACCGGCATGCCCGAGGTGCGCACGAGGATGGGGTCGCTCACGGTGTCGCTGGAAAACTCGACATCGCCGCGCACAATGTCATGAAAGCGCAGCGGCTCCTCGGGGATGGCCAGACGCACGGCGAAGGGTTCGCCCGCGGCGGCGCGCCGTTCCGCCTCCGCGGAGGAGAGCCGTCGGCACTTGCCGGAGTAGATCTGCGCCTCCTGGCGCTCGGAGCTTTGCCGGCGCTCCTCTTCGAGATCCTCCGCGGTGCAGAAACAGCGATAGGCTTTGCCCTCTTGAAGCAGCCGCTCGGTGGACTTGCGATAGATCTCCAGCCGCTCGCTTTGCCGGTAGGGCGCGTGCGGCCCCGCAGCTCCTGGCCCCTCGTCCCAATCGAGCCCCAGCCAGCGCAGGTCTTCGATGAGCTGCGCTTCATAGCGAGCCTCGCTGCGCTCGACATCGGTGTCCTCGACACGCAGCAGAAACTCCCCGCCGGTGTGGCGGGCGAAGAGCCAGTTGTAGAGCGCGGTACGCGCATTCCCTACGTGGAGAAGGCCGGTGGGGGAGGGAGCGAAGCGCACGCGGGTTTTGGCTGTTGGCATTGTTAATTCTCGTTGCTTCGATGCTATCAAGCAAGCTTGAGCAAAGGGGAGAAAGCCGGGGCTGCCGGTGGGGGTCTGTCATTGAGCGGAGAGTCTAACCCGGCGCTCCCGGTCCTCAACCCCTCTGGCAAAGATCACGGCGCAGTCGCACCGCACAGGCGTTTTGTGTCTTGACAATGCCTTCGGCCTAATCGAGGGCCAGGACCAGCACGAGGCCCGAGTGATTTTGACTTGGAATCTGTTGTTTGAATTGGAGTGAACTTTCCGTCGAAGCCTGAAAGCGGCAGCCGGCCCGATTAGTGCTAGATTAAACAGGGCCTCCAGATCGAGGAGGCGCGCGACGGAATCCGCCACAATCGTGCTCCGAAAGGAGACGAATGACTCGTCTGATTCTAGACATCTCGTTTGGTTTCAGAGAATCAATCTAGGAAATCCAAATCCTTGGCTGCAATACCTCTGCCTGCGATTCTCGGGGCGGAGTTCTTCTCATTGGACGTATCTATCGCTTGTGATGAGCGAGTATCAATCCCGATCTATCCGGGTCGCACAGCTAAAAGGAAATGAATGGCGCAATCTACAAGACAATCTTAGTGGAGGACGATGATACTCCCGAGCCCCCGCCTGTTTGTCGTTAGAGACCGATCCGGCAGGCCGAATCAAAAATATATAAGGAGGTCACTCCCATGAAAAACGACGAGCGCAAACCCACAACAACCGATGCCGGGATCCCCGTATCCAGCGACGAGCACTCGCTCACTGTGGGGCCGGACGGTCCCATCCTGCTGCAGGACCCCTACCTCATCGAGCAGATGGCCACCTTCAATCGCGAGCGGATTCCGGAGCGTCAGCCTCACGCCAAGGGCTCCGGGGCCTTCGGTCATTTCGAGGTGACTGCGAGTGTCAAGGAGTACACCAAGGCTGCGGTGTTCCAGCCGGGCACGAAGACGAACACCTTGATCCGGTTCTCCTCGGTGGCCGGCGAGCGCGGTAGCCCTGACACTTGGCGCGACCCACGCGGCTTTGCGCTGAAGTTCTACACCAGCGAGGGCAACTACGACATGGTGGGGAACAACACTCCGGTGTTTTTCGTGCGTGACCCCATGAAGTTCCAGCACTTCATCCGCTCCCAGAAACGCCGTGCAGACAATGGCCTGCGCGACCACGACATGCAGTGGGACTTCTGGACCCTGTCGCCCGAGTCGGCGCACCAGGTTGCGTGGCTAATGGGTGACCGAGGGATCCCGAAGACCTGGCGGCACATGAACGGCTATTCGAGCCATACCTACATGTGGGTCAACGCCGCTGGTGAACGCTTCTGGGTGAAGTATCACTTTAAGACCAACCAGGGCATCGAATTTCTAACGCAGGAGGAGGCTGATCGGCTGGCTGGCGCTGACAGCGACTACCACCGACGCGATCTGTTTGAAGCGATCAAGCGGGGCGAATACCCTAGCTGGACGCTGAAGGTGCAGATCATGCCCTTCGAGGAAGCCAAGACCTACCGGTTCGACCCCTTCGATGTAACCAAGGTGTGGCCGCATGGCGACTACCCGCTGCGCGAGGTCGGTCGGCTGACGCTGGACCGCAACGTCACCGACTTCCACACCGAGATCGAGCAGGCGGCGTTCGAACCGAGCAACCTCGTGCCGGGGATCGGCGTCAGCCCGGACAAAATGTTGCTCGGCCGCCTCTTCGCATACCCCGACGCCCACCGGCACCGCTTGGGGGTCAACTACAAGCAAATCCCGGTAAACCGGCCAGAGGCGCCGGTGCACAGCTACAGCAAGGATGGGGTGATGCGTGTTCAGAACGTTTCCGATCCAGTCTATGCGCCGAACTCAAAAGGCGGCCCGCGGGCCGACGGTGAGCGCTTTCCCGACACGGCGATCTGGGAGGCCAGCGGCCAGTTCATCCGCGCCCCCCACACTCCGCGCAAGGACGACGACGACTACGGCCAGGCAGGTACCTTGGTACGCAAGGTCATGGACGACAAGCAGCGCGACCGGCTGGTGTCCAACGTCGTTGGGCACCTCAAGAAAGGCGTGTCCGATCCCGTGCTACAGCGTGCGTTCGAATACTGGCGCAACATCGACAGGAAGATTGGCGACCGCATCGCCAAGGGCGTGAAGGGCGAGTGAACCACGGCGGGGCATAGCAATCGTGAATCCGCTCCGATTGCATACTCGATCGCTGCCATCGGAGTTCTTTCGAGATCATCGGGAATTGGACGCTACGGCAGTATCCTCTCCATTCCCCGGAACGAGCGTTCCCCGCTTCAGCGCCCGTTCCTTCAGCATGACGAAGAGCACGGGAAGCAGGATCAGGACATTGATGCTCGAAGTAATCATGCCGCCGACGATGGGAGCGGTGATCGGCTTCATCACATCGGAGCCGATGCCGGATTCCAATAGTATGGGGGCAAGACTGGCCACCACGATAATAACGGTCATCAGCACCGGCCGAAGGCGATGGACGGCGCCTTCAATCGCCCCTGCTTCAATGTCGGCGTTGGTTCGCGCCTCACCGGCCTGAATACGCTTATCCAATGCCTCGTGGAGATAGACGACCATAACGACGCCGGTCTCGACAGCGATGCCAAACAAATCTATGTAACCGACGGCGACGGCGACGCTGAAGTTGTAATGCAGCAGCCATTGCAGCAGCAGCCCTCCGGTTAGAGCGTAGGCAGTGGGAAAGATCAGCATCAGCGCTTCCGCCACGGAATGAAATACCAGATAGAGCAAGATGAGGATCACAAAAAAAACGATGGGCAGGATCAGCTTGAGCTGCTGCTTCGCCCGCTGCTCAAACTGGTACTCGCCCGACCATTGGTAGGTGTAGCCCCCCGGCAACTTCAGCTTCGTCTCTAGTCTCTGATTTGCCTGCGCGACAAAACCTCCATAGTTCGTAGTGTTCAGATCGATGTAAATATAGCCCGTAAGCGCTCCGTCTTCGTCGCGGATCATAGCAGGCCCTTTAGAGAACGAGATGCGCGCCACCTGCCCTAGGGGAATCTGCGCGCCGGACGGGGTGCCAATCAGGACACCGCGCATGGCTTCAAGATCGTCGCGAAAGTCACGTTCATAACGCACGTTAATGGGGAAACGGTCCCGTCCCTCGATATTCTCCGCAATGTTCCTGCCGCCGATGCCGGACGCGACCGCGGTTTGTATGTCCGCAATGGTGAGACCGTAGCGCGCGGCCTCCTCCCGGTTCGGCTGTACGTTGACGTAAAAGCCCTGAGCCACCTTTTCCGCGAAGATGGACCGCACCTGCGGCATTCCGTTGAGGACATTCTGAATCTGCAACGCCACTGCCTGGATGCCATCGATGCTCGGACCCTGCACTTTCATTCCAACCGGGGTTTTGATGCCGGTCAACTCCATGTCGAGGCGGTTTTCGACCGGCATGGTCCAGGTGTTCGAGAGGCCGGGAAACTGGAGCTTCGCGTCCATTTCTCCGATGAGCTTGGCGTAGGTCATGCCGGCGGGCCATTGACCGCGCGGCTTCAGCATGATGGTGGTATCGAACATGCTGAGTGGGGCGTTGTCGATCGCGCTGTCGGAGCGTCCGGCCGTGCCGAAGACGCTGACCACTTCCGGAAAGCCTCGAATGATCCGGTCCTGCTCCTGTAGCAGTACCTTATCTTGTCCTATCGAGATGCCGGGCAGCGCAGTCGGCATATACAGGGCGGACCCTTCAAAAAGAGGCGGCATGAACTGGCTGCCGAGATGCAAAGCAAGCGGCAGCGTCACGGCAAGAAAGATGAGGTTGAGCGCAATCGTCAACCAGCGATGATGCAGACAGAAGCGCAAGATGGGAAGATAGAGCGCCTGCGTGATGCGCGAGACGGGGTTGGAATGTTCCGGCCGGAGTCGTCCACGGATCAACATCACCATCAACACCGGAACCAGCGTAATAGCCAGAATTGATGAGGAACCGACCGCCAGGGTTTTCATCCAGACCAGTGGCCGGAACATACGTCCCGACTGTGCCTGAAGAAGAAAGACCGGCAGGAACGAAACCACAATAATCAGCAGTGAGAAGAACAGGGCCGGCCCAACCTGCTTGGCCGCATGGATGAGAATGCGTTGGCGTTCCGGCTCCTTGACCGGAGCCGCATCGCATTGCCGCTCGGAGAGATGGCGATGGCCGTTCTCCACCATCACTATCGACGCATCCACCATCACGCCGACGGCCAGCGCCAAACCGCCCAGCGACATGATGTTGGACGAGACGCCGAGCAGATATATCGGAATGAACGACACAACCACAGCAATGGGCAGGGCGAGGATCGCGATGAGTGCGGAACGAAAATGGAACAGGAAAGCAAGGATGACCAGGCTGACGATGATGGCTTCTTCGAGCAGATCGCGCTGCAGGGTATGGATGGAAGCGTTGATCAGCCCGGAACGGTCATAGCCGGGCAGGATCTTCACACCGGGAGGCAGCGATGACGCAATTTGCCGCAGCTTGGCCTTGACGCCATTGATGACGCCAAGAGCATTCATGCCCTGCCGCATCACAATGATGCCGCCGACGGTCTCACCCTCGCCGTTCCACTCGGCGACGCCTTCGCGGATGTCCGGCCCGAAACTGACTGTGCCCAGGTCCTTCAATAAAACCGGCGTACCGTTCTTACTGCCGACGGCGACAGAACGAAGGTCGTCGAGGGATTGGAGATAGCCGAGACCGCGGATCATATATTCCGCTCCGCTCAGGTCAAGCACGCGGCCGCCCACCTCGTTGGTGCTTGCCTTGACACGATCGATCACCGTGGACAGAGGAATGCCGTAGGCAATCAATTTGTTCGGATCGAGCTTGACCTGATACTGCTTGACATAGCCGCCGATGGTCGCGACTTCCGCGACTCCTGGCACGGTCTCCAGCGCATAGCGAAGATTCCAGTCCTGCAATGTTCGCAGGTCGGCCAGATTGTGGCGATGCGTCGTATCGACGATGGCGTATTCGTAGACCCAGCCCGCCCCAGTCGCATCCGGGCCCAGTACAGGATGCACGCCCGAAGGGAGTTGGCCGCTGATTTGCTCCAGATATTCCAGCACGCGCGAGCGTGCCCAGTAGAGGTCGGTGCCGTCCTGGAACACGATGAACACGTAGGAGTCGCCGAACATCGACTGCGCCCGCACTGCGTTGACGTGGGGCGCAGACAGCATCGCCGTCACAATGGGATAGGTCACTTGGTCTTCGACAACGTCAGGCGGCTCGCCCGCCCAGTGCGTATGCACGATGACCTGAACATCCGAGATATCCGGCAACGCATCCAGTGGAACGTGCTTCATCGACCAGATGCCGGCGAGCGTTAGCAGCAGAACTCCGGTAAAAACCAGGAACCGGTTCCGTGCGCAACCTTCAATGATCCGGGATAGCATTTACATGCCTCCCGTTGCCGTAACGCTCAGTTGCTTGCTCGCTACGGTCCGGCCGTTTTTCTGGACAGCGATCGTCACCTGCCATGTTCCGCCGGTGCCGAGTGAACCGGTGCCTTCATAGAGTCCGGCGCCTTGGTCGGTCAGCGTGGCACTCGTATTCACGGCAGCCATACCCATTGCCGGCATCGCGGCCATGTAGAACCTGATCGTCACTTGCGCCCCGGAGATCGCGTTTCCTTTGCTGTCTGTCAGCCTTACGCGAAACACAGTCCGGCCCTTCTGGGGCGGATTCGGATCGGTAGTGAAATCGATAGTTCCGAGTGAGGGCGTATTCGCAGAGGGAGAATTGCTACCCGCGCCTGGAGGGGGAGGCGTGAAGGAACCAGCGGCCGCTTGTAACTGGCTCTCTGAGTCGATGAGGAAATTGGCGGAGGTGACGATCCGCTGGTGTGCCTTCAGCCCCTTGAGCACGACGAAATATTCGCCTGCTTGCGGCCCCAGAGTCACCTCCGTTGGCGCCAGATAGCCGTCGCCTTTGTCAAGGAAAACCAGAGAGCGCGTGCCGGTTTGAAATACAGCGGAAGACGACACAGCAAGCTGCCGGCCCAGCGGCGCCTTCAGATCGCAGTTTACATACATACCGGGCTTCAGTTTCAGGCCGGGGTTCTGAACAACCAGCCGAACGCGAACAGTGCGCGTTGCCAGATCGACCTGCGGAAGAATCTGGTCGATCCTGCCGTGAAACACGCGGCCCGGATACGCATCGACCGTGATCTGGGCTGCATCGCCAGGCTTCAATCGCCCCACATCATCCTGAAATACCTGCGCATACACCCACACGCGTGACAGATCGGCGACTGTATAAAGACGTGTCGAGGGCTCCACAAACATGTTCGGCAGCGCGTTATATTCCGTGATGTATCCGGAGACCGGCGAGTTGATGGTCAGGTCGGTAATCGGCTTTCCGGTGGATTTCAGCTTCTGCAATTCGCTCTGCGGAATCTGCCACTGTTGCAAACGCTGTTCGGCGGCGGCAGTCAGCGATGCGGCGCCGGAGGCGACTCCATCCACCGTGCTCGCACTCAGCGATTTCTGGTCCTGCCGTGCCAGCAGATATTCCTGCTGCGTGGCGACAAGATCGGGACTGTAGATTGTGAAGAGCGGCTCGCCCTTGCGCACGTATTGGTAGGTCGCATTCGCAAAGACCTGACGGATGTATCCGGCGAATCGTACCTGCACATACGCGATGAGCCGCTCGTCGATATCGACATTTCCGGTGGCGCGCACGTCATTATCGAGCTGCTTATACTCAACTGTTCCGGTCTGGACGCCAATGCTCTGCATGCGTTGGGGCGAGAGTTGCACAGGGGTCAGCGGCGCCCGGTCCGGCGCCCCCTCTTGCGTTTGCGGGGATCCCCCGGCGGGTGCTCCCCCTCCTGCCATGCTGGTGGGAGCCGCTGCCGGACCCTCCGCCGCCGGTTGTACCTCGGATGACATCGCCGGGCTGATCGTCACCCTTTGTGAACTCTTGTGGGAGTGGTAGAAGAGCCATCCGGCGACGACGATCGCAAAGACGCCAAGCCATATCAGGGATGTGCGGACGACATATTTGTTCATCGCAGTGTCGCTCCTGTCAGAGTTTCC
>JANWJB010000103.1 GCA_025449575.1 Acidobacteriaceae bacterium
AGATGGCTACACTTCTGGGCTTTGCCTCCTGGGCTGATCTGGCGACGGCGAACCAGATGATGAAGTCGGCCGCCAACATGAAGGCCTTTATCGGCGAGTTGGAAGAGGCTTCGCGTCCCGGGGCACAGAAGGAGTACCAGAAGATGCTCGAGTTTGCCCGCCGGCGTCAGCCGGGCCTGACGGCAATCAAGAGCAGCGATCGCGGCTATTGGTACGAGCAATACCGGCGGTCCGCCTTCGATTTCGATTCGCAGTCCGTGCGGCCTTACTTCCCCTACGAGCGCGTAGCAAAGGGCATATTTGAAATCGCCGAGCGGCTTTTCCATGTCCACTTCGAAACCTCGCAGAATGCCGTAGTGTGGGACCCGTCGGTGAGCGCATGGGAGGTTTGGGATGGAGAGCGCCAAGCGGAGGGCGGCAGCGGCAGCCAGGCCCTGCCGCGGAAGCTGGGCCGTTTCTACCTCGACATGCATCCGCGGCCGGGGAAGGACAAGTGGTTTAGCGCGGCTCCGCTCATTCCCGGCATTGCGGAACGGCAACTGCCGGAGGCTGCTCTCGTCTGCAATTTTCCCGGAGGCAAGCCGGACGACCCGGGTCTTATGCAATACAGCGATGTCGTCACCTTCTTCCATGAGTTTGGCCATCTGATGCATGCCATTCTGGGTGGCCATCAGCAATGGGCCGGGGTGAGCGGCATCGCCACCGAGGGTGACTTCATCGAGGTGCCGTCGCAGATGCTGGAGGAGTTCTTCCGCGACGCGAGGGTGCTGGCGCGCTTCGCCCGGCATTACGAGACGGGCGAGCCGATCCCGGAAGCCCTGGTGGAAAAGATGAACCGCGCGAGCGCGTTTGGGCGCGCCGATTCGGTGCGAACCCAGCTCTTCTACACCAGTTATTCCCTGCAAGTACACAAAATGCCTCCTGCCGGCGTCGATCCGGATGCGCTGCTGGAGCAGGGCTACCAGCGTTTGCTGCCCTACCAGTGGGTGGAAGGCAATCGCATGTATGCCAGCTTTACTCATCTCACCGGCTACTCATCGAACTACTACACCTACATGTTCGATAAGGTCATCGCATTGGATTTCTTCCGCCAGTTCGACCCCGCCAATCTGCTCGAAGGAGCGGCTGCGATGCGTTACCGGCGGGCGATTCTGGAGCCCGGTGGATCAAAGCCAGGAGAGCTGCTGATCGAGGGTTTTCTTGGCCGGCAGCAGTCGATGGATGCCTTTGCGGCGTGGATCGGCGAGGAATTCGACTAGAAAATCTTGAATGGAGGAGCGTAATGCCGTCGGCATTCGTAAGCAAGATGTGGCAGGGAAAGTGGGCATTGGTTACCGGCGCCAGCTCTGGAATCGGAGAAGCCATCGCCGTGGAGCTAGCGGCGGCGGGGGTGAACCTGATTCTCACCGCCCGGCGGCAGGATCGGCTGGAGGCCCTTGCTGAGCGATTGAGGGGGAGCACGCCATCGATTCGCACCCAGGTCATCGTTGCCGATCTCGCGCAGGAAGCGGCTCCACAGCAGATCTTCGACTCCACCGAGGGCGCTGGAATCGAAGTCGATCTGCTGGTGAACAATGCGGGCTTTGGGGATTATGGCGAGTTTCTGCGCAGCGATGTGGACCGCCACATTGAAATGGTGCAGGTAAACTGCTCTGCGGTGGTGCATCTCACGCGGCTCTTTCTGCCCCGCATGGTCGAGCGGCGGCGTGGCGATGTGATGATCGTCTCCTCCATGGCCGCCTACCAGCCGGTGGCCTATCTTGCGACCTATGCAGCGACAAAGGCCTTTGATCGTCTGCTGGCAGAGTCTCTGGCGGAAGAGGTGCGCCGCTACGGAGTTCGCGTGAGTGCGCTGTGTCCCGGTCCCACGAAATCGGAGTTCAATCACGTGGCCGGAGCCCGGGAAGACGAGAACCGGAGCTACCAATCTGCAGAGGAAGTCGCGCTGGCGGGATTGGCAGGTCTGGCGAAAGGCCGGCCTTGGGTGATCCCCTACTTCGGCGGGAGGTTTCAGCTCTTTGCCCAACGGTTGGCCCCCCGGAGGGTGGTGAGCCGGGCGGTGGAGCGGATGTTCCGGCCCGCCGGATTGCATTAAACCGCAGCACCGGGGCCGCTGCGTCGCCGGCTGTGCAGATTCCGGTCTCCAGGTGCTTTGCGACAACTCATCAAAAAAGCGATCATCGAGGCCAACTCGTCATGCCGGAATGCATCTCAAGTATGCAGATTAAGAGGCTACTTCAGGCTGTTCTCCAATTTTGAAGCATACCCATCTCCTAATGAAACTCTGCGAAGACGCAGGTTTCACCCTCTGTCCAACTCCCAATCTCCTCTCTGTACAGCCTCTTAAAAGGGCCCGCCGGAAGGCGAGCCCATGTCTGAGGCGCGGTTTACGAGGTTCTCCCTCGATCAGCCGCGCCGCCTTCACTTCGGCGAAATGCAGGCGGCTCCACTCCCGGCTCTCCGAATGAAAACCATACAATAGCCATCTATGGATGTTTCTTCCACAACCGAGGCCGGACTGAGGGAGATCGATCGCCTGCTCGAGGAGGGGGGAGTCCGGCGGGGACGCCGCCGGCGGCTTGCGGGCCCTTCGAAACAAGAATCCTCGCAGAGCATCCGAACCCAAGGCAGCTCGCAAAATCCGGAGCGGACGAACCTAGGTGATAAGTTGGTGGTTCTCCGCGTCCCCGGCTGGAGCCAGCTCGGCCGCGGCGGCGCCCGAACCGGAAATCTATCGCGACCCATCGCCCGAACCGCAGCAGGGAATAGCGCTGCTATGGCATGGCTGGTTCACGGCTTTAGCACGCGTGCCGGCGGACGCACGCGGATTTATCGCCCTGAGGCATCGGCGGGCGGCGATCTAAATCTGGGGTTCACCGACCCAGAAAGTCCCAAAATCGTTGCTGCCAATCGCCGTCTTTTTCTCAGAGCCGTCTGGGGTGGAAGAGAGCTGCCGGCCTTGATCACCCTGAAGCAGATTCATTCGCCGCTGGTTCGCAGAATCGGCCGGCACGAAGCAGCGGCTTTGCAGCGGGGGCTTTCTCAGCCTGCAATCTCCAAGGGTGACGGACTGATGACCGATTGGCCCGGAGTATTGCTGGGAATCCAGACCGCGGACTGCCTCCCAGTCTTGGTCGCAGACAGAAGGCGGCGTGCGGTCGCGATCTTTCATGCGGGGTGGCGGGGCACAGTGGCCAGGATTGTCGAGGGGGGGGTAGGCCGCATGCGATTGGAGTTCGGCTCCCAGCCCGAGGACCTGATCGCCGTGATCGGTCCGGGCATCGGATCATGCTGCTATGCCGTGGGTGACGAGGTGCGGCAGGAGTTTGAATCTCAGTTCGACTATGCCTCAACCCTCTTTCGCGAAGTCTATGACTCCGATCCAGTCAAAGAGAAGTATCCCCTGCTCTTCATGACGGCACGCGCACCCGGCCATAGCGATCTGGGTCCCCGGCTTCACCTGGATTTGGCCGAAGCCAATCGCCGCCAGCTACTCGCCGCCGGCCTACCGACGAAAGCTATATATAGGATGGACGAGTGCACGGCCTGCCAGCCGGAGCGGTTCTTTTCTCATCGAGGGGAACATGGATTTACAGGCAGGATGATGAGCGTGATCGGGATTCGGTTTTGAGCGGTGGGTTTATGCCGATTGACCGAGGCCCGTTGTGGGCTCCCGGCCATTGCTCTTGGGGTTTACCAAATCGCGCAATTCCTTGCTGGGCTTGAAGTAAGGAACACGCTTGGCGGGCACCTCGACTTTAGCGCCCGTTTTGGGATTGCGCCCGGTCCGAGGCTGCCGCTGCCGAATACGAAAGCTGCCGAATCCTCGAATCTCGATCTTGTCACCGGAGCGCAGAGCATGGATGACGGAATCGAAGATCGTGTCCACTATCGTCTCGCCGTCGCGGCGCGTCAGATCTCCCAATCGGATTACTTCTTCAACCAAGTCGGCTTTTGTCATGGATCCGATTTGCTCCAGAGTGCAAGGTAACCTCTGCTAATCATAGTAGATGCAGCAAATGGTTAGGACACCGGAGGAAAATGGGCAATTCCGCAACGGGGGTCGATTCGATCAACAGAATGGCCCCGCAGCCGTTTTGAATTCTTGCCGGCGGTCTCTTCCGGGTTTGGTCGGGCCGCTACGTGATCAGTAGGCTTTAGCTTGGCAAACCATTGATTATAAATAGGTTGGTCGATGCGCGCGAAGGTTCGAGAGCTAGGGTGTGCGGTGATCGGCATACCCTAGCTCTCTTGCGGGGAAATGGAAAAGGCCAAGCCCGCTAGGACGCCAAAGGGATAGCGCTTGAGAACTCAGAAGCCTTAGGCACGATCCTCACTGCATTGTCGCCCGCCTGCTCCAATAAGAAACTTCGGCTACAGGTTCCGCAGAGCCAGAAGTGTTCCAGATGCCTGGAGAGGCCATGTTTGGAGCGCAAGTCAGGGAGATCGAAGACATAAATTCTGCCTTCGCGAAGATAACGCAAGGGTTTCATGCAATTGGGATTGGAGCAGTGACTGACCACGACGCGATTCTCCACGCTTTTAGAATATTTGCGTTCAGTTTTCCTGATCACTAGGATTGCCCGCTTCGGGAAAGGGTTTGCTGATTTTTGGTGAAGAAGTACACAAAAGATTTCGAGTGCTATTTTTCACCTGGGGTGAGCGAAAATCGATCCGTCGCCGTCGCAGTCTCCAATACGCGCGAGGGAAGAGCAGACCAGCAGTCCTGGGAAGGGAAGGCGAGGCCAGCGTAAAATGGTCAATTGCTTTACTGGAACGACACCTTCGCACGCGCCAGCTTGGTAACCGCCTCGCCGCAGGCTGCGGTGATATCACGACCTGCTTGCCCGAGACTACCGCAAAGCCGACAGTCAACCCTTTCCGGGCTTGAATTTTGACGTTCCTCAGAACGACCTCCCTTGACTGGAGACTCCGGCAGGCCCACAATCACGCCCGCATTCCGGCTGCCGATGGGAGCATTGCCGAGGCGGCAAGAAGAGCCGGCAAGGCCGGAAGCGAAAGCGGTATCGGGCGGCGAAGACGGCGGCGGCGAAAGGTGCTCATAATAGAAGAACCCCGGATGTCACGACTCTAGAGCATCTTTCGCACTCCTGTGAAGTGGTAAGACCTATTCGAGCAGGTGAGTGCGGTTAGTACCGGACTCGAAATTCGGGAAGACGGATTCTTGCATCCGCTCCGGCATTCGTGTCGCTCGGCCTAGTTGTGCGGATTCTGTTTTGGGTGCGGGTTGTATGTGGAAGAACGAACGGATTCAGAGGGCTTTTGTGGTCTGACCCCTGGGCGAGGAAGTGTCTGGCTGTCCCATGAAGGTCGCGGAGCGACACGTTCTCGGTGTCAAATGCGGCGCTAGGGAATGCGGCCGCGGCACTGAGGAGCACTATCGCTGGGGCGGCTCGTAGGGCTCGACGGTAAGAACGTTGCCCAGCATGGTCCGTTCCTGCGGGGTGAACTGCGACTGAAACTGCGGAGAGGTCAACATGTCCTGGCGCTGCGCGGGCGGATAATTGCGCAGGTTTTGGAATGCTTGCTTTACCGCGCGCCGGCGCTCCGGCGGCAGATTGCGTATGGCCTGCTCGGAGGCCATCACCGCTTGCCTTCTCTGCGGGTTGAGGTGTTCGAGAGCCTCAATCGTGTCCAGCGTGCGCTGGCGCTGCCGAGGGGGCATCGAGTCAATTCGCGCCAAGCTATTCATGACCTGCTTCTGTGATCGCGGAGGCAGCCGGTTGAATCCCGGCTCTTGCGACAACGCATGCTGCTGTTGCGCCAGGGACATGCCCTGATGGGCGCGCAGCCATTCGGGAAGATGAGTCTGAGCCTGATTCTCGCCGCGGTAGGCTGGCCGCGCGCCATTTCCGCGCCCTTCCATCCCGTTGCCGGGGCGGTTTTGATAAGGCTGCTGAGGGCCTCTGTTCTGGGGCCGCGACTCCATACGCTGCCGGGGAGCCTCCCGCCGAGCCTGCCCCGCGCGAACCACCCGATAGGCCGGCCGGCTGCCCCATCCGCCGCGGCCAACGCCGCTATAATCGCGATAGCCGAAGCTCGGAGTGGGGAGAATCGTCAGGGTTAGGATGACCAGCAGCGCGGTAAATACTCCGCGAGCAGCTGCTCTTATCCTCGACCTTGTCTGCCCAACCATTGCCTTCTCCCAGGACCATACCCACCGATTGCGTTGCCCTCTTCTCAGCAAGCCAAGCCGGCTTATGGGCTCATTCACTTCCGCTCATCGCGGCGCAAACTCGCGATGCTTGCCGGAATGGTTCCGGCGAAAGCACTGAAAACGATGCACAGAACCGCGCCCGCTAATTCGAAGCGCCGGTCGAGCCGCTGTCCGGAGCGTTCAAAGCACTCATTTGCTGGAAGAATTGCGCGTATCCATCGAAAGATTGCAGATCACGCACGGTTGCTGAGGCTTCTACCACCGGGGCCGGATGACTATGGTCGAGCAGTGCGAAGGTTCCGCCGCCCGCCGCCAGCGCGAGCGCCAGAGCCGCCGCCGCCCATTGCCGTGCCGCAATCCTGCTCGAGTAGAGCACCCGGGCTCGCATCCGCTCCAGCCATCCCGCCGGCTCACTCGTCGCCTCCGTGCGTAGCTGGGCATAAAGTCTCGCATCGAAGAAGGCTCCAGGTTCCGGCGCCTGCCACGCATCCATGGCGCGCATCGTTTCTTTTAAGGCAGCCAGCTCCGAGGCGCACTCGGCGCATTGCGCCACGTGCTGCTTCACCGCGGCGGAAGCCGACTCGGGCTCCAAGAGCAGGTCGGCAATGTATTCATTTTTCTTCCGGCAAGTCATAACCGCTCCCTATCTATCTAAACAAAGTCTTTGAGTCTCTGGCGAAGTTCCTCATAGGCCCGAAACAGCAGCGACTTGGTGGCGGACTCGCTCAGCCGCAGTACCTCGCCAATCTGCTTGTAGTCCATTCCCTGATACTTATGCATGAGCACGGCGGCGCGCTGCCGCTCCGGCAGCTGCAGCACCTGGTCGCGAATCGCTTTCAATCTCTCTTCGCGTACCAGCTCCTGCTCGACCGTCGGCGTGGCATCGGCCACGTCAGGCGTCGTGCCCGTCTCCGGATCGGGCTGGTCCAGGTAAACGGTCTGGGCCATTCGCTCATATTTCGTGTCGCGCGCGTGGTTCACACCCAAATTCGTTGCAATCCGATAGAGCCAGGTGCTGAATTTTGCCTCCGCCCGGTAGGTCTGCCGCGAGCGGTATACACGTAGAAAAACCTCCTGCGCCAGTTCCTCGGCGACGGCCTGGTTATGGACCATCCGGAACATGAAATGGACCATGGGGCTGCGATATTTCTCGATCAGAATTCCGAACCCGGTGTCGTCGCCCTCCCGCACCCGCAGCATAATGTCCGCATCGGAGAGTGGGGTCCAATCCATCCCAGTAGCCGCGGTTGGGGCGTTTCCCATGGCGGGGCTCTGGAACCGGTTCGCATGGATCGCTACGGTCGCCATACCCTTATCAACCCCAGGATCCGATTCCTGTTGCGCCGTCTCAGGAGAGTTTCCACCCCCTGTCCAGCCCTCCCCGGCGTCCGGTTGCGGCTGAGGGGGCAGCGCGCCGATGGGCCGGTCATTTGTCATGGAAGATCATCAATCGTGTGTGATTGTACGCGCCGGGAGGGGGCGCTGGAGTGGCCGTTCCGGGGGACGAGGGGACTGGACGGCTCCCCCCAGCCGCCGCGAAAGCTGGAAAAGCAGCCCTCAACCTGAACCGGGGCCTCGTGTAAACTAAGCCTTCAACCGAGTCCGAACCCCGGGCGCATAACTCAGCGGTAGAGTGCCACCTTCACACGGTGGAAGTCGTAGGTTCGAATCCTGCTGCGCCCACCATAAACATCTTAAAATGAATGGTTTACGATTGTCAGTCAGGCCCATGTCTCTGCCGTGTGCGTCACTGATACGCGATAGACGAATACTGGGCTTCCCGGGCCGCCCGCGGGGAGTTCGTCCTTGCCGAACTCAGATCACGTCCGCACTGCCGGCTTATGGGGACTGATGATCGTCAGGCGCGGTATTCACGTGCTCTCTTTCGTCTTGCCGCTGATTTTACTGGTCGCAAAGGCTTAAAACTGCCCGGCCTGCTCAAACCGTTTTTCCCTGAAAAGAAATGGTCGACCTTTACAACGCGGCAAACATATATGATCTGGCCTTTTCGTATCGCGACGTCACAACTGAGGTAGGCGTGCTCTCGGAGTGGTATCGCTTGGCAGATGGCAATCTACCAGTTCAAGGTGTCTTGGAACTGGCCGCAGGGCCAGCCGATTTCTTGGGTTCCGCTGGCCGGACGAAAAGTGTTTGGACAGTTACTAAGGACGGTCTAAGTTTAGAAGTTCACTGGGGAGACGAGGCAGATAAACTCGATTCTGTGACACAAGTCTGCCTGACAACCATTAGCATATTCGATCAAGCAGGCGCCAAGCTCATTGGAGATAGAATAGCTTTCAGGCGCTGGACTGCGACCGAGGTGGTAGCTGAGATACGCTGGAATCTTCGAGGTTGTAAAGTGTTATGGTTCGTTCCATTCTGATTCAGTCTTCGATGACACCAAACAAAGTTGGAGAATGATCCTTGTCCTTCGCAAGCTCGCTAATTTCAGCTCTTCTTTCTCAACTTGAACCACGAGTTTCCCTTAGTATCCTAATTGATTCGGATGGGGTCGAAGTTGACATCGAGTACGCTGTCTAAGGTCAAGAGCTCTCCGAACTTTGGACGCACGATATAATCCACTCATGCGTGCGCGGCTATCGTCAAAAAGATGCTGATAAGGTGCAGCCGCCCAAGCGTCCCTTTGAGCGCGTCGAAGACGATGAGGTTCAATACTGTAAAGAGCCGGAATCGAAATCGCATTCCGGGAGCTAGCGGAATCGGAGTTGCGGATTCTCATCGACATGTGCGTGCATGTTGACCCCGCATTCCTGTGAATTCGCGGTCGAAGAGCGCATACCGCAGCGGCGCCGCGATCTGGCGATAGCCGTAGCGTCCATACTGGATGGCCAACTCGGTGATGGCCCGGGTGAGTATCTCTTCGTCCTCGCGCTGTGCCGGCTGCCTGCTATCTTCTCATTCGCCAGTCTATTTCTTGGCAGTGGATGCACGCGCGCCGACCTTCGGCTTGCCTTTTCGCTTGCCCTTCGGCGTGCCCCAGAAGATGATCGTCCCTCGGTCCGTCGCGGTGACGAGATCCATCGCTCCATCGCGGTTCAGGTCCGCGGCCACTACGGTGGAACCCACACCCGAACGATTGTGAATCAGTTCGGGTACGAACTCGGCGCCCCCCGGCGCCTTCGAATTCCTAACCGTGCGATACCAGTAAAGAACCGGAGGGCCATACGCATCTGGATCGTGAAGGCTGTCGTTATGAGACCAATAGCGTTTACCCACGATAATGTCCGGCACACCATCTCCATCGATATCGGCTGCGCCCAAAGCATGCGCTTCGGAGAAGGTCACGCCCCCGGCGTTCTTCGTCGCGGTCGAGTAATCCTTCATGATCGGGTGCTCGATGAAAGAGATGTTGCCGGCCTGGTCCCGTTTCTGCTCGAACCACGAGAGGCCGAAGCCGTGCGCCGATATCGCCGTCACTACGTCGTTCAAGCCATCGCCATTCACGTCGTATACGGCCATCAAGGCGCCGCCGGCCATCATCGTTAAACCATTTCCCAAACTCACGTTGCCGACCAACCCGCCGCCGCTACCGATGTTGTCGCGCTCATAACGGCTGAACGCCACCGGATGGTAGGTCCAAGGCTCCTTGCCGCCGGGCCCCGGGTTTTCCCACCAGCCAAAAGGATTGACAATGTCCGGACGTCCATCGCCGTTGATGTCACCGACGCCAAGGCCATGTTGGAGCGCGTAACCTGGCCCGGAGACATTGTGAACGACCCACGGTCCGGTCGGATTGGCGGGGTCGGGTGTCGCCCAAACCACCCCTTCCCGGCTCATGTAGACCATATCCTGCTTCCCATCTCCATTAATGTCCGCGTGGGTCCATACCTCGCTCGTGACCGAAGGGAACACCCGATATTTGTCCCAACGGCGCGACTCGCCTCTCGGGTTGACATACAGAGTTCCGGGCGTACACACAATATCGGGCCAGCCGTCGCCGGTGAAATCGTAGGCAAACTCGAGCGCACCGCACTCATTCGGCAATTGCGTCGACGCGTCCCAGGTATGCGCAGGGTATATTTCCCGCGAGTTCGAAAAATCCGGGCCGAAGTAGATGTAGGGGCCGGATGCCACGTCCAAAATGCCGTCGTGGTTGAAGTCCGCCACCGCGGCGGACCAGGAGTAGTAAAGCTCGTTCAGCGTCTGCTTTCGGAAACGGCTCGAAACGTGCTCCGCGGGAGCATGCAGGATGGCCAGATCTTTGTATTGGATGTCCTTGAAACGAACCTCGCCCGTGCCGCCCACATAGAGCGCAATCGGGCCATACCGGCCATTCTCCTCCTCTGCCCGGCCTATTGTCCCTTCACCGATGTTGTTCACCCAGGCGCGGACGCTGTTTTCGTCGATCATGGTTTCCACCGAATTCCAGTCGGCAGAGCGGGTCCCGGGCTTAGGCGGCGTAAAGGGCAGATCATCGGGAGCCGCGACACGGCCGAAGCCGCCGCGCCGCCGGCCGATACGGCGGGCGGCGCCTGCCGGATTCGCTGGTGGGAGAATCCGCGGGCTTGTGGGAGCGGGTGGCAGCTTCTCGCGTTGCAGTATCTTCCCGTCCGCATCGAGAGTCACCCGGTAACACGCCATGTCTCCCTCAGTGAGAGAAACGTAAATCCCCTTCAGGCCTTCGGCGGTTTTTTCGGTTCGAAATAAAACACCCGTTTGGCAGCCATTGTTGCAGCGGAAAAGGGCATACAACGCAGCGTCTTGATAAGAACGATCCAGCACCAGCCAGCCGCCGTAGCCGCCCGTCCTCGCCTTTCCAATCACCTCTCCGTTCTGCACGCGCCAGTCGGCCTGGCCCAATGTGTGCCACCCGGCCAAGCTTGTGGCCTTAAACGTCACGTCCGGAACCCAATTGGGAGCGGCAGCTAAAATCGGCCCCCATAACAACGCCACAATCGCCGCAATTTGCCAAGCGCGCTTCTTATTCATGATTACTGATTATTCTCCCCTTACCGACCGCTGCTCTCGTGCCGCGCCGGCTTGACGCCCTTGGGCGAGTCGGCATTGATAAACCCGCCCTACTCCATTCGAAACAACTTGACTAGCAGCATGCCAATGACGCCGTTCCCCCGGAAGACCTCTGCCGGCTTCGTCGCCATTGAGCCTGCGGCCGGCGACCCACTTGCCGTTCTCGTAGTGCCTCTCGGCTTTATAACCTACCATAGCCCGTCCGGGGCCGGATTCCGACGCGAAGCTGGGCGTGAAGTTGGAGCTCACGAATATCTTCGCGCAGAGAAGGGCGATCCTAAGGTCGGCCTTGGCATTTATGCAATGGCGCTTTCTGCTTTGGGCTTCAGCCGTCTTCTTGGCGCCCTTATCGCCGTAAGCCGCGACGATACCGGCCTTCTGCTCGATGAGGAACGTCTCCCAAAGCGTGTGCGCATAAAAAAGGCGCCCGGGGTTCGTCCGGGTCCTCCCTCGCGCCGACCAGACGCTGATCAAGTCGTATCGCGCATGGCAAGGTCTGTGTGTGTCCAGGAGATCCCTAAAGAGATCTGATTCCTTCGACCACGATAGAAGAAACTGAGCTGCTCACAGTCCGCGATTCTCTGTGAGCTAATGCGCAAAAAACAGTTGACGTGCAATTACATCCGTACCTATACTTGCGGCGCTTGAGGAATCGACTCTCTGCCGTTCGCTCAAGCGTCTCACCATTCGCTCAGAGTGGCGACCTATGGCAGATTTCCTACCAGATTGTTCGACGCCGACTAAGGCAACGCCGCTTTTCCACCGGAAAAGCCGGTGCTTCACCCGCGCAGCGCTATGCCGCAGCAGCGCTTCCGCCTTAAATTGTGCAAGCAAAGGAGAAACAGCGATGCCTTATTATGCCGGAACCTGCAAGCAAAACGTACTCCGGAATCGGACGATCTTTGGATCTTTCGGGGTGCTTGTTCTCGCGCTGCTTTTTGCCCATGCTGTTCCTCTGCGCGCGCAAACGACTACCTACGACTTCGAAGACAACACTGCGGACGGATGGGCCTCCTTCAACGGTGCGGTTACGCCTATGCCCACGAACGCCGCCGCGTATACAGGGTCGTATAGTCTCCTCACCACAACCAGTACCAGCGGCGCTGGCGGTCCATCGATTTCTCTGAACAGCGTTCTCTTACCCGGAGCGCAATATACGATCACTGGCTACGTGATGCTTACCCCCGGCGAGACTCCCGGTAATGCAAATCTAACCATAAGACGCACCGATTCCGCCTGCTCCGGTGGCACATGCTACGACACGATCGGCGCCTACACGGTTTCCGTAACAGACTCCGGCTGGGCAAAGGTCGGAGGTACTTATACCGTCAGCACTACGGAGACCGGCGCACTTCTCTACGGGCAACTGGTCGGCGCCACGAGCGCGCAATCTTTCTATTTAGACAACGTCGTGATTACGGAGACCGCGCCCCCCCCAGGCGGAACGCCGATCGCGACCTACAACTTCTCCGACGGCGGCCTGGATGGCTGGACGCCCTTTGGGTCCGCGAAGCTGAGCAATGCGGCGCCCCCCATCCTCGACCCAAACGCCAATCCACTCAGCCTTCTTGTAAGCAACCGGACGGCCGGATACATGGGGCCGAGCCTGAATCTGTTGGGCGTGAATAACGTAGTGGCGGGCGCGGTCTATCAGGTTACCGCCTATATTCTGCTGGCCGCTCCGGACAGCAGTAACCCGACCGCGACGATCTCACTCAAGACGGCAGACTGCGCCACATCGGGATCCTTCAGCAATTCCGCGACCTCCGGGGCGCTTTCGAATTCGATTTGGACGAAAGTGCAGGGCACGTTCAGCTTTAGCGATTTTCCCGGGCCGCCCACTTCTCTGCTGCTCTACATCCAATCCAGCAGTGCGAACGACTCCTTCTATCTCAGCGATGTCACCATCAGCGAGCTCTCACCACCGCCGCCCAGTCCGAGCGACCAGGACAATACGGGCATCAGCAGCACCTTCGAAGATGGCGGTTTGGATGGCTGGAGCTCACGTGCGAGCGGCGCCGTAGCCAACAGCACCGCCGAGGCGCATAGCGGCACGCACAGCCTGTTCACCTCGGGGAGAGAGAACGATTACGACGGCCCGCAGATCAATGTCAGCGATAAGATGTATGTCGGATCCGAATACAATATCAGTGCCTGGGTTATGTTTACCGACGGCTTGTCCCACGTCGTCAATATGAGCCTGCAAGTGACGTACCAGGGAAACACAACTTATCCGAGCGTCGTCAGCTATCCGGGCATTACTGTGTCCGGCGATAGTCAGTGGCACCAGATCAGCGTTATTGGATATACCATGTCGAGTAATTACGATCCTGGGCAGGCCTATGTGTATTTCCAGACGGTCCCGGCATCGGGCAGCGATCTCGCCTCGTTCTACATCGACGACTTCCAGCTTGCCTACATCGCTCCGCCGACGATTCAGCAGGATATTCCTTCCATTTACAAGCGGCTCTCCGAGTTCTTCCCGATCGGTGCGGCAGTCGATAGCACCGACCTCACCGGGCCTCATTCGCAACTTCTGATCAAGCATTTCAACAGCATTACTTCGGAAAACGACATGAAGTGGAGTTCGGTGGAAAACACAGAGGGGACGTACACCTTCGGTGCGGCCGACAACGAGGTAGACCTCGCCGTGTGCCACGGCATGCGCGTTCGAGGGCAGAACCTCGTGTGGTCAACCGGCGCGCAAACTCCCACATATGCGGCGGGCGACGGGACAAATTCGCCGGCGAATCAGGCCGTGGTCACCGCCAATATCCAGGAGCACATCAAAGCCGAGGTGCAGCATTTCGGGACCAAAGTGTACGCGTGGGACGTGGTCAATGAGCCGCTCGACCCATCCCAATCGGACTGCCTCGAACATGGCCCGTTCTACAAGGTGCTGGGCGCGAGCTATCTCGATATCGCGTTCAAGGCGGCCCGGCAGTACGCGCCCTCCGGCACCAAGCTTTTTCTCAACGACTACAGCACCACCGATCCCGCGCGTCTCGCCTGCTTGGTGAAGGTGGTTGGTGAGTTGCGCTCCCGAGGCGTTCCTATTGACGGCATCGGCCATGAGATGCACAACAGCATCAATTACCCCTCCATCAGCGCCGTGGTGAACGCTGTCGACACGGTGGCCAGGGATTTCCCCGGGATCGATCAACAAGTCACCGAGATGGACATCAGCGTCTACCACGCCGGCGATGTCACCTCGAATTACGGCAACAATGTGCCGCCCTCTGTCCTCGCCGAGGAAGGATGGCTTTACGCGCAGTACTTTAGAGCTTTCCGCAGATTGAGCGGAAAGCTGAGCGCCGTCACCTTTTGGGGCATGGCGGACGACGACACATGGCTGGATGGTTTCCCGGTTGCCCGTACTGACTATCCACTGCCCTTTGATATGGAATTGCAGGCCAAGCCCGCGTACTGGGGAATTGTCAACCCAACACGTTTGCCCGGCTATGGACTGAGGTTCTCCGCCTCGTTGACGGAGAGACAAGGGGACACGCAGGTGGTTACTCTGACCGCGACCAACGGAGAAGTGGGTCCGGCCTATGCGACCCAGATCAACGGACTGACGCTCACCCAGACCGCAGGGCGGCGTTGCACTCCGGAGGTTACGGCGCCCGGCAGCTATCCGATCGTGCTGGGCGACATTGCGACCGGCGGTTCCGCCAAAGCGTCCTTTAGCATTAGCCTTGCGGGTTGCGCTCCGAATGCGCGGTTCATCTTGAAGGCGCCGTGGAGTTCGGCAACCTATCACACTGGCACATTCGTATCGCTCGTGCCATTTCAGCAAGAGGGGCGGAGAAGCTGGAATTCGCCGCCGGGATGGCAGCAGGGGACGCCTGCCAACTGATGCTGAGAAGCCCCGGCCTGATTCCGGATGAGCCCCCTGAGCCGCAAGCGGCAGCGCGAAGGTGCGCCGTATCGGTCCAAGCACTCCGGGGGAGTCACCGAGTTATGCCTATTCGATATTGTGTCCGGTTCCTCATCGCAGCCATCGCGCTAGCAGTTCTGCCTCGGGCATGTATCGCCGCTCCGCATACCACCATACGACCTGGCGCGGTTTGGCTTGACAAGCAGGGACATGGGATCGAAGCGCATGGAGGAGGCATTCTTTACCATGACCACACCTGGTACTGGTTCGGAACGGATAGGAATCCACAACTGGATGCGGCCAAGAGGTATGTCAGATGCTACTCCTCTCACGACCTCATCCACTGGAAAAATCGAGGCCATGCATTGACGCTAGCCGATCCGGAGCATCTGGGACCTCGCTGGGTCCTGGAACGGCCCAAGGCATATTACAGTCCGCTGACACACCAATTTGTGATGTACATGCATCTGGACGATGCGCATTACAAATATGCGCATGTGGGAGTGGCGGAGAGCAACAAAATTACGGGGCCTTACCACTTTGTGGCGAGCTTTCGTCCACTGGGGCTGGAGTCGCGTGATATCGGACAGTTTGTGGATGATGACGGGCAGGCGTACCTGGTTTTTGAGTCTCGGCCTTCGGGCGGCTTTTATGTGGCGCGGCTTTCTCCGGACAGACTGTCGGTGCGGACGCCTGCTGTAGCATTCTTCCACATTCCATTGGAGGGCGGCGCGCTGGTGCACTATGACGGAATGTATTACGTCATGGGCTCACACCTGACGGGATGGCGCGCGAATCCGAATGTGTATGCGGCGGCTCCAACTCTTTCCGGGCCGTGGACGGAGTTTCGGGAGGTCGCGCCGGGGTCTCCCAACACTTATGGGGGGCAGTCGACATTTCTGCTGAAGGTGGCAGGGACGAAGACGTCTACTGTGATCTTTATGGGTGATATCTGGAAGCCGCGCGCGCTGTGGGATTCGCGCTACTTATGGATGCCGCTGGAGATAAAGGATGGGCGGATGTTGCTGCCTGAGCCGGAGCCGTGGACGATCAATACTAAAACAGGCATCACGACCATCTATCCCAAACAGCCACGACCAATGCAATGAAGAGGCGGTACTTAGGGGCAAAGGGTCAAACGCGAATGGAACGGCCTTAACCATAAATAAGGATGTGCCAAGACGTTGGTGTCGGACTTCCATTTCATTTCGCTTCGTGCGCTTCATGTAGGGTGCGTACTCGTCGCGTTCACCAATCTGCCGAATCCCCCGCGAGATTCTAACCCAGGGGGAAGAGGTCCTAGAGCGGTCAAGGGAAAAGGCATCATGGAATCAGGGTCTTACAGCAAGATAATCCCCGAAGTCCGAGCAAATTCGAGGTGACCCCGTCGTTCCAGATGCCGTGGGTCAGCCAATTCTGAGCAGCCTCAGGTACTCGCCGTTCTAAATGACGCGCAGGTTCAGGCTTGCATCCAATCGTGTAGGCATTCGTCCTTCAGGGTAGAGAAGAGCTGAGCCTTCACCTGCTTGTACTTGCCACAATCCTCACATTTTGCTTCTCGTAGCGCTCTTCCGTTTTGGCGCTGCTCAACCCGACTGAACGACCGCCTGAGCGGTAAGGGCAGTTCCGTCTAAGCGTAAACATACCGAAAAGAGGGCACATGAAAGCCGCTACCGTCGTAGGAATCATCCTCATCATCGTTGGGATCATCGGTTTTGCCGTAGGAGGAGTGTCCTTCACCCGCGAGAAGAAGGATGTTGATTTGGGTCCCATACAGGTTTCTCACCAGCAAAAGAGCACCATTCCGATCTCGCCGATCCTTAGCACGATCGCGCTCGTGGGAGGGATTGGACTCGTCGTCGTGGGTGTTCGCGGCAAGGCAAGCAGCTAGGAAAGCAATGGTGCGCATGGGGACGATCGACGTTGGCTGAAGGTTCGCCTCGGCCGATCGTCCAGGCCGGATCTGACGGGCGCAGCTCGCCAACCTCGCGAGGGTGGAATCCGAAGTTTGAAAGAATCGTCTCATTGAGCGGCTCCCCCCGCGACATGCGCGTCTTGTCCCTCGTGCTTGTTTTTTCATGGCCTGGCAAAGCAACCATAACGACCCAAGCTCACGTCTGAAGCGGATGATTCCGTATCAAACCAGGCCGACAGAGGCCACCTGAAGCTTTCACCTGTTTCCTCTAACCCTGCACGGTAAAAATGCCGGTTTGGGAGGTAGGTTCCTTCGGATCCCGGTTTGGTGGTTAGAATGGGGCTGATTGAGATGAGGAAGCAAGCAAATGATTTCCTTTCATGAAGTTGTGAAGAAAAATGAAGGCGCGATCCTTTCCGCCTGGATCGAGGAGATGGTGAAGGGTGTTCGGCGCGCCGACCTAATGACCGATACCGAATTGAAGCAGCAGGCGAGGGAATTGCTAGGTCTATTTGCAAAGGCAGCAGAGAGCAGCTCTGAGGCAGAATCGGAAGCTTTCCTTCAGACCCGCGAATTCCTAAGAGAGATCGCCAAATCGCGCATGGACCAGGGTTTTACGCCCACTGAGACAGCTCGCTTCGTTCTTTCGCTCAAGCAACCGATCTTCCATGCTTTGCGGGATGCGCTCAAAGGCAACCCCAGCGATCTTGTAAACGAAGTTTGGGCGTCCGGCAATCTGCTCGACCGGTTGGCACTGTTCACCGTAGACAGCGCGGTCGAATTCCGCGACCAAGTGATCGGGCGGCAGCAGGAGGAGATGCTTGAGCTCTCCACCCCTGTCGTCAAGCTCTGGGATGGGGTTCTTGCTTTACCCCTGATTGGGACACTCGACAGCGCTCGTACCCAGGTTGTTATGGAGTCTTTACTTTCAGCGATTGTTGAGACGAACAGCCAGATTGCAATCATTGATATCACCGGCGTTCCGACTGTGGATACGCTGGTGGCACAGCATCTGATCAAGACCATTACTGCGGCCCGCCTGATGGGTGCGGATTGCTTTTTGAGCGGTATCCGCCCGGCGATTGCGCAGACCATTGTCCACCTGGGCATCGATCTCGTCGACGTGCAGACCAAAGCAAAACTCTCAGACGCATTTGCGATGGCTCTGAGCCGAATGGGTAAAGTTGTGGTGGCCCGCAAGCCGGCGGCCGGTATGGCGCTGGGCTCCAAAGCGAAGGACAACTAAGCATGGAACGGATACCCATCCTAAAGTTGGGAGACTTCCTGCTGGTGACCATCCAGGTGGATATGCACGACCAGCTGGCGATAACCCTGCAAGACGATCTCACAACACAGATTGCAAAGCATGCTTCCAGGGGCGTGCTGATCGATATCTCTTCCCTGGAGATTGTGGACTCGTTCATCGGTCGCATGCTGGCAAATATCGCCGCCATGTCGAAGGTGCTGGACGCGCAGACAGTGCTTACCGGCATGCAGCCTGCTGTCGCTATTACACTGGTCGAGCTGGGGATGTCGCTTTCTGGAATCAAGACTGCCTTGAATGTGGAGCGAGGCATGGAGATTCTCAGGCAGTTCAGCGATCAGAGTTACGAACTGCAGGACGCTAATGGCTTCCAGGAGTGAAGTTCATCCGATCGCCGGCGCGGCTGATGTTGTCAAAGTTCGTCAGGTGGCCCGCTCATGGGCCTTGGAGCTCAAGCTGAGTTTGGTCGATCAGACGAAGCTGGTTACTGCGGCCAGTGAGCTGGCACGGAACACCCTTGATCATGGACATGGTGGAACCATGCGCGTCGAACAGGTAGAAAACGGCTTGCGCAGAGGGATTAAGCTCACTTTTGAAGACAAGGGCCCCGGTATCCCCGACATCGCGATGGCTCTGCGGGATGGATACACAACAAGCGGTGGCTTGGGGTTGGGACTGAGCGGGAGCAGGCGGCTCGTCAACGAATTCGACATCAAAAGTGAGGTGGGACGGGGCACCATCGTTGCCATCACTCGCTGGAAATAGAATCTTGAATCATACCTCCAAGTCTGTTCCGATAACCGACCGCAGCTCTGTCTCAGAGGCGCGTCGCGTCGCAATGTCGGCTGTCGTCTCGCTGGGCTTCAGCGAGGAACGCCGTAGCGATGTGGGGATTGTCGCGTCAGAGGCGGCGAATAACATTTACCTCCACGCCCAAACGGGCGAAGTACTCGTCTGTTCCTTCGAGAGTGAGAGTGCCACCTGGCTGGACCTTCTTGCTCTGGACAATGGGCCGGGGATAAGTGACGTCAGCCGTGCGTTCGAAGATGGCTACTCCACGGCAGGAACGCGTGGGCAGGGGCTGGGAGCGATTCAGCGGCTGTCCGACGCCTCCTCGCTGTATTCTTTCGCTCATCGCGGCAGCGTCTTGTGGAGCCGTCTTGGGAAGTTTCGTTCCCTGCGGTACCCGCCCTTCGGAGTAGTAAACGTTCCACTGAGAGGCGAAACCGCGTGCGGAGACTCGTTCGTTGCGCTTCCTGATGCTTTGAAGTCTCTTTATATGATGGTCGATGGCCTCGGACATGGCATCCATGCGGCGGAGGCGGCCAATGAGGCTGTCTCCGTTGTTCGGGCATCGGCCGGGGAAGCAGCTACGGAAATCCTTACCCGGGTCCACGACGCGCTAAAAAAAACTCGCGGGGCCGCAATGTCGCTGGTACTGGTGGATCATGAGCGCCAAATGGTGGTCTGCTCGGGCGTGGGCAACATCACCACGGCGGTGATGACCGGAACCGCAACTCGCAATGTGCCTTCGCAGAACGGCACCCTGGGAGCAGTGCTCCCGCGTATTCAGGAATACACCTATCCGATTGAGCCACGTTCGACTCTGATGATGTACTCCGATGGATTGACCTCGAAATGCGCCCTGACCGGCTATCCCGGTCTGCAAAACCGGCATCCGCAACTCATAGCCGGTCTGCTTTATCGGGATTTCAGCAGAAGGCGCGACGATGCGACGGTGCTTTACGCGCCGCTGGGAGGCTTGGAGTTGTGACTCGGGAACTCGATATTGTTCCTCTTAGCAATGAGCAGGATGTTGTCAATGCCCGGCAACGAGCCCGGTCGATTGCGGAGGCCCTCGGATTCGATCATCATGACCAGATACGGATCGCGACGGCGACCTCGGAGATCGCGCGCAACGCATTTCGCTATGCAACCGGCGGAGCTGTGTCGTTCAATGTGCATCCGGATCGGGGCCTGTTTACCGTCACGGTTACAGATAAAGGCCATGGAATTCCTCACCTGGATTGCGTGATGGCGGGCTCCTACACCTCCACCACCGGGATGGGGATGGGGATCGTGGGAACCAAGCGGTTGATGGACGACTTTTCCATTGAATCCAGCTCCAAAGGCACGTCGGTAAGCTTTGGGAAACTGCTTCCGATACAGAGCCGATCTGTGGATTCCGCGGTGCTGCGGAGAGTCACCACGATGTTGGCCCACCGGCACCCAAGCACGCCTCTGGACGAACTGCAGATCCAAAATCGCGACCTGATGAAGACTCTGGACGAACTTCGGGAGCGGAAAGAGGAGCTGGCGCGCATCAATGCCGAGTTGCAAGATACCAATCGCGGTGTGGTTGCGCTCTACGCCGAGCTGGACGAACGCGCGGACTATCTCCGCCGCGCCTCGGAGCTGAAGACCAGCTTCCTATCGAATATGTCGCATGAGTTCCGCACCCCTTTGAACTCGATGCTGGCATTGACACGAATGCTTCTCGATCGGATGGATGGGGACCTGACACCGGAACAGGAAAGGCAACTGCGCTTCATTCAGCAATCGGCCAACGAGCTGTCCGAGATGGTAAACGATCTTCTCGACCTGGCGAAGGTTGAAGCGGGCCGGCTCGAAGTGAAGCCAAGTAGCTTTGAAGTGGCAGGACTATTTGGCGCTCTGCGCGGCATGCTGAAGCCTCTGCTGGCAGACGGGTCGCTGAACCTCGTCTTTGAAGCGGCCGATGGATTGCCGACCCTTTACACCGACGAGCAAAAGGTCTCGCAGGTGCTGAGAAACTTCATCTCCAACGCAATCAAATTTACGCCTCGCGGTGAAGTCAGGGTCACCGCATGGCGGGACGGCAGCCAGATTGAATTCTCGGTAATCGATACTGGTATCGGCATTTCAGAGCGCGACCAAAGCATCATCTTCAAAGAGTTTGCGCAAATTGACAGCACCCTGCAACGGCAAGTGAAGGGAACGGGACTGGGATTGCCGCTCTCTCGCAACCTGGCCCAGCTTCTGGGTGGACGCGTAGAAGTCGCGAGCGTGGTTGGAGAAGGTTCCACCTTCAAATTCATCGTTCCTGCGGTTTTTGCGGGCCAGGAGCGCGCTTCCGAGCCGGAAATACCCCAAATTGGTCCCGCCCGGAAGCTGATTTTGATTGTTGAGGACAACTCCGAAACCGCGTTCATCTATTCGCGCTATCTTACCAGCGCCGGATTCCAAACATACAGTGTATCGACTGTGGAAGATGCCAACATTGTG
>JANWJB010000104.1 GCA_025449575.1 Acidobacteriaceae bacterium
AGATGGGGCAGCAGGGCGGAGCTGGCCGGTCCGCTGAAAGCACGGCCGGCGCCAATCAAAAACAATACCCCCAGAATCGGCGCAACGGCGTGGGTTCTGTGCAGCGCCAGCAGCAGCAGTGCGCCGCTGCACAAGATTTGCAGGCAATAGCAGGTCAGGATGACTTGGCGCCGGTCGTAGCGGTCGGCCACATGCCCGGCCGGCAGTAGAAAGAGCAGCCCGGGGAGAAAGAGCGCCAGCCCGGTGTAGCCCAGATCGATGGCCCGGTGCGTAATCTCATAAACCTGCCAGGCCACGGCTACCGCCTGCGCCTCGGCGCCCAGAATGACCACGACGCGCGCCATCTGATAGAGCCGGAAGTCGCGGAATCCGAAGGATGCAGTGCCGGAACTTCGTGGGGGCATAGATTTTGTTCTGTTCTATCTGCCTTGGTGCGATTAGAGTCTCTTGCGGAGCTAAGCGGCCGGATTTGGGAAGTCGATCACCACATCTAGTAATTTTATAAGGAGAGACACGTGCAAGTTGACTTGAAATCCTCGACTTCGCCTGTAATGAATGAGACGGATGGGCGGGAACCTACCCGCCGGCAGTTTTTAGAGATGGCCGTCGCTGGGGGGGCAATCGCTTTGATGGGAAAGATGGAATTGAACGATCCACATACAGTTTTCGCGCAAAGCAAGCTGAGCCCGTCGGCGGCGCTCGCCGCCTTGATGGAAGGCAACGGCCGCTTTGTAAGCGGCCGGGGCACGGCGCACCAACACGATCTGGCCGTCATAAAGCAGCACACTGCATCGAAGCAGGAGCCGTTCGCCGGCGTGCTCTCCTGTTCCGACTCCCGCGTGCCGGTTGAACTGGTCTTCGACCAAAGCATCGGCCATATCTTCGTCGGCCGAGTCGCCGGCAACATCGTCACTCCCGAGATCATGGGCAGCCTGGAGTATGGCGCGCTGGTGCTGGGTACGCCTGTGATTCTGGTGCTGGGGCACGGCGGCTGCGGCGCCGTCAAGGCCGCAGTCGAAGGCAAGGCGGTTCCCGGCGAGATCAGCTCTTTGTTCCCGCACATCCAGCCGGCAATCGATCAAACCGGCCACGATGTCGAAGCCGGCATCCGTGCCAATGCCAAGCTGCAGGCCAAGCTGTTGCAGGAGTCCTCACCAGTCCTTTCCGGATTGATTCACGAGGGCAAACTAAAGGTGGCGGCCGGCTACTATGAGTTGGCGACGGGAAAAGTGACCCTGCTCAATTAGAGCAGCTCCCGGTTCAATTTCAGAGCGCAAGCGCCCCTGCTCGACAGAAAAGTTATTTCCCTCGCAGGAACGTATTGTATTGGCCTTCGACCACACCCAGGTTGCGGGCGAGCCCGAGTTTCGCCTGATTGTATTGGACGGTGACATCCACCAGGTGGGATTGCGCCGCCGAAAGCCCCGCCTGCGCCTCCACCACCGGCAGGTTGTCGTCGACGCCTGCTTGGAAACGCTCTCTGGTTTGCTCCAATTCCTGTTGCGCGAGATCCACATTGCTGCGCGCCACCCGCACCAGCTCTCCGTTGGCTTGAACGTCGAGGATGCTGTCGCGTACCTGCTGGTCGATCTGTCGTTTGAGACTGTCGAACTCATCGGTGAGCTCGGCCAGGTTTGCCGCAGCGGTCTCGCGGTCACCGCGAAACTTTGCTTCGTCGAACAGAGGCACCTCGATCGACCCCACCGCGGCGAAGGTTCCGTGGTAGAGCCCGTGCGTAACCCCGGTCACCCCATAATTGCCGTTGAACTTGAGGCTGGGAAGCCGCTCCCATTTTGCCGCGCGGTGCTCGAGTTGCGCGGCCCGTATCCGCGCCATCAGGCCCTGGTAGTCCTGGCGGTTTTGGTAGGCAATCTGTTTTGCCTCGTCGATCCCCATTACCTCCAGATCGGAGTAGGGAACCGCATCGGTGAGCTGGATCTGTTGCTCGGCGGGAAGCCCGATTTCGCGGTTGAGAGCGATCTTGGCTTTGGCAAAGCGGTTTTCCTCCGCGATTACGTCTTGTTGCTCGTTCTCAAAAGAGACGCGGGCGCGCAGCTCATCCAGCTTGGCCACCGTTCCTGCCTTGTGTTTTTCGATCGTCTGGTCCAGGGTGAGCCGGTCGGCCCGCAGCAACGCGCGCGCGTTGTCCACGCGGGCGCCCGCGGCCAGCGTTTGCAGATACGAGTCGCCGACATTCAGAATTACCAGGCCCCGGGCCGACTGCGTGCCATAGTACGCGCTGACGGTGAGCGCCTTGGCCGCTCGATACCGTTCAATGTTGGGAAAGTCGAACAGGGTTTGCGAATAGTTCACGCTCGCATCTGTCGTATCCACCTTGACGATCAAGGAGACGTTGGAGAAGTCCCTTCCGGGAAAGAGCTGAGAGATCTTTCCCACCACGCTGCTGCTGAATCCTTGCGCCGCCAGATTGATCTGCCGCGCGCCCGTATCGGCCTCCGCCGTCACTGTGGGCAATAGCGGCTGCAAACTCCTCAGCGCCTGCCCGTGCGCTTGTTTCTGCTGGGCGAGTGCTTCAATCAGGCCGAGGTTGTGGTCCAGCCCCCTGCGGATCGCGTCATCGAGTGAAAGAGGTTCTGTGCCGCCGGTCGCCTTGGCCGTGGTCACGCTGCCATAGTATGGGCTCTGCGCCGAGCTGAGATTCACCACCGGCGCGCTCGGCGTTTGCGCAAATAAGGGCCCTGACAGGCATGCCCCCACGCAGGCCGCCAGGATTCTCCGTGCCGGTATGCTCATTCTGGGCTGCCGCCTCCTTTCCCCGTCACGTTTTTTCTAAATGATCCCTTCGGAGTTGCCGATAGCTTTCTTTGGTTAGATCAAAACACGTCGCCGAGGTTGCCAAAAGATGCAGGAGAAGCTGAAGAAAGAACCCGGCGCCTGTTCCAACCTATTGACGGAGCGTAGGATAGACCGAATGGCGGAGTTGAGAGACAGCGCTCCTGGTAAGGATTCTATCCTGCGGCCGCGCGCCTGCCGCAGCGATCATCGGCACTCATTCCGGCTCCTCCTCGCTGTTCCGTCGCTGCACGAGTGCCTCGCGGCATTCCCAGCGCAGCGATTTGAGGCAACGGCGCAATTCCAAGCCGTCATCGTAACAGTATGGTAGTGCCTCAACACATTGGTGTATCGCGGTTGGGGCAGGTCAGGCAGATGGATAGACGGAAACCGCTCTCGAAAACGCTCTCGCTACTCGGCGGCGCTACCAGAGACCCTAAGAGTAGTACGTGCGAGTAGTACGTGGGTTGCTCACCTTCGCGCGGCCGGTGCTACGCCGTCGCTTGCTGGATGAGGGGAGAGTTCGGATGCAAGTCGAGGGGGGTACGTCATGTCGGCAGCGATTCCGGTAGCTCATCTTCTCGTTGTCAGCGCGCATTCCGAAGTTCACGACCTGTTGCAGGAGCAGCTTCAGGGAGAGCTTCAGGATGGCGGAAGGCGCTATAGGATTCACCACGCTGCGGCACGGGGCGATGTTTTCGCCAGCTTAGCGCATCGCCGCATCGACTGCATTGTCATCGATCAGGCCGGGCTGCCCCGTTTGAGCCTCAAAGAGGCTTTAGCGGGAGTCCATCAGGCCGACCCGGGAAAGCCTGTGGTGGTCTTGGGCGAACGGGCCGTCGACCGACCCGCGCTGCGCCTGCTTCATCGGGGAAGTATCGAATATTTGGGGATGGAAGAACTGGAACGGCTGCCACAGGTGCTCGAACGTCTGCTGAGCGGTCAGATAGAGGGAAATAGCGCTGTGGCATTCCAGGATCAGGGCCAGAACGATGCCGGCCGCATGCATGAAAGTCAGAGGTTGATCAGCATCGGCCGCTTGGTGGGCTCCATCGCCCATGAAATCAACAATCCGCTCGAGGCGGTCGCCAATCTACTTTTTTTGATTGAACGCGAACCGGGAATGCCTGCGGCGAGTCGCGGCTATCTGACCATGGCGCAAGGGGAGTTGAACCGCGCGATCCAGATTTCCAAGCAGACGCTCAACTTCTATCGCGAGTCGAGCGAACCGGTTCCGGTCCGGATGGGCTCCTTGCTGGATGATGTGCTGGTGCTGCATGGGCACCGTATCGCTGCCAAGCGCCTCCGCGTGGTCAGGCAGTATCGCGCCGACGATCCGATCAACGTCTTTCCCGGAGCCATGCGTCAAATTTTTTCCAACCTGATCGGCAATGCAATTGAAGCCAGCTCGGAAAATGGCAGCTTGTGCCTGCGCGTACGGAACTCGCGAATGCGGAGAGGTTCGGGAGTGACGGGCCTGCGCATTCTCATTGGCGATACGGGAACCGGCATGAGCGCCGAGGTCCGGCGTCGAGTAGGCGAGCCGCTCTTCACCACGAAGGGGCAGCAGGGAACAGGGCTCGGACTTTGGGTCACGCGCTCGATTGTCGAGGGCTATGGCGGCGAGTTGGCGCTGCGCTCCAGCACAGGAAAGAACCATGGCTCGGTCTTCAGCATCTTTTTGCCCACCGACTTGCGGCCGCGTTCGCTGACGCGTCCGGGGGCGCCCGCCGTGGCAGATCCGGACCGATCCCCGACCTCCGGCCCGCCGGCGTCGGGCAAACAGCGTCGCGATGCCTCCTCTGAAGACGCTGCGGCGCCTCGTTCAGCCTAGGAGTTTGTTGAAAAACGCGCCGAAGCCCCGAGCGAGGCGCAAGATAATGTGTACTGCTCCGGACGCCATCCCCACATCCTGGATGCTCGACGGGAGATGAACATGTTTTTCAACAAACTCCTAAAGCGGATTCACGATAGGTGTACCCCGAAGCAAATGCACCATACGCGACTTTCCGTTCAGAAAAGCCGCGGTTCTCGAGCCGCCGTGAGGCATAGCAATCGTGAATCCGCTCTAAGCTGAACAGGCCTTATGCTTCCTCCTCGCCGACCTCGACTTTGTGTGCCGATGCAATGACTTTTTCGGCCGCCGCTTGCGGCATTAAATCATAGTGGTTCATCTCCATATGGAAGCTGCCCCGGCCCTGCGTCAATGCCGTCAGGGTCGCGCCATAGGTCAGCATCTCGGCCATGGGAGCCTCCGCTTTGATGACAGTGGAGCCATTCCAACTCTCCATGCCATGTACGCGGCCTCGCCTGCTATTGAGGTCTCCCATCAGCGCGCCGGCAAAATCTTCCGGAGCCTCAATCTCCACCCGCATCACCGGCTCCAGCAGCACCGGCTTGCTCTGTTCCATGCACTTGCGGAAGGCCAGCCGCCCAGCCAGTTTGAAAGACAACTCGTTAGAATCAACTTCGTGGTAGCTGCCGTCCAGCAGCACCACGCGGAAATCGACAACCGGAAATCCGGCCAGCCATCCTCGCGCCGCCGCCTCCCGAATACCCTTTTCCACCGCTGGAATAAAACCGCGGGGGATCGCGCCCCCAAAGATCTCGTTGACGAACTCAAATCCGGCGCCCCGAGGCAGCGGCTCCATCCGAATCTTGCAATCGCCAAATTGCCCGTGCCCTCCGGTTTGCTTCTTGTGCCTGCCCTGCGCCTCGGACCGCGTCCGGATGGTTTCGCGGTAGGGCACTTTGGGAGCCTTGAGCGTGACCTCGGTGTGATAGCGGCGCCGCAGCTTCTGCACAATCGATTCGATGTGCGGCTGCCCGGCTCCAGCGATCAAAAATTCGTTCGTCTGAACGTCGCGATAGAAGCGGACCATCAGGTCCTCTTCCATCAGCTTGTGCACCGCCGGCGCCAGCTTATCCTCATCTGCCCTGGTCTTGGGCTCGATTGCGTAGGTCATCGCCGGCTCGGGAACGGAGACCGGATCGAAATAGATTTCGTGACCCTTCTCGCCCAGCGTGTCGCCGGTGAGGCTCTCGCGCAGCTTGGCCACTGCCCCGATATCTCCGGCGCGTAGCTCTTGCACCGGCACAGCGGTCCGTCCCTGCATCACGGTGAGGTGCGTCAATCGCTCGGTGATCTGCCGGTTGTAGTTGGTGACCGCGGCGTCATTCCGCGCTATCCCGGAAAAGACCTTGAAGAAGGAGATTCTTCCCGAGAATGGATCCGACATGGTCTTGAAGATATAGAGCGAGAGCGGCTCGGCATCGTCCACCGTGCGCAAGACCATTTCCGAAACCTCGCTCACCTCTTCGGCGCCGCTGTGGCCTTCGGTGCCGCTGTGGCCTTCGGTGCCGCTGTGGCCTTCGGTGCTGGAGTTGTGGCCGGAGCCGTTGCTCGAATCTGCGTGCCCGCCGTTTGCCGGCTCCGAGCCCCCGCCCTGGAGCGGTCCCTGCTCCGTACTCCGTAGGGTTCCCGCCATAGAGCCGCGCGCAGCGACGGGAACCCGCTCGACCGGAGCCGGTCCATAAATTTTGAGAAAATCCAGCACCCGGTCGGAGCCGACGTTTCTGAGGCCGCTCGC
>JANWJB010000105.1 GCA_025449575.1 Acidobacteriaceae bacterium
ATTCCGCGCTTCTGGTCGACGCTTATTTCGCCCCACACGTCCACGCCGCCCATGTATTTATAAGCATCTTTGGGCCATGTGTTATATCCAAACTCGCCCGGCCGTGGAATTGTATGGAAGACCCAAAGCAGCTTGCCGGTCTTCACATCGAAAGCGCGAATATCCCCCGGGGGCGCCAGATACCCCTCGCCGGTCGCGCTTCCCAGAATCAGGATGTTCTTATAGATGCGTCCAGGAGTTCGCGACGACAGCGGTCTACCGGTTCGGTCGATGCCAATTTTCAAGTCAAGCTTTCCATGGTCCCCGAAGGAGTCCACAAGCTTGCCCGTCCGCGCATCGATAGCCACCTCGAACCCCCCCGCGGGAACGAACAGACGACGGTCCTTTCCATCCTTGCTCTCCCAGTAGTTCGCGCCGCGCATCCCTGCGATCCCGCCAAACCGAGCCGGCATTCCGGCTGGGGTGGTAAAGGTATGGACCCACAGCTGCTTTCCCGTCGCCGCGTCCACCGCCACCAGCGAACCATCCTGCGCCGCGAGATAAGCCACGCCATGGGCCACCACCGGACTGAACGTGTAGCTGAATTGATCCCCGGTCGGAAAGCTCCAGGCGAGCTCCAATTTGTTCACGTTGCCGGTATTGATCTGCTTCAACGCGGAATAGTGCGAGGCATCCGGCCCTCCGAGGTAATCCTCCCAGGTGGTTCGGGTCTGCCACGTGGTCTGGTTTTGCTGGGCGAATAAGGTTCCACCGCAGACGAGAGCGAATAAAACTACAGGAAAAAACCGCCAAACCTTACTCATGAGACTCCTCGCGTCATCGCCACGTTGGCTTCACATGCGCGAACGCCAGCGTGTGGTTCCAGAGAATAAGCATGCATTCCGCTTCAGAACGAAACACTGTCCTGTGCGTCTTCCGAAATATTTGCGGGCCTTCCGCTTCGTTTCCCTTCCTCTGGTAGAAGGTCACCGACGGTCGGATCGATTGGGTATCCTGCATGGGATCGTTCGCATGAATCAACATGCGAGACCGATTCCCACGCCGACACGCACTCTATCATACCTCCGAGGAGGACGGCTTCAGAACACGGAAAGACGCGTCAAATCCAAGAACTCAAGGCAAAATCCCTCTTCAGCCGGGTTGATTCCCGTCTGCCGCAATCTCCGGAAAACTCTAGAGCATCGAATGGGAGACGAAGCCTCTGGAGACGGCAGAGGCTCCCGCGCGCATGTTTGCGATGGCAGCTAGGCTTGCGTCCAGAACGTGTAGCGTAACTTCTTAGGGGCTTCGACAGTCTTACGGTTAGGCGGTGAGGAGGCAGTAAAAGCGGTGTTTCTGCTCGTTTTGGCTTATTTCGGCGGAATACTCACAATTGTGAGCCCGTGCATCCTGCCCGTGCTTCCCTTTGTGTTCTCACGCGCCGATCAGCCTTTTCGCAAAAGCGGCCTCCCGCTGCTTGTAGGCATGGCAATTACTTTTGCGGGAGTCGCCAGCCTCGCGACGGTCGGCGGAGCTTGGGTGATTCGAGCGAATCACTGGGGGCGGTTTGCCGCTCTCGTCCTCTTCGCTGTCTTCGGCTTCGCCCTGCTGTTCTCCTTCTTCGATGGAGTCGCCGTGCTGGGCTTCGGTTCCTGCACCTACAGCATCAGGGAAAGATGCTCTGGCCCGTGGCGCAGCGCTGGATAGCCAATCGCCGGAGCGTTTCCTATCCGCGAGCTGAAGAGAATGCCCGCCCAGAAAGCGCCAACGGCTTCACGCGGTGGACGGTAAGCAAAATAAGACAGAATGCCGCCACATGAAAGGTGCTGACCAGGCCAAATACCGTTCCATAGCCGTATCCATGGTCCAACAGGTACCCCACCACGAGATTAAAGATGACGCCACCGATCGCTCCGCCGAACCCTACCAGTCCTGCGACTGACCCCACCACTTGCTTTGGAAACAAGTCGGTGGGAACAATCATGATCAGTGTCGACCAGGACTGCTGCCCGAAGAAGGCGACGCTAAAGATCACGATTGCCAGCTCCACCGGGGCGCGTGGCACGAAGAGGATCAATGGCATCACCGCGGCGCTGGCCCCCAGCGCCACTTTGCGGGCGAAGTCGAGCGACCGGCCGCGGCCCAGCAGCCAGCCGGAAAACCATCCCCCAACGATGCAGCCGACTCCGGCCGCAGCGTAGGGAATCCAGGCGTAATAGCCCACCTTCTTGATGTCAAAGCCGCGAACGTCATAGAGATACTTGGGAAGCCAGAAGAGATAGAAATACCACGCAGCGTCGCTCAGAAATTTGGCTCCGACCAGCCCCCACACTTCAATAAATGAGAAGAGCCGCAGCCACGAAATCGCAACTTTTTCTTCAGATTCGTGTGAGAAGACTTCCGAGATTTCCTGACGTTCCGCTGGACCGAGCTTGGAATGTGACGCGGGAGGAAAGTAAGCTCGCACCCACCAGACGGTCCACAACAAGCCCAGCGCGCCCACGACAAAGAAGACCCAGCGCCAGCCTCCGAAGGTGATAATCACAGCAATCAAAGGGGGCGCCGCTACCGCTCCCACAGCGGTGCCGCCATTGATGATTCCCATCGCCAGCGAGCGTTCCCGGGTAGGAAACCATTCAGCGACAGCTTTGGTCGCCGCCGGAAATCCGCCTCCCTCACCAATGCCTAGAAGAAAGCGGAAGACCCCCAGCATGGCTACGCTGGTGGCCAGGCCCTGCGCGGCGCATGCGAGCGACCACCAGATCATGATCAGAAGGAATCCGCGGCGCGTGCCCAGTGCATCGAGCAAGCGTCCGCCACCGACATACATCGCGGCATAAGCAAGCAGAAACAAGGCCTGCAGATGTGCGAATTGCGTGTTGGAAATGGGGATCTCGCGCTGAATTGCGGCGATCGCGACGGAGATCGTCTGGCGGTCGAGATAGCTGATCGCGATTGCCGTTCCAACTAGAAACGCGATGCGCCAACGCAGCTTCATCGCCGCCTCCCTCTCGGCTTTGAATCTGGAAGCACGGATGCAGCGACCGCCAGTTGCGAGACGCGGTCCCGGACCTGGGAATCTTGCTGCTTGTCGTGGGCGAGCGAAAGGAGGTCTCTGACGTCGAGCAGGTGTTCAGTCATGCGTCTCCGTGCCTTTGCCGGATCGCCTTCGACAATCGCGGCATAGATGCGCTGGTGGAACATCAATGTGTGCCTCACGGAGACCAAATGCGACGTCAACCGGATCAGTTTATTCAGAGACTGATGGATTACCGTAAACAGCATGCTGCAGACGCGATTTCCAGCCGCATCGAATATGATCTTATGAAATTCCAGATCGTGGCGGCTGATGAGATCGTGGCTCTTGGCCGCCGACCTCATCGCCTTCATCTCGCGGCGCAATGCCGCATGATCCCTTGCGCTGGCGAGCGTAGCGGCGCGCGCGGCCAGCTCCGGCTCGACAATGAGGCGCGCCTCCATCACTTCCTGAAACGAAATGGCATTTAACAGAATAAGAAACTCGAGCGATTCGGAAAGCACGGAGCTATCCTCGCCGGTGACATAGGTGCCATCCCCTACACGCTGAGAGATCACGCCCATAATCTCCAAGACCTTCAACGCCTGCCTGAGCGAGGAGCGGCTCACATGGAATTGTTCGGCCAAATCGCGTTCTGCAGGGAGGCGCGCGCCCACTCCGAGAGTTCCTTCGGAGATCAACCGCTTGAAAGCGGTGAGTAGGCGCACGGTTACGTCCGCCTTGGATGCAACTGGCGACATCGGCGATGGCATCGGCAACCCCTGCTTTGAATCGCGTCGAATACAAAGAGTATGGCAAGAGCAGTTCTTACTCAAAGAGGGGGTTCCCTAATGTTTTCTCTCCCGCCCCATGAGCGTCGTGATCCTGCACGTAATCTCTCGCCCTCAATCTCCGGTGATCACCAATCTAGTATTTCAGCGCCTCCGCTGTAGTGAGATCGCTCGGCGGCCATACCCCTGCGGATGTAACTGTAAGTTGGCCTCTCTGCCGGATATCGTCCGAGGCGCTTCCGACCATGATGTCGAACTTTCCCGGATCTACGACAAACATTGCAGTCTTCGGATCCCAATGCGAGAGCTGTTCAACCGGCAGCGTGAACGTGACGGTGCGTTTTTCGCCCGGTTTCAAGCTGATCCGTTGGAAGCCCTGTAGCTGTTCCTTAGGCCGCTTCAGCGTTGCATCGACGTCATGCACATAGAGTTGGACGACCTCGTCGCCGGCTCGCGCCCCGCTATTGTGCACATCCACCGTCGCGGTCACGGTTCCATCGCTCGCCGTCTGATCGGAGGAAAGCCGGAAGCCGCTGTAATCGAAGGTGGAGTAGCTGAGCCCATGCCCGAAGGCGTATTCCGGGCGTCCATCGTAATACATGTAGGTGAAACCATCGGTGATGTTGTAATCGGTCATGGCTGGAAGTCCCCGCAGTCCGCGATAGACGGTGTAGGGCAGCTTACCGCCGGGATTGTAGTCGCCGAAGAGGATCTGGGCGATCGCGGTTCCGCCTTCTTCGCCGGCCCAGAACATGTCCAAAACCGCCGCGGGACTCGGCGCCGCACCGGCGCCTGTGGCGGCGCCTGCTCCGGATCTTCCGAACCCGCCCAGGTTCAGCGCTACCGGTCCGCCGTTCAGAAGCACGATCGCGGTCTTCGGATTGGCCGCCAGCACCGTCCGAACAAGCTGCTCTTGGACAGGCGGCAGACCGAGGCTCGAACGGTCAATGCCTTCTCGCTCGGTAAGTTGGTTGGTCCCGACAAATAAGATTACGGCGTCCGCCTGTTTGGCGATAGCGGCTGCTGCTGCATCGTCGGCCTGCGGGTCGTCGGATTCGAGGATTCCGCTGCCCCGTGCGTAGAGCACCCTGACCCCCGTGCCGACCTCGTTCCGGATGCCATCAAGCGGCTTCACGAATTTCGAATAGTGGCCCGTATAATTCGGGCCGGTTTGCGCGTAATCGGCAAACGGTCCAATGACGGCAAGCGTCTTGATCTTGGTCTTATCCAACGGGAGAAAATGATTGTTATTCGCCAGCAGGACAATGGACTCCAGCGCTTGGCGAAGCGCCAGTTGACGATGCGCAGGCGAATCGATTACATCCGGGCCAAGCTTACTGTAAGGAACCATGCTCGGAGGATCGAATTCCCCTAGCCGGAAGCGTACTGTGAGCACCAGGCGCAGTGCTCGGTCAATATCGTTTTGGGTGATCATCCCTTCCGCGAGAGCCTGCGGCAACGCGCGCGCGTAGGCGCCATCGTCGAGATCGCTGCCGGCCAGGATGGTTTTTGCGGCCGCCTCCGCCAGCGTGGGATATTGCTTATACTCACTAACCAGGTTTTGAACCGCGCCGCTGTCGGGAACAACAAAACCCTTGAAGCCCCATTGATTGCGAAGGATGTCGGTGAGCAGAAATTTGTTCTCGGAATTCGGAGTGCCGTTGATGCCGTTGTAAGACGACATGATCGAAGCCGAATGTCCGGCCATGATCCCGGCCTTGAACTGCGGCAGATAATATTCTCGAAGCATGCGCTCACTCACGCGATCTGTGTTGGTTTTGGTGCGATCAACCTCCTGGTTGTACACGGCATAGTGTTTAATCGTCGCCGCCAACTCCAGATACTTGCCGTCCCCCTGGGTGCCTTTGACATAGGCAACTGTCGTTCGCGACGCCAAGAGCGGATCTTCGCCGAATGCCTCCCAGATTCTTCCCCATCGCGGATCGCGATCCATATTAATGACCGGAGACCGGTAGACGAGACCATTGTGAGCGATCGTCGTACCGTCGGGGAGAATCGAGACTTCCCGTCCGCGCACCAACTCTGTCTTCCCGGGGGACGTATTCCAGTAGTTGTAAATTGCCCGCCCCTCGTCGGCAATGGCGTGCGCCACCTGTTCAGTCAGCGCAGGATCCCAAGTAGCCGCCATGCTGATCGGCACGGGAAACATCGTGGTCGGCTTTGTCCAAACGATTCCGTGCAGGCTCTGATTCCAGCCGTTCATCGCTGGTATTTTGAGCTGTGGGATCGCTGGAGCCGTAGTGCTCAGGAGCGAAA
>JANWJB010000106.1 GCA_025449575.1 Acidobacteriaceae bacterium
GGCCGGCCGCTCTCGGGCTACCCCGGCTGCAACTATCGGGGGACACGCTTAGCCTGACTTGACGCTCCTGACAAGTACGGAATTGCCCCCCCGAATCCTTCTATTCAACACTACCTGTAGGGTTCATTTGCCGCCTGAACGCTGCGCATGGTGTTTTCGCCCTTGGGTTCCAGGAAGTGCCTGTGAGGCCTCAATTTGGGCTTTGACAGGCCGCAGGAGTTCGTTAAGATTGTGGAGAATTCTGGTCTGAAGTGGAGTAGATGACCAGATTTTGAGTGTCAAATTACGGTCAAGTGGACTAGAAAGGGGACAGCAGATGAGGGCCAGATTTGAATGCACGGCAATTTCGGTCATGTATGGGGCCGGAATGTTCGTTCTGCTTCGTTGCCTTTTTCAGTAGGTGCAGCGAAGAGTCTGACTCGAAGGGCTGGCTTCACCCCGGATCCCCAGATCCCCCCAATGACCCAGGACGATCAAAGGCGGCAACGCACCGGAAGTTGAGAGCCGGAAGAGCAAGAAACGGCCAAGCGGCGATAGATCGCAAGCAGGAATAAACGGCAGAACGATGTTTCGAGGCAATCAACCAACTCGGGTGGACGACAAAGGCCGGCTTAAGGTGCCGGCCGAGTTCAAGCGCCAGTTGGACGAGCGCTATGGGAACCAGTTCTACATCACCAGCAGGGACGGTGTGGTGGCAGAGATTTATCCGCTGCAGGAGTGGCAAAAGATCGAGGACAAGCTGGCGCAGGTTCCCAGCTTTAACTCGGCGAAGAAGAAGCTGCTGGGCTTGGTGAGCTATTACGGCCAGATGGCCGAGATGGATGCACAAGGGCGATTGCTGATTCCGCAGATTTTGCGGGAGAAGGCGAAGGTGGTGGGCGATGTTGTCGTCTTTGGAATGCAAAACCACCTGGAAGTGGCCAACCACGAGTCGTTCAAGCAGCAGATGGAAGCCAATCCTCTGACTGCCGAGGATGAGCAAGCGTTGGCCGGCTACGGATTGTAATCCGCAGTGCGGCACAGACCCCCAAGGGGGAGCACATGATGCGCGGTGATGAGCGGCATGTGCCGGTTCTTTTAGAAGATGCGATCCGATATCTGAATGTGCGCGCCGGGGGAGTCTATGTCGATGCGACGCTGGGAAACGCCGGCCATGCGGTCGCGATCGCCCGCCAATTGGGCGGGACAGGGCGTCTGATCGGCTTCGACCGGGATCCGGAGGCGCTGGAGGCGGCGAAGTCGCGGCTCGACGGCTTGCGGCAGGAGTTGGCGGGCGAGATGCCCGGCACAACCCTCTACGGCGAAGAGTTTTCCGCCATAGGAAGCAGGGTTGAGCGGGCCAGCCTGGATGGTTTGCTAGCCGACTTTGGCCTGAGTTCCATGCAATTGCGAGACGCGCACCGCGGATTCAGTTTTCAGGCAGACGGACCTCTGGACATGCGGGCCGACCCGCGCAGAGGAGTGACTGCCGAACAAGTGGTAAATCAGGCGGGAGAAGAAGAACTCGCTCGTCTGATTTACGAATTCGGAGAAGAAAGGAGGTCGCGGAGATTTGCCAGAGCCATTGTCAGGGCGCGGCCGATCATGACCACGGCACAACTGGCCAGAGTCATATCGGCCGTCGCCCCGGCGATGAAAACGGAGCGATGGCATCACGCGATCCATCCCGCCACGCGGGTCTTTCAGGCACTCCGAATTCACGTAAATGACGAGCTGGGTGAGATCAAGGCCCTGCTCGGCGCGGCTCCTGGATTATTGAAGCCGGGCGGAAGGCTGGTGGTAATAAGCTTCCACTCGCTGGAAGACCGGCTGGCCAAGGACGCGCTGCGCGAAGGAGCCAGGCAGGGAGTCTTCGAGATATTAACGCGGAAGCCTGTGACGGCTTCAGAAGAAGAGAAGGATCGCAATCCACGCTCGCGCAGCGCAAAGCTGCGGGCGGCGGAGAGAACGGCAGGACCGGCGCCGCCTTAGACAGGCGGTGAAGTTGTCAAGATTTTCAGGTGCACTGCGGAGCGGCGATTCGGGCCGCGGGCAGCAAGGATACGAGCGATGGCGACACAGGTGATTGCGGCACAAACGATCGGCGTTGGGTTCGACCGCAACGCCATAGATGCGGCAGAGCGGAATCTCTCTCTGCTCGCGGCCCAGCAGCGGGCCCGGCGCGGACCTACTCCGGAGATGCTCTTCGTCAAGTATCTGGACAACACACGGCTGGTACGCACCGAGGATCCGGTTCGGGTGCGGGAGATGCGCATCTTCTCCGCGGCGCTTGCGGTGCTCTTTCTCTTTCTCATGGTCTATGGCTGGCAGCACTTCAGCGCGATCGAATATGGATATCACGTGGAAGCGGAAAAGCACCAACTGAAGGTGCTGCAAGAACAGAACCGGCACTTGCAACTGAGCGAGGCGCAGCTCCGCGACCCCGGACGCATCGACCGCATGGCGCGTGAGCTGGGACTAGGCTCTCCGCAGCCGGGTCAAGTCGTGGGGTCCGATCCGGTTCTCGATGCAAGCGCTCCGGTGATGGCGGAAGCTTCGCCTGGGATTGCCCCTCTGCACTGATCGCCGGCACTGGAATTGCACCGCGTTGCGGCAAGCCATTGTCTCCGGTGCTACGCCGCCGGGGAAATTGATCGGCTCTCCGGCGCCGCATGCCGCGAATCGTGATACCGTGCTCCCATGCACGAGCCGTTTTAGAGGCTGCGAAAAGCCTCGTTCATCTTGACGGAGCGAAGCGGAGGGGAAGGTTGCTGCCTTCGTTCCCGCGGCGACAAGCAGCTCGGCGCAAGATGACAGAATCGCAGCGACTGAAATCTACCCGGCCGTGCCAACGAGCAGAGAACGGGGCCAGCCGAAGTGAAGCAGCTATCGTTTTTTTCCCGGCCCGCGGCCTCCGGCCCAGCGGCAGGCAAGCCGGGGGGAACCAAGCGTCTCCAGGCCGCGGTTGCGCCGCGGCGGCTGCGTTTCCTTCAAATCACATCCTTCTTTATCTTCTGGGCGGTGGTGATCTGCGGACGCCTCTTTTGGTTGCAGGTAGTGCGCCATCCCGAATTCGTGGCTCGCGCGGCGCGTGAGCAGCAGCGGACGTTTGAGGTCGCGCCGCGCCGCGGTATTCTCTACGATCGCAATCTGCACGAGTTGGCCATGACGGTGCTGGCCGATTCGGTTTACGCCGTGCCTTCCCAGATTGCCAGCAAGCACGACCCCGAAGCGCGCGCCAAATATTTAGCGGCAGCTCAACAGCTGGCCAACATAGTGCACACCGATCCGGAAGACAGGTTTACCTCGGCACACCAGATCGCCGCGCGACTGAATGCCTCGCGAGAATTTGCCTGGGTGGCGCGCAAACTTCCTCCCGCGCAGATTGCTCGCGTCAAAGCGCTGGGCATGAAGGGCATCTACTTTCAGCCGGAGTTCAAGCGCTACTATCCCAACCAGCAATTGGCGGCGCAGGTTCTGGGTTATGTCGGCACGGACGACAATGGGCTGGGCGGCATTGAAAGTGAATACAACCACGATTTGCGCGGCGTTCCCGGACGCATGCTCACCGCGCTGGATGCACGCCGCCGGGTGATGGGAAGCCAGGAGCGCGATCCCCAGCCGGGCGACAACCTGGTGCTGACTCTGGATGAGAACATTCAGTTCATGGCGGAGCAGGCGTTGGACCGCAACATGGAACGCACGCACGCGCTGAGTGGCACAGTGATTGTGCAAGACCCGCAGACGGGGCAGATTCTCGCTCTGGCGGTCCGGCCGACCTTCGACCCAAACCACTTCCGCCACGACAAACCGAGCTTGCTGCGCGACCATGCCGTCACGGACGTTTATGAGCCGGGCTCGGTTTTCAAGCTGGTGACCTATTCGGCGGCGCTGCAAGAACATGTGGTAACGCCAGATTCGATGATTCCTACTCTAGGGGGAAAAATTGATGTCGCGGGGCGGATTGTGCATGACGACCGGGACGCGATTCGCTATGAGGGCCAACACAACAATGTGCTGACAGCGACGCAAGCGCTGGAGCAGTCGAGCGATGTGGCGGCGGTTGAGTTGGCGGAGCGCATGGGAAAGGACCGCTTCTACCAATACATTCGGAGTTTCGGATTCGGCCAGCGCACGGGAATCGAACTGCCGGGGGAGACGCGCGGATTGCTCAAGCCGCCGCAGCGCTGGAACCCGACTACGATCGGGTCGATTCCAATGGGGCAGGAGATCGGCGTAACACCATTGCAGCTTGTCGCGATGGTCTCAACGATTGCCAATGGCGGCGTGTACCTGCCGCCACATATTTTGCTGCGGAACTCCGCGGATGCAAAGGGAGGAAGGCTGCTTCCGGCGGCGTTCCATCCGGAACATGAGCTGGCCGATCCGCTGCCGGCCGGTGCGCACCGCGTAATTTCGACGCTGACGGCGGCAGAGATGCGCAAGATGATGCAAGGCGTAGTGGAGCACGGAACAGGTATTCCGGCGCAGCTCAACGGCTACAGCGCGGCGGGCAAGACGGGAACCGCGCAGAAGATCGATGTTGCTACGCATCGCTACTCGAAGACGGAGTATGTGGCGTCATTTGCAGGCTTCGCGCCGGTCAGCGATCCGGCGATCACGATTGCAGTAGTGATGAATTCTCCCGCGTATCAATTTCACTATGGAACGCAAGCCAGCGCGCCGGTATTTCGTGAGCTGGCGCAACAGATTCTGGAGTACCTGGGCGTGCCGCATGATGAACCGCTAAAGACGACGCAGGAGATGGCGGCGATTGCGAGCGAACCTGCCCAGGGCGACGAACCGGAACAGCATCTGGATGATCTGAACTCGCTATTCGATGAGGTGAATGATCTGCCCGCGGACGATCCGCTGCGGGCGGAACTGAGCGCGCAGCAGGCCGATGTCGCGCCCGAAGTAAACGCCGCTCCAGCCGGCAAGCCCCCGGAGCAAACCTCGCTCTCCCAGTCCAATGGTCCGGCCGTCGCGGCCACCCTACCACCACCTTCAAGCCGTTCGGCCGCGGCTCCAGCTGCGCCAGCGGCCTCCTCTTCGCCTCCGGGCGGTATCATCGTGGTCGATGCCCAACATCGGGTTGCCGTTCCCTCTTTTCTGGGAGAGCCGGTGCGCCAAGCGGTAGAGTCGGCGGGCAGCGCGGGCTTGGGGTTGCGGGTGGTAGGCAGCGGGATCGCCCGGGAGCAAGTTCCTGCGCCCGGCACCATGGTGCCGCTGGGCACCGGCATTGTGGTTCGATTCAGCCGCTAAGTTCATTCCTGAAGACGTCAGGCGCCGCAGCGGAGATGCAGCAGTGGATCTGAACGCGATCTTATCCGGAGTGGAGATTCTTCGCCGCGCGGGTTCCAACCCCGCCGTGTGTGGAGTGGAGTATGATTCGCGCCGGATGGCGAAGGGTGGGCTCTTCGTTGCGATGCATGGCGGCAGCACGGATGGCAACCGCTATGTTGGACAAGCGGTAGAGCGCGGTGCTGTTGCGGTCGTCACAGATTCCGCCGCGGCCTTCGCCCGGGCTACCGCCGAGCATCCGCACATCGCGGTGGTTCAGACTACCCACGGCCGACGCGCCCTCGCGATCCTAGCCGCAAATTTCTTTGGCCATCCCGAGACCAGGCTCAAACTCACCGGCATTACCGGCACCAATGGAAAGACCACCACTGCGTTTCTGTCGGAGGCGATGCTGCGCCACGCTGGACGCACTGCGGTGTTGTCGGGAACCATTGAATATCACGTTGCCGGCCGCGTCATGCCGGCCCCCCACACCACGCCGGAGTCGCGCGATCTGCTGGAGCTTTTGCGCCAGGGCGTGGACGCGGGCGCCGGCGAAGCGGTGATGGAGGTTTCCTCCCACGCTCTGGAGCAGGGCCGCGTCTTCGGACTTCCATTCGATGTGGCTGTCTTTACCAATCTCACCCGCGATCATTTGGACTACCACGGAGACATGGAGGCATACTTCTCGGCCAAGGCGCGTCTCTTTGATGGATCTCAGGGCCAACCGCCGAGAGCAGCCATTCTGAACCGCGACGACCAGCGCTGCGGGGAACTGCAGCAGATCGTCCACCGCGCCGGCGCCCAAGTGGTCTTCACTTATGGATTGCAGCGGGGCGACTTTCATGCGGAGGGGTTGCAGATGAGCGCGTCGGGCATGCGCTTCACTCTGGCTGCGCCGGATGGAAAGGCATTGATGGCAAGCCGGTTGACCGGGAAAGTGAATGCCTATAACCTTCTCGCGGCCAGCGCGGCGGCGGCGGCACGCGGGCTTACCCTGGAGCAGATCGCGGCGGGCGGGGCATCCCTGCCGGGTGTGCCGGGCCGCTTTGAGAGCATCGCCTGTGGACAGAGTTTCGCCGTGATCGTCGACTACGCTCACACCGACGACGCCCTCAAGAATGTTCTGTCGGCTGCGCGGGATTTCATAGGCCGGAGCGGGGGCCGTGTAATCACGCTCTTCGGCTGTGGAGGAGATCGCGACCGCAGCAAGCGGCCGCTGATGGGCCAGGCGGCGGGTGCCGCCAGCGACGTGGTGGTGCTAACCTCCGACAACCCTCGGAGCGAAGACCCGCAGGCGATTCTGGACGATGTGCTTCCCGGCCTGCGCGGAGCGCGAGCGGTCGTCTTGGTAGAGCCCGACCGCGAACGGGCCATCCAGATGGCCCTTGGCGAGGCGCACCCGGGAGATCTCGTTCTGCTGGCCGGCAAAGGCCACGAAAAGACGCAGATTCTTGGCGACCGCGTGATACCTTTTGACGACGCCGAGATTGCCCGCGAAACGCTAGCCCGCATGAGGAAGCAATGAAACTCGCTCTGGTGGACATCGCGCGCTGGACGGGAGCCGATCTCAGGGTGTGTCAGGGTGATCCGGCGGACCAGCCCTCCACCGGCTACTCGATTGACAGCCGCACGCTGGAGCCCGGCGATCTCTTCTTCGCCATCCGCGGTGAACGCTTTGACGCCCATGAGTTTGTGCCGGCGGCTTTCCAGCGCGGCGCGCGCGCCGCGGTTGTCTCGCGGGCGAAGGCGGCTCAATTCCTGGAGATTGCTCGCTGCCATACGCTTCTGTTGGCGGATGATCCTCTGGAGGCCCTGCAGCAGTTGGCCTGTGCGGTGCGCCGGCATTGGAACCGTCGGCTGATTGGCGTTACCGGCAGCGCGGGCAAAACCACTACCAAAGAGGCAGTGGCGGAGGTTCTCGCCGCTCGCTTCAGCGTGCTCAAGTCGAAGGGCAATCTAAACAATGCTTTTGGCCTGCCGCTGCAGTTGCTCAAGCTGGAGCCCTCGCATGAGATCGCGGTGATCGAGATGGGCATGTCCCACGCGGGCGAAATTGGAGCGCTAGCTCGCATCGCAAGCCCGAACTGGGCGGTCGTTACCAACGTGGGCAGCGCTCACCGCGAGAATTTTCCCGACGGGCTGGCCGGCATCGCGCGCGCCAAGTATGAACTGGTGCAGAGTTTGCCGGCCGACGGAGTGGCGTTCCTGAACTGCGACGACC
>JANWJB010000107.1 GCA_025449575.1 Acidobacteriaceae bacterium
CCCAGCGTAACGGGCTGTTGCACTTTGGCGCGCAGCCGACCATTGACATGCGTCCCGCAGCCTCCGGCGTCGATATCATCGTCCGCTATGTCACACGGGCCGGCGGACGGCTGGAGATGCGAAACCGACTATATAGGGAAGTCGTGATGCTGTTGCAGGAACCGTCAGAACCGGCTGCGCCGGTCTCGAGCCCGGAATTGGCGAATGCCTCTGCCGATCTGGATATCTGAGCGGTTTCTCCTCCGCTGAAGTTAGGAGGAGACTCGGAGTTAGGAGGAGATTGCCCCGGCGCGGAACGAACCGAATCTCCAGCATGCAACTTGATATGGCGGGAGCTAGAGCCGTCGTCCTGTGATGGAACGGCTGCGCACAGACAAGCTTCTATTCAAACGTGCTCTACTGCCCTTGCGCGCCGTAGTGGTCCAGAGTGTCGCCGATCCGCTGCAGCAGATCGTTTACCCGTCCGTTGATGTTGTCCGAATTGCCGATCACCATCACGTAATCATCCATATAGATGGGAACGCCATTCAGCGGTACGGCGAGCGCCACCGAGATTACCGACGAATCGTCCTGGCCGGCAGGATTCAGGATCTTCATGGTGTTGATAAAAAGACCCAGATGCGCATCGGCCATATTGTTGACGATGCATCCGTCGTGCTGCGTTACCGCCGCTTTGAGCCCATAAAGAAAGAGCTTTCCATTGGCCGTCGTGCTGTCTGCCGTGCTGTGCGAGGCCTGAATATACATCGGCAATTTGCAGGAGGGATTGGTTTGCGCGGACGCGATGCTTGCTGCTAGAAGCGAAAACACCAGAGCGATTGCTTTCACTGTGATACCCCGAGCCCAGGAGAGTGGCCTAAGACTGCTTCATCATGGTAGGCGGAGCCGGTGCGCTTTACCTTTCCCCAAAAGACGCAGAAGGCCTATCACTCTCGTTTTCCATCCGTTCCACCAGGACCAAATCCGGGCGCTATTTCACCCGCGCCAGGTATACGCCAAACCAGCTTTGAGGATCGGTCCAGCTCCGTTCCACCTCGAAGTCCGCCCGCTCTAAGGTCTCCTTCGCGCGCCTGCCGGTGAACTTATAGCTGTTTTCTGTGTGGATGGTCTCCCCCCGCGCGAAGCACACCTCCAGCTCCAATGCGGGAATCGAGATCCGCTGCGCGATCGTGCTCTCCAGGTGCATCTCCACTCGCGCGCGCGCAGAATTCCAGATGGCGCGGTGGCGAAAGCGCTCGAGATCGAAGTTCGCTTCTAGCTCGCGGTTGATGCGCCGCAGCACATTCCGGTTAAATGCCGCCGTCACCCCGGCGGCGTCGTTGTATGCGGCCAAGAGCAAGGCGGGGTCCTTCACCATATCCACGCCGAGCAGCAGGGTATCCCCGGGGGAGAGCGATGCGCGAACGCTGCGCAATACCCCGTGCGCGTCCTCTGGATCAAAGTTCCCGATGCTGGAGCCTATATACAGGACCATGCGCCGCTCCTCCGGCACGCAGTCGGAGGTGATCTCCTCCAGCCCACTTGTGTAGTCGGTCACCACCGGATCCACGGTAAGCGAAGGAAGCTCCGCCTCCAGCCGGCTCTTCGCCGCCTCCAGCGCGCTGCCGGAAACGTCGATCGGCCGATAGACGGTGCGCCCCTGGCGCTGCACAGCGGAGCGCAGCAGTTGCCCCGTCTTGGCCGCCGTGCCGGCTCCTAGCTCCAGAATGCTCAGGCGGCGCCCGGCTCCCGCCAAGCGAACCATCTCCTCCGCATGGCGAGCCAAAATAGCGCTTTCCGTCCGCGTGACGTAATACTCCGGTTGCTCGCAGATGGCTTCAAAGAGCCGGGAACCGGCGGCATCGTAGAAGAGCCAGGGAGAGAGCGTCTTCGGTTGCGCGGTCAATCCGCGGAAGACCTCTTCGCCCACGGGGGTAAGCGCGGCCCAAGACGGCTTAGTAAGGGGGGTGGCAGTCATCAAAAGTTCGTCGCCTCCGGAAAAAAACGAAACACTGCATGTGGATGGAAGGCAATCAGCGCTCCGCCAGCCGAATTCCCGAGAACTGCCAGCGGGTGGCGGGCGGAAAGAAGTTGCGATAAGACGGCCGAATGTGAGAAGCCGGGGTGGCTACCGATCCGCCGCGCAAGACCATCTGGCCGGACATGAATTTTCCGTTATATTCTCCCAGCGCTCCGGCAACTGCGCGAAAGCCCGGATAGCCCACGAAGGGACTCTGCGTCCATTCCCATACGTCGCCATACATCTGCGCCGGCTCGCCGGGGGCGGGCCCGGGGCACGCTTGAGGATGAAGAAGCCCGCTCTCCAGCAGATTTCCCTTCACCGGAAGTGGCTGTGCCGCCACTTCCCATTCTGCTTCCAACGGCAGGCTTTTGCCCGCCCATCGCGCAAATGCGTCAGCTTCAAAAAAGCTTACATGGCACACCGGAGTCTCCAGCAGATCCGTCAGCGGAACTTCACCGCGTACGGTGTAGATGCTCCACTGCCCATCCTGGTTACTCCAATAGAGCGGGGCTTGCCAGCCCTCATCCTGGGTGCTCTGCCAGCCTGCGGAAAGCCAAAGCTCCGGCTTGCGATAGCCGCCGTCTTCGATAAATTCCAGATACTCCGCGCAGGTGACAGGCCGGGACGCCAGGCGAAAGGGACGCAGATGCTCCGGATGCCGAGGCATCTCGCTGTCGAATGCGAAGCCGTCGCCGGCAAATCCAATCTCGCGCAATCCTCCTTCGTAGTCGATCCATGTCGCAGGGGCGGCGGTTGCGCTGCGTGAGAAATCGTCTTCAAGGTAACAAGGCTGCAGCGGATTCGACCACAAAGCATTCTTGATATCCGTGGCCAGCAGCTCCTGGTGCTGTTGCTCATGGTGGAGGCCAAGTATGATTCTGCGCGCGGCTTCATCCCCCAGGTTTGATTCGATCAGTCGCTGTATCTCATCTTCAACATGCTTGCGGTAGGCAAAGATGGTGCCCGCCGATGGCCGCGAAAAACCGCTACGCAGCTTTTTCTCCGGCTGGCGCGAAACCGCGTTGTAGTAGCTGTTGAAGAGCCACAGATAATCGGGGTCGAACTCCACGTAGCCGGGCAGAAATTCCCGCAGAATAAAGGTTTCAAAAAACCAGGTCGTGTGCGCCAAATGCCACTTGGCGGGACTGGCGTCGGAACACGACTGCACCATCATGTCTTCCGGCGAGAGCGGGCGGCAAAGATCCTCGCTCTGCCCGCGCACCCGAGCGAATTCTTCGCCCAAAGCGGTGTCTGTGGTCTCTGCGATGCTTTTCATCTGTCGGGGTCCTCCTTCAGGAGCGGAACAAGTGCAATTGGCATCTGCCTGAGCTGGGTATTTGGAATAACAGAGCAGAAGGGCAGTTTTGTGGGCAGCGAATGCAAAACCCCCCTACCATCTCTAGAGATGCGCATCCACCGCTCAAGATGCTTGAAAGTGGATCGGCTCAGCCCATGCTCAGCAACTTGGCGAGCAGGTAAGCGGCTCCGGCGGCCAATCCGCCGATCACCGCCGTCTGAATGGCGCTGCGCACCGCCCCTCCGCCCGTCAATCTGCCCTTCACGGCGCCAAAGACCACCAGCGCGGTCAGTGTGATCGCAACGGAGATAGGGAGGGCCGTTCCCGGGCTTTTGAGCATATAGGGGGACAAGGGAATCAGGCCGCCCACAATATAAGAGAGTGCGATAGTGACCGCGCTGCGGGTGGCCCGGTTGCGCTGCGGCTCCTCCAGTCCCAGCTCGAACCGCATCATGAAATCCACCCAGGCCTGCGGCTTGCGTTTCAGAGCTTCCAGAACGGAGTGGCTCTCCTCCCTCCGGACTCCATAGTGCTCGAAAATCTCGTAAATTTCGTCTTCTTCGTCCTGGGTGCGCTCGACGATTTCGTGCTCTTCGCGCAGGCGTTCGCTCGCATAGTGCTCCGCGTCTCCCTGCGCCGCCATAAAACCGCCCAAGCCCATGGCGATGGAACCGGCGGCAATTTCCGCCAGCCCTGCCACAACGACCAGATGGGAGGAGTTCACCGCCCCGGAAATTCCCGCTGCCAAGGCGAAGGGCACGGTCAGTCCGTCCGCCATTCCGATGACTACGTCGCGGACCAGCGCCGAGGACCCAAAATGGGTCTCGACATGGTCGGGAGGGTGAGCGGGAGCCGCGATGGGAGTGTTGTCGGGCATCCCGGCAGTCTATACCTTTTCGCCTCCACGATTCTCCGGTCCGCCCCCCGGAAGCGCGCCGCCGGCTTCCGCGGCGGGCCTGCGTCCTAACTCGGTGGTGAGGCGTCTAACCGACAACGATTCGGAAAACCGGTTCGGAGTCGCAACCGACCGGTCCCGGGCGCCGCGCAATGAAGCCGCTTTTCCTGGGCGGGCAATGTATGGTCGGTGACTTGGGGACAGCTTTGCTCGCTGTCTTCCGCAATAAATCGACCGAGCATCTTCAAAACCGAACGGATGGATTGGCCCAATGATGTGTGTAGCGCTGCGCCCGGAGAGGCTTTCTCTTCAGTCACCGCTTGTCCAGTTTTCGGCTGCCTGCAGCCATCGCAGAGCCGCTTCGGCTGCCCTTGCAGCCTCGCTCCTGACAGTGCTCTGTCTCTGCTTCGGGCCGTCCGCCATCGCTCAGTCCGGCGGCGTGCCGGCAGCAGCCCCGGCTGCCCCGGCATCCCAATCCGGGTCACCATCGGTGCCCGCGTCGTCAATGGCTCCGGCAGCCGCTCCGTCAGCCGCGCCGGCAACCGAACCGGCAGCCGCGCCGGCAACCGGCCCATCGACCGAATCAGCAACCGCTCCATCGACCCAGGGAACCGTCGTGCTCCGGGGAACCGTAAAGGCGGGCGCGGTCCCGCTTCCCGGAGTGAACATCACGGCGACCAATACCGCCACCAAACAGAAGTATTCGACCATTACCGACATCAACGGCGCCTATTCCATGCATCTGCCCGCGGCCGCGCACTATGAGATTGCCACCGACTTTGCGGCCTTCGCCTCCTCCACCAAGGAAGCTCAGACGCCGGAGGAGGGGAGCGGAACGGCAACTGAGCCTGTTGATTTCACCCTGGCTCTGGCTTCACGTTCCACCATCCAGAGAACCGCGCAGCTCAATTCTCCCCGTCCGGCGGCGCGCCGGCCCCAGCAGTACACCGAGGCCGGAGGCGCGCAAAACCTCGACTTGATGGGCTCCCTGGGAGGCGCTTCGAATACCGGAATTGACACCGGCGCGGCCGGCGCCGCGCTGCCTTCCCTGGCGGATAACTCCGACTTCTCCACGGAATCTGTCGCCGTTACCGGCGAGAGTGGCTCCACCAACCCCTTCGCTGGGGTGGATATGGACCAGATGCGGCAAGAGGCCCAACTCAATGGCGCTCTAGGCGGCGGCGGCGGTCCCGGCGGACCGGGCGGCGGCGGCTTTGGCGGACCGGGTGGCGGCGGCTTTGGCGGCGGTGGCGGTGGCGGCGGCGGTCGTGGTGGTCGTGGGGGCGGCGGTGGGGGCGGCTTCAGAGGTTTTGGCCCCGGCTTCGGACGCGGGGGTTTCGGCAACTTCCGCAACTTCCACAGAAGCCTGTTCCATGGAGCGTTCTATTGGATTGGCGGTTTCAGCGCCCTCAACGCCGTGCCCTTCTCGATCGGCGGCGCGCAGAGCGCCCAGCCGAGCTACGCGCAAAACCGCTTTGGGCTCACCTTTATTGGGCCGCCCTATATTCCACATCTGCTCACCAATGACACCAAAGACACCCTGTTCTTCAATCTCTCCGGAGCGCGCTCCAGCTCTCCGGTCAACGACTATGCCACTGTGCCTACGACCGCCGAGCGCGGCGGAGATTTCAGCCAGACCATGCAAAACGGCAAACCGGTTGTGATTTACGATCCCACAACCGGCCAGCCATTTAATCTGGACGCCATCGATCCCGGACGCATCGCCTCCCAGGCTACCGCGCTCCTCAATTACGTCCCGCTGCCCAACCTTCCTGGACAAACCCTCAATTACCGGCTCCTAACCGCGCAGGGCTCCAACACCACGTCACTCGGATTGCGCTACACCCACAACTTCGGAAGTGGCGGTGGAGGCCCCGGCGGCTTTTTCCGCATGTTCCAGGGCCAAAGCACGCCCGGATGGCGGCAAAGTATCAATGCCAACGTCAACTACAGCCATGCCGCTTCCGATCAGGTCAATCTCTTCCCCGGCCTGGGCGGCAAGCAGCAAAGCCATCAATACTCCGTGCAGGCCGGCTACTCGCTGGGCAAAGGCCGCATTACCGACAATCTCACCGCGAGGTGGAATCGCAGCGATACCGATGGGCGCAACTTCTTTACCGACGTCACCGACATTGCCGGCCAGTTGGATATCAATGGCCTGCCGTCCAATCCCCGTCTCTATGGGCTCCCCGACATCTCTATGGCGCCTTTTACCGGCATCAATCAACAGGCGCCGAACTTCAATATCGCCCAGACCATCTCCCTCTCCGACTCGGTCATTTGGATTCGCGGCAAGCACAACCTGCGCGCCGGAGCCGACATTCGCCGGGTGCATAACAACCTGATTGCCACCGGAGGCGGCAGGGGCGCGATCAATGGCTCCTTTACCTTCACCGGTCTTTACACGCAGAAGCCGGGCTCCAGCGGATCGGGGACCAATAGCACAGGCTCGGCCTTCGCCGACTTTTTGCTCGGCCTGCCGCAGCAGACCTCCTTGCAGGCGCCCTATCAGACATCCTATCTGCGGGAAAACGCCTATGACGCTTACGTGCAAGACGACTGGCGGGCCCTCCCCAACGTGACGTTGCTCTTCGGGATGCGCTACGAGTATTACTCGCCCTATTCGGAGAAGTACGATCGCCTCTCCACCCTGGACGTTGGAAACAACTTTTCCTCGGTTGGGACGGTCCTGTCGAATGGCATCGGCCCCTACACCGGAAAATTTCCCCGCGATCTCATCTATCCGGACCACAACAACTTTTCTCCTCGCGTCGGCATCGCGGCACGGGTTATGAAGAACACGATTGTTCGCGCCGGCTATGGCATCAGCTATACCTTGGGGAACTACGCCAACTTCGTGAAAGACTTCGCCTTCGAGCCCCCGTACGCCGATGTGCAGACCAATGAGGTAACCGCGGGCCTTGCCCCTCCGGCGATCCCCCCGCTCACCCTGGCCAATGGCTTTCCCGCGCCGCAAAGCGAGGGCAACTATGCGGTGAACAAGTACTATCGGCTGCCCTATGTGCAGGCTTGGACCTTCGGCGTGCAACGCACTTTGCCCGCCGGCATTGTGCTCAACGTCGGCTACAACGGCACCAAAGGCACGCACCTCTCACTGGTGGACGCGCCGGGCCGTACCCCCGTCGGATCGATTAGCGGCGTGCTCTACGACTATGAAGACTCCATCGCCTTCTCCAATTACAACGCTCTCGCCGTAAGCGTGCGCGAGCGGCTGCATGGCGGCCTCGCGCTGGGCGGCACCTATACGTA